>OMIS01000001.1 GCA_900299155.1 bacterium
ATATGGATACAAATGTTATAAATAAAATTGTTGTTAAACCAAAAATACAGTGAAGTTGCAGTGTAGTAATTTTCATTAATAGTCTGTTTCAACTACTATAGTATACTATTTATACAATGCGCAGAGTACTACACTTACATACAGCATTTTTAATACCAATACTCGTTTGGATGCTTATTGGTCTGGGAGCGCTTCTGCGTACCTATCACGCCGATATATTCCCCATAGATAATAATGATGATGGACTCTATTATGTTTGGACAGGCACAAGCCTATTGCAAAGTCCCAGCCAAGTCCATAGTCATACAATTTTTGATTCTGATAATGCCGCACTTATATGGAGATCACAGTATTATGATTATGTTCCACATCTTCGTTTTGGTATGAAAATTGTTGAACCATGGTTTGACCATCCACCATTAGGCTCACTTATTGCTGGGTTTCCTGCATATTTATTAGGATATGATCAAGTCGAGCAGATGCCACATATGATCGTGCGATACCCTGCACTTATAGCAAGCATCTTTACTCTACTTGGCATATATCTTTTAGCGCAAAAATTATTTGGAACTCGAACTGCACTTTTTAGTCTACTCTTTGCTGCTACCACACCGTACTTTGTCTTTGCGCATCGGCAATCATATCTAGAAAACTTCTTAACACCAGTTTTTTTAGGGAGTCTTATTAGCTATTTATACTATCAAGAATCTAAACGTCCTTGGCAGCTGTATCTATCTTTGCTATTGTCGTTTCTCTGTGGCTGGTTCAAAATTCCTGCATTTGCTATTCCACTCATGCTTGCGGGTTGGAGCTACTATCTGAAAAATAAAAAGCTTGCATTACTTTTTTTATTGAGCTTTATAGTTTCCTTAAGCAGTTATGTAGCATATGGGCTGCTAACAAGTTCAGATTTCTTCCTCAATACACTGAGTAACCAAGGTGTGAGAGGAATGTATCTCAGCTCTTTTATTGAAAGCTTTGTCAAACCGATGTTCTATGGAGAGTTTATGGACGGACTATATATATTAGGGCTACTGTTCTCGTTTGTAGTATTGCTTAAACGTGAGAAAACCAGTTATGAAAAATTTTTTTCTTGGTTTTTTATGGCATGGATCATTGTATTATTCCTCGTTTCTGGAAAATATAATAATTCACCATGGTATAGATATCCGTTAATACCCTTTATGTCTATTAGTATTGGAATCTATGCTGATGAGTTATGGAAGAAGAAAAGTTTGTTTATTGCTGCCCTCTTTTTACTCTTCGGATTTAGTGGATATACACTTGCTGGGATTGAGCTTAGTTCTACGATACTAAGGATTTCTACTCTACTCGTTTTTGCGCCATTCGTACTTATTTTTTTTCATCCTAAAAATAAATGGTTAGAATATCTTTCAAGTGTTATGGTAATAGTACTACTAGGGTTAGTCATCTTTGGAAATATCTTAGCTATTAAGCAGTATCCCTACGAGAAATGTGAAAAGGAACCCTGCTTACAACCTACAAAAATTATTTTTGATAGAAGCTAAAATCTTTTTCTTGCATATATTTTGCTTGCTCAGGAGTAATAGCTGCAGCAATATCATCTCTAAAATAAAGGAATGTTTGCTTATTATCATGCAGAACTGGAGTATATTGAGTTTTTAAGATCGGGCTTAAATCTGTATGGTACCCACTGGTATCTTCAGTCATATAGATGAATTCTGGTGGATCAGTTGCATATAGTTCATGAAATTCAGCTCGTAGCTGGGGAGAACGATATGCCCATTGGAGATGAAATAACTGCCTACCTGCGATTGGCACACCACTCACTATATTTAGATAACCATGACCATTTGGACCTGAAAAAAAAGTGGACTCTGCACCTGCAACTACTTTGACCAATTGTGCATAAGACTCATAAGTGCCATATTGCACATAGTATTCATTCAGTTTATCCTTGTCTTCCCAAAGCCAAGGTGTGTTAAGTACAAATAATGGGATAATCAGTGTAAGCAATATAATTCTATTCAGCATTTGTTTAGGTGAAAGTGAATAGTATACTAGTGAAGCAAAAATTGAAAAAAAGCCAGCTACATACGGGAATAAATGGAAGCCTGAGAAAAATGCCACCGGGAATGTATAAACTCGTGGATTAAGTAATAAGAGCAGTAAATACAAGAATCCAAATTGTAGATATTGGCGTGTTTTT
The DNA here is from genome assembly GCA_900299155.1 of bacterium. Classification (GTDB taxonomy): domain Bacteria; phylum Patescibacteriota; class Microgenomatia; order UBA1400; family PJMF01; genus OMIS01. The sequence goes on from OMIS01000001.1 coordinate 2,192, forward strand.
ATGTTTGTTTTTCTATAAAATTTATATGTTAAAACTAGAGCAATTATTACTAATGGCACATAAAACATTTGAGAGTGTCTATTAAATGGTTGAGCAAGAGATAAAAATGGGAATGTAATAATTTTGCCCCATTCTGTAACTGTCAAAGGCTCTTCATATGCAATAAAGTAATTAATATTATTGGTAACAGCCTCACGGTACCAATCAATAGGTGAAGTAAACCAGAATACTGCCGTAACCACTGCTACTGCTGCTGAAAGTCCAAAGATCCGGGCATCTTTGTGGGAGGTGTAAAATAAATATATAGCCACAAGTGCACAAAATGGCCACAGTGGCAGTAAACAAAAACCTACCCATGCAAGTGAAATACCAGCAACAATGCTATCTATCCTATCAGTAAATTCATCTGGAGCTTTTTTACTATCAGCATAGAGTAGTTTTTCTGACACAAGTAACACAAGATAAATAACAGTCGGAACAGCTATACTTTCAGCTAGTACGTGCCATGCAAAAAAATAGTAGCCAACTGAAAAGGTTAAAATAAATGCAAATAACCCCCGTTCTCTGAATCTGAGTACCAACCCAATGCCCGTGATGAGAAAAAAGATAAACATACTAATTCTGATTCTTTCAATCAAATCAAACAGGGTATTGTACGAAATACCTTTCATTAGGGCAGCACCAAAATAAACGGGAATTGGTTGGTGATTTGTAGATAAATCTGTATAGAGATTTTTGTTAAAGGTATTCATCATCCAACCCATAGCCACATGGTCTGTTTCATCTTGAAAGTAGAATGATTGTGTTTGTTTCCTAAGTCCCCATAGTAAAGCTACTGCACATAAAAATAGCAAAGCAAAAGTTACAATAGTTACTAAATATGCATCAAGTATTTTCTTCATAGCATTAGTTGACGTTATAAATGTCCCAAACTACTGTATTGGAAAGATCACGTATTTGAGTTGTAGTAACGCTTGAACGAACTGATACTACCTGGTTTTTGAACTTTTCAGAACTTACAACAATAGCAGGCCCTTTGATTTGGTCTGGTTTATCAATGAATGATATATTTTTATATGCAAGGTATTCGCCTTGATCTTTCTCTACTATACTATTTTCCGCTTGAACCTCACGAGGATTAGTTTTAGAGAAAAACCAGTAATACATGGCCGGTCTACCCTGTTCTCTAGTTATATAAACTGGCAAAGTAGGGTTTTCTGTTTGCAATCGCTGTACCTCAGTGACCATTTGTTTGTACCCATACTGCCACTCACTACTTGCTACTTTCGGATAAATACTTGTGTAATAGCGCCAGAAACCAGTAAATTCAGTGATATATATCAGTAGAATACAAAGTGCAACAAACTTACTTGATACTACTGGTTTGATAGGAAGTAGATTTTGAATTAGATTTGATAAAACTTTATGAAAGTGTGCTATACCTTGTGCAATTAGCAACATAAATATTGGCAAGCTCGGTAAAATGCGTAATGCATGTGGGGTAGCAGTAGTTAGGGAAGCTGGAATAATGGCAATAAAAAGCCAAGCCAAGAAGTATAGGTGCAGTTTTGTGCGCTTTTGAAGCCAAATATACAGTCCCATTAGCACAAATAGTGCTTCAATATGATAAAGTTGCCCAAAATATTGAATTGAATGTCGCAAATTTGCATCACCATGTATGAAAAGAAAATTAATGTTAAAGTGTGAAAGAAAATTAGTAGCAATTTCTCTGCCAAACAATATATAGCGATGATATAAAATTCTAGAAAGCAATGTATTACCCGCATTTTCCTTTAAATAATTACTTTCTTCAATAACGCGTAAATCGGAAAAAATGCTTGTTTCTTGAAATCTATGATTTGTTTTTGTATCACCAATAGAAAGTAATATTGGACCTATGACTGCTATAAAGATAAGTAATGGAACCAAGAGCTGAGTTATATTTTGATTGAGTAACTTTACAATCTGGTTTAGTAGGCTTGTTATTGTAATTTTTGTGAAGCGCAAATGTATAGAAAAATAGTATATAGCTAAACCAAGCAGCTGTAGTGGGACTATTAAGCGTGTAGCATGGTAGGTATACATAGCAGCAGCAAAAAACAGAACTCCAGCAATACCCATTTTTACCTTAATTTTTGGCTTTTCAAGCGTAACAAGAAAAAAATAGTTTGCCCATACGAGGAGTGCGCTAGCCGACATTACTTCCCAACCTGCTCGGGAAAACTGGATCGCCCAGGGAGAGATTGCTCCTACTGCGAGCACGAGCAATGGTGAAATTCCAACTCTTTTTGCAAGCAGCGCGGTACCAACTAATAAACCTATCCCCGCGAGGACCGTGGGGAGTCGAACTGCCCACTCAGTTAAACCAAATGCCGCAATAAATGGAACGAGAATATAAAAATAACCTGAAGGCTTCCAGTCACCAAATGATTCAAATGCCACTATTGGTAATACCGTCCCATGATGGTCTTTACCCGTTTTAAGGATAGAGTATGCATCATATCCTAGAGCAGCTTCCTCCCAATACAGACTTGGTGGAAACTGAAGTAAGCCATATACTCTGAGAAAAATAGCGAGTGTAATTACTAAGATATACAAATACTTCATAGTTAATTTTCTGCTGGTGCTGAGCCTGGAGTTAAGTATAAAGCAAATCGGATACTTCCATCACGACCATACACAATATGATCTGGTTCTTTATTAGGCAAGATATTCTTTTGTGTTGCAACTAGTAGCGTATTATTTCTACTTAGATCACCTGGAGAAATTGTATCAGTAAATTCATACTTTATCAATGATCCTCCTCTGTACCAAATAGGATTAGTTTTTCTGACAAACAGTGCATAAATGTATGGTTGACCGTATTCACTACTAAAAAGTATTTTTTCTACCTGAGGCTTTCCGTTCTCACCTTTTTCGTAGTCTTTTGCAAGAGTAAATGCTTCTATATATCCTTCTTGAAATGAGTCACTACTGCGAGCTGGATAAACTATAAGGTAATAATTCCAAAAAGATATGAACAGCACAATATGTACCATATAAAAGGTACCAATTAGCGCTTGAGAATAATAAAATTTTTGAGCATTCACTAGAGCATTTACGCTATCAATCAAGTACTTCAAACCTATTGTAGCAAGCACAATAAAACCAGGTAAAGCAAAAAGAGCACGATTAGGGTGCGGCACTTCTCTAGTAAGCACTGCAGGCAATAAACCAATTACAATCATTAAAATACTCCACAGCGCTACTTTTGTGTACCAATCATCCTGTTTTTTTATTCGACTACTCCAGTAGCCTAGTAATCCCACAATATTTAGCAGATAGGTAGTTAGTAAAAGCACGCCCCAGACACCAGTACCGTGCCGAAGCGTATTTGTAGCACCTTGTAATAAAAAAAGTGGAGATAGATGCAGAATATAGTTACTTAAGATGATTTGACTGTACTCAACTATAGTTAAATGCTCCGAGAATATTAACACTCCTGCTCGTGTCGCACCCATACCAAATAATGCATCTTGAAGTAACGGCCACACAGCTAAACTTGAAATAAGAACCACAACAACTATTGGTTTCCAAGCACGAATAATTTTTTTAAAATCACTAAACAGCCAAACGGTAACTAACACCATAAGCGGGACCACAATCTTAGCACTGTGATAGGTATATAACGTTGCAACACAACTCAACCCTGCAGCAAGACCTATCCCGAGCTGTAGAGCATATGATTTGCGTTCATATATCGTTTGAAAAAACTCAAACAAAAGCCATAGCGCAAGCATAAAAATGAACAATGCTAAACCGGATTCAAATCCCACTCTGGTAAAGTGAATATGCCAAGGCGAAAGGGTTAACAGAAACGTAGAGGTAAGACTAAGAAAGGGTGCACGTTCAAAACCTTTATACAACTTCATACAGAGTAAATAGAATATTGGGATTGTAAACACGCCAGCTAGGGCAAATGGTAAACGTACTACCAGTGGGCTAAGACCAAAAATATAAGTAAAAATTCCTGTGAGGTAAATTGCAAAGGGCGATTTGTAATCACCAAAAGATTTAAAAGAAATGGGCAACTTTTCAAGCCATTCATCACGTCTGGTCGTGACTATAGCGTATCCATTATATCCAATTGCCGCCTCGTCCCATGTTAAGCCAGCAGGAAGTGACCCTAATGCGTACAGCCGTAAGCAAAACGCAGTTACAACTAAAACGAGCAACCATTTGTTTTGTGCAAGTAACGCTTTCATATTTTATTTAGCCAAGCTTTGTAACACAGATTTAAAGGTTACAATTGGGATAGGACAGATTTTGTCTGTACACCGTGCTGCATAGACGTTATTTGCTATGTACATACTTTGCATAATGTATATGCAACATAGCAGACCCAAAACATATTTATGCAGTTCTGCCTTTTTTGAATAAAATAAGTATAGAACAGTTACGCCAATTACTACACTAACAAGACCACGTAAGGTGTATGCGTCTGGGAGTGGATGCGTCGGATACCTGATTAAACCTAAGTTATTAACAAGGGTAATTGCTACTAGCGTAATAGCTAAGTAGTAACGCTTATATGCAATTGTTGCCCCAGCTGCGATAGCTAAAAACGAAAATACTGGAATTTTATACCACCCCAACATATCTTGTTCAGCACTTGTCACCCATACTAGAGTAAAGAGTGAAATAATAAAAAAGCCAAGTTGCTTCATTGTTCTATTTTCATCAAACTGAAATATCCCCAACCCTAAAATAAGAATCAGGTAGTAGCTCATATCCAACATGGTATAAATATGAAAACCAGGATGGGAAAATATGAAAGCAGGATTTGACCACCCCAGCAACCGATATGATTGTTTTTGTAAAGTATGTACAAAGGCGTTCCAATCAATCAATGCTCCATAGACGATATAACTTATGACCGATAATCCTAAAGAAGAAAGGAAATATATAGCAGCCTTTTTATATTGCTTCTCAAATATAAATAGAAAACTAATCAGAGGAATTATTGCCAAACCAGTTACTTTCACCCCAGCTGCAAGAAAGCTTGTTATCACTAAATAGTAGAGTGGCTTTTTCTCTAAATAGAAATAGTAAGTAAGGAGAAAAAACAAATTTAAAAAATTCTCAGAGACAACCATACGATGAATAATAAGGAGCGATGGACTAAAGCCAATTAAAATTAAGGCAAAGATTCCTGCTAGTGTCCCAAAATGTTTTTCAGCAATTTTAAATACAAGATATAGTACCCCTGCGCTTACTATTAGCATGGGAATTCTATATATCAGTGCAGGAAGAACACTTGGAAAGTCATATCCCCAAAGTAATGACCAGCTCCCCATAAGAACTGGCAAAAGATACATATGATCAAACCAAGGCTCAACTAGAATATACTCAGGTTTTATAGCTACTGCATAGTACTTAAGCTCATATGCACTGCGTGTAGTACCAGGGTCTGTAAAACTACTCCAGGATGCTGGGACTCCCTTTGTCATTAATGATTGTCCAGCAAAGATGTATGCCATTTCATCACCATCATCAGCATAAGGGAGATACTCCATTTTCAGAAAACGCGCTAATACTGCAAGCAATAGCAATACTATTACTATGTATCGACTCCACTTGCTCATCAATTTATGCATATATAATTCTTCGTATACCCTATTTACTAGTATGTTTTCCTGCCAGTACAATTATGGAGTCTGATTCTTGCCAAGTTTTATAAATAGGAACTTTAACTTGACTATTAATCCATCCCTTTCTCATTTCTTCACTTCCAGGAGTAATTTCCATAATATGGAATACTAATTCTGGCTTCTGATTTCCATCATGAGAAAAGTATGATTCTAAATCATCCTTTTCAACTGCATACTTCCCGTATTCTTCTTGATACGCGAACTGTGTCGGTAAAGTCCGCTGCTTCAGACCATCTAAAAAATATAAATACTGCCAATCAAAGTCATAAATGTGTGCCGCAAACTGATATGAAGCAAATGGTCTGGTCCCAGCTTCACTACGAATGGAAGCTAGAGTTCTTTTTTTTACTGGTAAAAATGTTGATGAGTTCTGTTGCACCATATAATCTTTTGTAATAAATAAATAGGTTTTTGTAATTGGCGTTACTAGATATAAAACAAATAAGACATACATAGCTATTTTCATCTTTCCCTCAAGTCCATGAGCTATATATTCCAATAGTTGAGCAAACGAAATTATGTATAGCGGGAACAACCCTATCAGATACCACAAGTTATAGTGAAATATAGTAAATAAAACTAAAGCAGCTGTTTTACCAAAAAATCTGTGTAACAAAATAATTTCCAGCACAACAAGGAATAACATCGTCCATACAAATCCCACCGGCTCACCAGTAAAAATAATAAACGACGGTGCAAGTAAGTAATACCAAGCAGGTCCGAAAAAAAGGCCGGGAATACTCGTCCATGGGCCAATTAATTTAACATTCCTATTAAGAACTAAGTCCATTACTGCAAGAGAATCTTTACCATGGTCAAAGGTAAATGGGATTGATTCGTAATGTAAAATTGGCAAACGTGTCAGAATAGTTATTAGAACTAATAACATTACAAACCAGTTTTTACGAATTATACTACTCAATGATTTGTAAGCTTCAGCAATCATAACATTCTCCTCAGCATCCAATATGGCCACCACATAATATATTGCAATTTTTGGTATAGAGAGCCATTTTTCCAGACAAAAGTTTGTGCATTCTTCCAGCTCATTGCTGCAATTTTTTGCGCTCCAAACACGTCTGAATGGGTTGATTCATGTTTATGATAGACCAACGCTGCTGCTTCAAAGATTATTCGCCAGCCACGTTTTCGAGCTCTAAATGACAAATCAATGTCTTCCCAATATGCTGGGTAGTATGCTCTGTCAAAGCCATGTAATTCTAACCACTTATTCTTATCAAACATGGCACTGCCACCACTTGCCCATGCTGTTTCACCTGATGAGAATTCGGGAGCACGATTGTGTTGAAATAAACCGCGTTTAAAAAATAAAACATTCTTGCCACTCTGCTGCCCCTTTTGAGAACCTTCATACTCCATGCATCCTACCGCAAAAGTATTTTTATCCTCAAAATGAGGAAGTACGTGTCCAATACAATCAGCTTCAGGAATCACATCATTATTACAGAGAAATACTAATTCATGCGTAGCAAAAAGCACACCAACATTTGCAGCTCCAGCAAAGCGCAGATTAGTAAGTAGTTGAATATAGGTAAATAGTAACTTCTTTTTATCGACATGTACTTCGCTTTTAAATGTACGATACGTACCTGTTTTTAGCTGAGGATAATAGTGCGGTGGACAAACAATTTGGTTAACTTTGATTTCTTCTAGTGCAAATGACTTAATTAGATACTGGTGAGTTTGATCGGTGCCAGCATCATTTACTATAACTACTTCATCACCAGTTCTACAGGCACTAAAAATCGCAGCTAGATTCTTTTCTAATAAGTGACATGCATTATATGTAGGAATCACGACACTGACTTGTTTCATACTGTAAAAAG
>OMIS01000002.1 GCA_900299155.1 bacterium
CTTACTACCACAAAGATATATTGCGTAATAAATAAATGAGACCACTCTGGAAGTTGGTGCCAAGGATGTGAACCACCACGAAAAACAAGAAATTCAGGGCCAAAACTTTTTATAAATCGAGGAAGAATTAAAGAAAAGTAATAATAGTATTTATTTCCCAAAAATTTCTGTTCAATACCCGATAAGCTATTTCTATATTGTATGTAGTTATAGTGTGTGGTGACATCTGAAAAGATAGTTATTCCTTGTTTTTGTTCAGTAAGCGTGTGGAAGGTAAGGAAGAAAAAACTACTGATACAAACTAGGTAAACGGTAATCAGCAGCCACTGCTTACTATTATTAAGACCACGTATGAAGGGTAGCAAAAAGATTATAAATGGGAGCAACAACAATGGTGTATTGTAGGTCACTATTGCTACAGTTATAAGCAATCCAGCAAGGATATCGTAGTATATAGTTTTAGTATCAACAGGACGAAAAATCCAGAATATAAAAAGCAAAAACAGGAATAGTGCTACGTTTGCTTCAAAAGCAATCCGTGAGTAAAAGAAAAAAAGTGGAGTACAGGCAAGCAATCCCAGAAAGAAGATAGGTGGACGTTTATTATTAGTAAAGCGAGATAGTAATAAATACAGAACAAACAGTGTCCCTACACCTGCAACTGCGGATGGTACTCTGACTAAAAAATCGGATGGTTCAAAAAATTTAAAAAGTACTGAAACGAGTGCGGGATACCCTATGAGCTTGTAGTCACCAAATGATTGTAAGGTTAATGGCCAGGTTTTCCCCCATTCGTCTGTTCCTGTTTGCGCCAGTAATAAGGCATTGTAACCAATGGCAGCTTCGTCTCTATTTAGGATGGTGGGATTACCACCAAGACCAACAACTCGTACCACCAGAGAAAGCAGCAATATACATATGATTAGCCAGCTATTAACGTTATATTTCATTTCTCTGATTTGAATGTTGCAAACATATATTTTTGGGTCCCGGTACTATCAGTTACATACTCAATCTTTTGCTGATGCAATCCTCTCTCCATGAGTTCCTTCTCCAAAATATCAGCTCTGTTTATGACCAGCACTGAATGATGTGGGTTCTGTATAGACTGAAAATTGTAGCTCTGAAAAGAGATCGTATCTAGGGTAAATATCTTAAAGTTTACCTTTGACATATTCTGTATCTTAACAAGATATCCAGGTTGAAGAGCTACCCAGATAAAAAACTTATCTTCAGGATAAGCATACCAGACTTCATCATAGTGTGGTGCTTCTTGAACCAGTTTTTGTGCTACCTCACTATATCCTGCTTGCCAGGCTGCAGCACTTCTTTGAGGGTATGCAGTAGTGTAGTACTGCCAGAACTGCACTACTTGAAAAGCTAGTACCACACAGAAAAGTGCAGTAGTAAATTTTTGTACTGTACTGGTCCAGTTAAAAAACGAATACAATCCAAATGAAATAATAATCGTTATAGGCATCAATGCATTGAGTGAGCGTAAAGCATGCGGAACGTCATATGGAACCGAAGCTGGGAGTAAACTCACAAGCCACCAAGTGATAAGAAATAATAGGATACTTACCCGTTTGCGAGCTAGCCTGTATAAACCGATACAGAAAGGTATTACCATTATAAATGGGAATAATCCATGCTGCTGTGTACCGTGTCGTAAGTTTTGATCTCCTGTGATAAATAAGTAATTTAAGGACAAATGTTCAGCATAATGTTCAGCTAATAGCTGGATTGTTAGTAAATCTCGATGAAAAAAAATTCTATCAATGCTACTGTTCCCGGCAAGCTCACGCAGCTTGTTTGACTCTAAGATTTGCGGTTCACGTTGTAATATTGATGTGGCACTTAATCGGTACTGTTGGCTAGCTTCATAATAGGGTGATGAAAGCATCGGTTGCATTAGAAGAAAAAAAATAAGATATGAACATGCAATCCAACTGCCCCAAACAAGTATTGTTTTGAAATTATGAGTAACTTTCGAGTACACTTCCTTTATCGATTGGAGCTGCACTAAAAATGGAATGAGTGCAGCAAAAATAAAAACTACAGGCCAGACAAAGCGAATTGAGTAGTATGTATATACTGCTAGAGCACCCACAATCGCAGAAATTATATAGAACCATCTTTTATTTTTTGCTTGCAAGGCAAGATATACTGATGCTGCTAAAAGTGCTTGGCCAACATGCCCCTCAAAAGCCGTCCTGGAAAATAAAATTGACCAAAAACTGGTTGCCATCACCAGTGCTGAAGTAATAGTAATTATCTTTTTTCGTTCAGATGCTAATTGCTGTAGAAATATATATTCTGCAAGTGTTCTTGCTATAAGTACTACTATACCTAGAGAAAATATACCAAAAAGCGCGCTCGGTAGTCGTAGTGCAAATGCAGTTGCTCCGAATATCTTCACAGAAATTGCAGCCAACCAGATCAAAACTGGTAACTTATAATCACCATATGACGGAAAAATTGCTTGGATCCATGAATGTCCATGGATATCCATACCTGTCTCACTTATAGCCTTTGCATCTACAAGTATTGCAGCTTCATCCCAGTACACGGAAACGGGAATACGGCCCAAGCCATAGAATCTAAAAAAAACTGCTAGACTTACAATAGTCACTACTATTGCCCAGTACACATGCGACTTCATCAGATTATAATAGCATATTCCTGAAGCAGTCA
>OMIS01000003.1 GCA_900299155.1 bacterium
ATGACAACCGCTTTGCACGATACCGTACCCGATTCAATCCATCTTGCATATCGAAACCTCTCATTCCGATATGTTTCCCGTCCTATTCAAATTATAGGACAAGTTGTCTAGTTACTCTTTTGTTTTGCATACCATATAATTCACATATTACCTTATGAAAAATAAATCTATACTTATAACAGGAGGTAACGGATTTATCGGTTCACACTTAGCAAAGAGATTGCTTACAGAAGGCAACACTGTATATTTAATTTTGAGAAAGTCTTCTGACTTATGGCGATTACAAGAGATAGCCAACCATACAAGCCTCATTATTCAGTACAGTGACCTGCTAGATATACGTTCTATAGAGAACTGCATACGAGTTGCAAGACCTCAGATTGTATATCACTGCGCTACAAAAGGGGCATCACATTGGCAAAATAATCCTGAAGAAATACTAAAAGTAAATATATTAGGGACACTATACTTACTCCAAGCATGTGAGCAACTATCACTTGAGGCTTTTATAAATATTGGTAGTTCATCAGAATATGGATTCTCATCTTCTTCTATGAAAGAAGATCAAGTACTCCACCCCAACAGTTACTATGCAGTTGCTAAAGCTTGCCAGTCGCTACTTTGTGAGTTTATAGCAAAAAGCACTCAGAAAAATATAATTACAGCACGACTCTTTACAGTATTTGGACCATTTGAAGAACCAACAAAATTTTTTCCTTCGCTTTTTAAAGCAGTACTGCATTCAAAACCCTTTAAATTAGCTGCACCAAATTTGAATCATGATTACATTTACATTGATCATGTTATTGACTACCTACAAAGATTACCATATCTAAATATAGACCCATCTGGCATCTATAATATTGGTTCTGGGAAAGAAACTACCCTACAAAGTATTGTGAAAACTGTAGAAAATATCACTGCTCAACCAGTTATCGCAGAGTGGAATAGGTACCCTCAGCATCGCTGGGACTCCTTCAGATGGGTTGCTAATATGGATAAAACTCACACATTACTACAGCAAAAAAAATCATATCGTTTACAATCTGATATTAAAAAATACTGGGACTGGTATCTGAAACATTCATATCTTTATGAAAAGTAAGACACTAACAGAAGATCAATATATTGATGTTTGCTGTCCACTCTGCAATTCTTGCGATCCTGCAGATTATGAAGTAATGTACCCTGCTACTATACGAAATTTTTCGATAGCTGCCGAGATATTTTCTGCTAGAAGAGTACCTGATGGGATACATTATCAAATTGTTCGCTGTAGAAATGATGGATTAGTTAGATCTACACCAATTTTTAAGTCTGAAAAATTAGATCTGCTATACGCAGAAAGTACAGTTACCTATCAAGATGAAATTGACAATTTAGTTCAAACCTATTTAGCTGCATTGGATCCAGTATTACAATGCATTTCCAAAGATTGTGCAATTCTAGAAATTGGGGCGGGGTCTGGATTTATGATGGATGCTCTAAAAAAAAGTGGGTTTACACATATATATGGTGTGGAAACTAGCGCAGATGCTGTTAGAAACGCACCCCGTCATGTACAAAGTACAATAATGAATAAGCCATTTAATAAGAAATTATTTAAAAGGAAATTTGACTTCATATACCTTCTTCAAACTTTAGATCATATTCCAAATGTTTCAAATTTTATTGCTGATTGTTACGACCTTCTTAATGAGGGTGGGTACATTCTTTCCTTTCATCATAACGTAGAAAGTTTATCTGCAAAGGTAATTGGTGAGCGCCATCCAATTTTTGATATTGAGCATACACAACTATTTTCTCCTCAGACTTCTATTGCTCTTTTAGAGAAGAATGGCTTTATCACCCTATCTTTGATGGCACCAGCTAACTACCTTTCACTTCGGCATCTTTGTCATTTAGTACCCTTTCCTCCATTTATTAAGAAGCATTTATTAAATATTTTTAAGAGATTTAAAATGTTAAATTTTACTATAAAATTGCCCTTAGGAAATACTTGCATCATAGCCAGAAAACCTACTATATGAAAGATGATGTACTCTCTCTTTTATCCTCAAAGCAGAAGCACTTAAGAAAAAAACTTCTTACTAAGCTCTACACACTGGGATTAAGCCACATAGGTTCCTGTCTTAATTCTATAGATATTATCCACGCTATATATCAGTTTAAGGACAAACAAGATAGATTTGTGCTTTCCAATGGACATGCGGGGTATGCATTGTATACCGTTCTTGAGGATCACGGTCTAGTTACTTCAGAGTCAAATAATTTTCATGACATCCATCCACTTCGTGCTGAATCTCAATATATCGATGCATCTACTGGGAGTCTTGGACAAGGTCTACCGATTGCAGTTGGCATGGCGCTAGCCAAACCGATGCAGATGGTTTATTGCACCATAAGTGATGGAGAAATTTCTGAGGGAAGTATCTGGGAAAGCTTTAGATTTATTATAGATAGTAAAATCAAAAACATACAAATTTTTTTAACAGCAAATGGCTGGTCTGCATATGATGGAGTTGATGCTGAAGTTTTATATAAACGGATTCGAGGGTTTGGTATGCCAATCACCAGATGTAATGGACATGATAGCAAAAAGCTAGATAGCTTACTAAAAAAATATTCTAAATCTACTAGACTCTTTTTCTGTGACACCACCAGTGATCAATTTCTCTTTCTAAAGGGTTTAGATGCTCACTATCACAAAATGTCAAAAACAGAATTTGAATCAGCAATAATGGAACTACAGTAATATGATTATGCGAAAACATTTTGCTCAGCTAATAACAAAAAAAATGGAATCCAACCTAAATTTGTATGTACTCACTGGAGATTTAGGATATGGTGTTTGGGATGAAGCAAAAAGGAACTTTCCGAATCGTTTTATAAATATAGGTGCAGCTGAACAAAGCATGCTCGGAATCAGTGTCGGACTAGCTTTAGAAGGGAAAATACCCATTGTGTACTCAATTACTCCATTCTTGTTGTACAGACCATTTGAGACTATTCGGAACTATATTGACGGAGAAAAGATTGCAGTAACATTGGTTGGTGCGGGAAGAGATAAGGAGTATACGGAAAATGGCCCCAGTCACTGGGCAACAGATGATCATTCTCTACTGCAGTGCCTACCTAATATTCAAGCCTACTGGCCAGAGACTAATAGTCAGATTACAAATATTGTTGATGAGGTATTATCTACACCAAAGCCATACTATATAAATTTACGAAGATAAAAAATGCATACGTTAAAATTATCCGTAGTTGTAGCTTGCTATAAAGATCAGCTTGCCATACCAATTATGTACGTTCGAGTTAGTAAAGTAATGCAGTTACTTGAAGTAGACTACGAACTAATATTTGTAAATGATGGGAGTCCAGATCATACAGAGCTGCTCTTAGGTAATTTAGTTAATCAAGATTCACATCTTAAAGCTATTCATCATTCACGGAATTTTGGATCACAGCAGGCATTTATTAGTGGTATGTCGATTATGACAGGTGATGCAGTGATTCTCATGGATGGCGATCTTCAGGATCCTCCAGAATTGATCCCATCATTCTATAAAAAATGGATGGAAGGATATGACATTGTGTATGGAGTAAGAAGAGATCGTAGAGAAACAGTGCTGATGAATTTTTTTTATAAACTGTTTTATAAGGTCTTTAAAAAAATTTCATATATCCAAATCCCACTTGATTCTGGAGACTTCTCATTAATTGACAGAAAAGTAGTAATAGCAATAAAAGCATTACCCGAACGTGATATTTTTCTTCGAGGCCTGCGAGCATGGGTTGGTTTTAGACAAACAGGTGTACCATATACAAGATCTGCACGGATGTTTGGTAAAAGCACTAATTCATTTTTTTCAAATTTTAACTGGGCCACAAAGGGAATCTTCTCTTTCTCATACTTACCACTTCAACTTATGACGATTGGATCACTTGTTTTTTTCTTTGCTTCAATTATTGGAATCTTTGCTCAGATTATACTTAAGATTTTAATACCTGGTACACCCCAGGGAATTAGCACGATCATTGTATTGCTTTTATTTCTTAGTTCAATTCAATTATTATCTTTGAGCATATTAGGACAGTATATTGGCAAAATACTGGAAGAAGCAAAAGGCAGGCCGCACTATATTGTCA
>OMIS01000004.1 GCA_900299155.1 bacterium
ATCATATATATTATGCTTTGGAGAATCTCTCACGCAAAATAGTATCCAATGCAGTAAAGCCGTCTCTCCAACTAATTTTTTTGCCTTCACTAAAGTCCCGACCAAAGTAGCTTATCGGTACTTCATAAATTTTCATTCCTCTTTTCAGCAGCTTACAGGTTATTTCAGGCTCAATCTCAAAGCTGTTGGACTGAAGATCTAAATCTCTCATCACAGTTGTAGGGAGTACTTTGTAACAAGTTTCCATATCAGATAACGTTGTGTTGTATAAAACATTGATGACAAAATTAAGGAAATGATTTCCTACCATGTGCCAAAAAAGTAAGTTCAAATGTGGACCTAAAAAACGAGATCCGTATACTACCATTACTTTATCTTTTTCAATTGGTTCAAGTAATGCTGGGATATCTTCTGGGTCGTACTCTAAGTCTGCGTCTTGAATTAGAACATACTCTTGAGTAACAATTTGTAACCCAAACCGAATTGCACTACCTTTTCCACCATTTTGCTTATAAAAATACTTTAGTTTCTTATTATTAATTTTCTTAACTATTTGGCCGGTCTTGTCTTTTGAGCCATCGTCCACGACTACTACTTCTGCAACAGATGGTACCTTCAACAACTTTTCAAGTACTATACGAACAGTACGTTCCTCGTTGTATACGGGCATAATTACTGAAAGCTTAACTTTAGACATATAGATATCATAGCAACTTTTCTTTCTTTTGCAGGAGCAAGCTTACTTATTAAAGTGTTACAATAAAAATTGTGTCATATGCACAAAGTTAAAAACTTCATACTAAGGATTTTAAGGCTTCTTTTACTCGGTATATATTACTTTGCTAATATCGTGATATTGGCATGGACCATTATTAATCTGATAGCAGATTGGCAATCACTGATTACTTCACAAAGATACTATGAGTTAATAGTACCCACTACTGATAGATTTCTACCTCCCCCTCAATTTTCACTAGTTGATTACACGCAACTCATATATATTGTTTGCTTAATCATTGTTTCCTTACTTGCTCTAGTGCTACCCCACTATATAAAAAAGTTTGCAGGAATACGTGGTAGAGCGCTCTTTTTATTTGCTGTGGAGATGCCCATCTTAGCATTTGGATTTTGCATTTTTACTTTGGGCACACTCATGCCATATACCAACTTGATCATGCAACTATTTATTTGTGTGCTTATTTCCCCCAATATTACACTACTCTTAAGCTTCTATCCAAAAGACTCATCTAAACTACGAACTGGCATCTATTTTGTCTTGCAAACAGCAGTGACTGTACTGAATTTCTACGCGTGTCTACTGTACCTCTTCATCGTTACTGATTTGCTTACACTAGTCTTTTCTAACTACATCAATGAACCACTTATACGACTATTCAGTACTTCACAAAACTTGAGGTATTCTGTAACACCTACTCACACATACATGAACGTACTTACAGTGCTTGCTTCATTAGTACTTGCAAGCATATCTATATCTGCACTTATCTTTTTACCCATAGCACTGCTCCGATGGATACTTAAGAGAAGTGTGTTTTTTTATCAGCGTGTCACAGAAAAATTCTCACAACGTACTGCACGGATAGCATGTGTAGCAACGATACTGGGTACAGTCATTCTTGGGGTTGCTGTGACTCGTCCACCACAGTTTAGATATCTTCCGTTATTTAGTGAGTATGCACAACTTTCAAACTCCACTGAGAGTACTGCATTTGAAAAACAGAAAGAAATTGCTCGAAAGCTTATACAAAACAAAACTGCTGCGACAGTGGAACTACACAACTTACAGAATATTGAACGTAGATATCCCTTGCAAAAAGATTTTTCTATAACACAACTCAGGAAAGATAATCGCTATGAATCAGCCGCTGCAAAGTCAGCATGGGATACATTCATTGATCAAACTTTTTTACTGCTTGCCTATCCTTTTGTTTTGCCTATAGAAAGAATAGACTATACCAGCACGTACAGCACAGTAGCCAGAGAGGTACTTTCATATGACATCTATAGTGAACGTGATGTTAGCCCACTGCTTTCTAGATCAGCGCAACTCTCTCAAGTTGATTTAACTGAACGAACAATTGAAATCACAACCCAGCAGGAGAATCGGCTTGCACTAGTAACAGTAACTGATACCTATTCAAATACAGGTACGGGTGAACAAGAAACAATTGCAGAGTTTATGCTACCTACTGGCTCAGTAGTAGTAGATTTGAAACTTGGCCAAAATTTAGAATTTCCTGGAGTTGTGGCTCCTCGTGGGGCAGCGCGCGCTACATATGAAGCGGAGCAACAACAACGTCGTGACCCTGCACTTTTACAGCAAGTCGGGCCAGATCAATATCGGCTCAGAGTGTTCCCTATCCCTAGAATAGCCATGGGCAAGCAAAAAGTTCAGTACAGCTATATAACACCAGTTAGTCCCGAGGGCTATGGCATTCCACAATATGTATTAGAAAATAACTACCGAAGTCCATATGGCGAATCAAGACATCCTACAGTTGTAGTAAATGGCCAAATATATTCTGATGAAGCTGCTCAGTCTTTTATCCCCAGTGCTAGTACTTTTTGCGACCTACAGGATAGTAGCTTAGGAACTACAAACCAGTCATTTTTAATTTCTGATACAACATCCCGCACTTACCACTGTAGTTTGGCTACTCAAAAGTTGGCACTCACACAGCCAGTAGGAAAGCGCATAGCACTGCTACTTGATGTCAGTACCAGCAATGCGCAAACAAACATGGCTCAAAAATTAGAAGAATTTTTTAGCACCAATCCGCAGCTACTTGTCAGCAATACGGTTACTTTGTATGAAGTTAACACCAAACTTTCACAAGGTGTTCAGCTCACACCTGAAAACTTCAAATCAGAACTAGATTCAGTGGTATGGTTTGGAACTAGTGATTTTACAAAAATATTAGAGCTCGTACCTACAGACCTAGATGCTCTTTTTATTATTACAGCCAACAATAGTACTGCTTCCACTAGTAGAGATATTGAGAAAGTTAAAAACTTGCCAGATTTATATTTAGTGTATCCCAACTTGACAACTGCTCCTGGCTGGAACCCTGAATTAAGCGATGCCTTATTTAATAAAACGGTTTCCGCAAATCGTAGTATTGATGAAGCTTGGTTGCGATTTATAACTACTCAAAACAAAACCTCTGCTGAAACACAAGTTAATCCATACTGGCGGGTAGTAGCAGTCAATGCTCAGACACTGTTGGGGGAGCTGATTAATCAAAGTTTCACGCCTACAACTATTCAATCAGACTTTCCTGAATTATTTAGGCAGTATCAAAAATTACGAGCTCAGATGGAAATTGCGGCATCGGGCGTAAATCTGCAAGCTCCCAGTGAGAATAATTTGAGAGTTCTAGATGCACTGACCAAGCAAGCACAACAGCTACACGTTGTTACGCCGCTTACTTCGATGATTGCGCTTGTTACTGAAAGACAAGAAGAACGACTTGCAGAAAACAGTCAAAATGCGAATCGATATAGTGATTGGACAAATCTAGCCAATCTCCGACCCAGCACCCCTATAAACAAAGTTCTGCCTGGGGCAGGTTGGAGCAACCAACCAATTCTATTCAACTCAGCCAATATTCCCACACAAAGAATGTATCAACAAAGTAAACCAACTTCAGTAGACTCCCAACTCGGTTTACTATCAGGACCAACTGAAAGAGATTTTGAAAACACCAATTATTTGCAAATTAAACAAGAAAGTAATAGTTCTGTAATGAGTATTGTGTTAATACTTGTA
>OMIS01000005.1 GCA_900299155.1 bacterium
CTTATAAAAACAACTAAAAAACCACTCTTGCGAGTGGTTTTTAATTTCTAGTAATTCTTTGGTACTTTATGCGAACTTCACTTTAACACCAGGACTCATGGTAGCGGAAACGGTCATGCGGATCAGTTTCAGCTCTAATGCTTTACTGACTGCTTGCAAGTTTTCGACAAGAGCTTGTGTGTCCATGGAGGTTTTACCGATGGTGATGTGCATGACTGGCTGTTTCTTTTCAGCTTTGAATGTCATCTTGCCACCTTCAAGTTCCTTTTTCTTGCCTTCTGGATTGTCTGTAATCGTGCCATTCTTTGGGTTTGGCATCAATCCCTTAGGACCAAGAATCTTAGCTAATTTAGCCAATTTAGGAACAAATTGACGAGAAGCGACGAGCACATCAAAGTTGATGGTGCCAGTTTCGATTTCTTTGATTAATTCATCAGAAGCAATAGCAACACGGATTGCTTTCCCAGTGGAGTGAGGCATAGTCACATCAACTTGAGTAGTACCTTCTTTGACAACTAAATCAATGGTAACTGTACCTTCAAACTTTGAGTATGAAAGACGCTTCACCAATTCAATAGCGGCAAATGGGTCATAAAACTTGGTTTTATCAACTTGAGAACGGACAGCTGCGTATTTTTTACTGCGAGCTGGACCGGTTGGTTTTGCTTTTTTAGTAGCTTTTTCTTCTCCAGCGGTTTCTTCTGCAGGAGCATCAACAGCCACAATTTTTACTACATCTTCATTCGCGGACATGTCCACGTCTTGGCGTTTTGCCATATTTCCTCCTCTATAACGTTACTTTACGGTAACTCCCATACTCCGGGCAGTGCCTAGTACTGTGTTTAAGGCACTCTCAACGGAGTCGGTGTTGAGATCTGGTAATTTTTTCTCTGCAATTTGACGAGCTTGATCCATAGAAAGGGAACCCACGGTTTCAGTACCTGGAGTTTTTGCACCCATTTTAAGTTTCAAGGTTTGCTTAATCATGTCACTCACAGGAGGGAGCTTCAAGACGAACTTGAAAGAACCATCTTGGAAGACGGTGATTTCAGCTGGGATAATTTGACCTTTTTGGTCTTTGGTTTTGTCGTTATATTCCTTCAAGAAGGCCATCATGTTGATACCTGCTTGACCAAGAATAGGACCTACTGGAGGAGCTGGAGTTGCAGTTCCTGCTGGTAAGTTTAATTTAAGGACGGTTTTAATTTGTTTTGCCATATGCGTTCTTTGAATAGGTTGCTACGTTGTAATAAGTGTGGAGTACAAACAAATCACAACAGATATAGAATTTTACCACAACTTTATGTATTTGCTAGATCCGTTATCGTATGTGGTAATCGTAAATTCATCGAGGATGAACTTCTATTAGACTAAGTTCATCTTTTGAAATCAAAGAGATAAATAATTGACTGCTACCACTTTCAAAATAGTACCCCTGATTGCCCTGATACTTTCCAGCATGCCAATATTGAGTATCACTACTTTTTAGTCGTATAGGTTCAAGAACTTGATCCTCAATTCTATCTTTAGTGGGACTGCCATGATCTGGTAAATTATTTACAATTGTGAGGGGATAGCTCTCTTTATAAGGTACTGTAAGTAGGTATCTTAACTCATTGTTTCCATTGGGTGGAGGTATAACTTGTTCAGCAATCTTCCAGTTCTCAGGAATACCAATAAAAAACTCAGGAGTTTCTAAATAACTATAATTTTTTGTTTTGCGAGGATCTAACCAGATGCTAAAAATACCTATGTCATAGGAATTATTATGCAAATTAGCTAATGGTGTAGTTACATGAACAGATACACCTTCTGAATTGAGCTGAGGTGGATTTTGCTTTACAAAGTATTGGAGCCCTAATTGATCCACAGGTTTGATGTCATATTCAATGTGAGAGATCGGAGTTATGTAAGATAGCTGAGCGATCTTCTGAGCTACTGCATATTGATACCCAATTGTTAAGTTTTGAGGTTTGCTATAGTTTGAATGTACAAATAGTGCAGCCTGGAGAAGCAACACGAAAAATAAATGTTTGTTGTTAATTTGTACATATATTAGTACTGTTGCCCAGATATACAGAATACACGGTAAGAGTATAAAAAAATAATATTCTGGAGTGCTGTTTCTATAAAGTGAAAAAATACTAGCAGTAAGAATTATAAACAAAAAGGGGGCAGTAAAAGTAAAATTACCTGCACTTAGCTCCTTCTTCTTTGAGTTTATATATGTGTATGCGGATACTATGTATATCCCAGAACACACATATAAACTCGGTGAATTTCCCTGAAATATGACCTTCCCTAGGGTTTCAATGATAATATAGAATTTTTCCAATATGCGAAGTCCTATCAAATAAGATGATACGGCTTCTTTGTTAGATAGCAGTTTAAGAAGCCCCTGATAATTGAGCCAATTATTCCTATAATCAAATAAAATTGTTGGGATGATTGTAAAAATAAAGCCGATAACAGGAAAAATTATAAGTTTAAATTCTTTTCTTAAGATAAGTGCTACACTTACAAAAAAGGGAAGTAATATGCCTGAAAAATGTGCCTGATATCCTAAGAGAACACCAAGGCTTAGCAATGATGAATCAATAAAATTTAAACGCTGCTTCTTTAGAAGAGGGAAGAAAGTCAACGCGCTAGCAATTAATGTTAAGTTAGGATTCCAAGGGATTCTATCAAAATGAATTAGTAGTGGAGAGAATCCCCACA
>OMIS01000006.1 GCA_900299155.1 bacterium
ATGCTATTTTTATTAAATTACATGTTTCAAATAGAGTACTAAAGATGTTCGATTGCATGCGGGTTATATTTGGATAAAAACTACGCTGTACTCAAGTAGAGAAATCTGCTGTACAATAATTGAAGTAACGCAAACGAAAAATATTTTAGAAGCATTACTGTAAACCCGCATAAAATGAACACTAAACAGCTACTACAACAAAAAATAATTGATGCATTAGCACAATTTGATTTGAATATATCAAAAGAAGACATTATTATTGAGCGTCCAGCTCAAAGTACCCACGGGGAGTATGCTACCCCAATTGCGCTTACCTTATTTGGAAGATTAAAGAAGGAAAATTCCCAGGTTTCTTTCTTCAGTCCCCGAGATTTAGCAGCACACATCAGTACAAAAATTCAGCAAGAAACTGATAACAAATCTGGTTCGCAAATCATAAAATCTGTTTCAGTGGCTGGTCCAGGATTTATAAACTTCATGTTAGCTGACAGTTATTATCTAGAGCATGCACAATCCTTAGCTACAAGTCTGGAGACCGTTTATAAGCCAGCAAAACAGGCAGGATCCATTATCATTGAATATGTTAGTCCTAATACTAATAAACCGCTCCACATTGGGCATGTTCGGAATGCCGCATTGGGAGTAACGATGGGACGCATTTTGGAAAAAGTGGGGTGGGACGTTCATTTAGGCATCATCAACAATGACAGAGGATTGCACATCACTAAATCTATGTGGGCGTACCTGATGTTTGGCAAAAAGACTGAAAATTCGAAGCATACAGCCGTTTCATTTGATTCGGGCATGACTTTGCCTGACACAACCTGGCAAGAAATGCTTACTACCTGGGCTGCTGATCGCTCTAGCTGGCTCACACCTCAAGACATGGAAGAAAAGCGACTCCAGAAACCAGATCATTTTGTGGGTTATTGGTATCAAAAAGGTGACTTGTTTGCTGAGGATGTAGCGGTGCAACAGACCTGGTCTGAGATGCTGCAAGCGTGGGAGGGCAGAGAATTGCCATATCACGCTGAAGTACGGGCTCTTTGGCAACACTTAAATGCTTATTTTTACCAAGGTTTTTCAGAAACAGCGTCTGTTCTGGGTGCTACTTTTGAACCAGAAGAAATCAGCTATGAATCGCAGATTTATGAAGCTGGAAAAGATATTGTAGTTCGTTCTGCAGAGCAGGGGATATTTGAAAAGCTCCCAGATGGTGCTATCAAGGTTAATCTAGAGAAGTTCAAACTACCAGATAAAATCCTGCTGCGTCGTGATGGTACTGGCATTTACATGACTTTTGATATCGAGCTGACCAGACGTAGATTTGAAAAGAAGGTAGATAAAGTTGTCTGGGTGGTGGGCATGGATCAGCAGCTCTACTTCCAACAGCTGTTTGCTGTAGTCGAGCTACTGGGCTATGGAAATAAAGAAAAATTCTATCACTTTGCCTATGGTATGGTGCGCTTGCCTGAGGGCAAGATGAGTTCCAGAAAAGGAAGAGTCGTCTATGCGGATGATCTCCTCGAGATGGCACAAGACAAGGCAAAGGAAATTATGCAGCAAGTGGGAGTAGCTAAAGAGCTGTCTCCAGAAGAATTTGCAAAAGTAGCTCAGGCAGTGGGTGTGGGAGCGGTAAAGTGGACGATGTTGGCTCAAGATGCCACTTCAGAAATCACCTTTAACATTGAAGAAAGTGTGTCATTTACTGGTTTTGCAGGACCCTATATTCAGTACACGGTGGCACGTACGGAGAGCATTTTTAGAAAAGCAAAAAATAGTACTAGTGCTGTTCTTTTTGATATAGAAAAAAACAGTTCTGAATATTTTGATGCCCCACTAAACGCTGATGAGCATGATCTGCTAGTTACCCTTACTAAATATTTTGATACAGTGGAAAAGGCAGCTGCAGAGTTTGCTCCACACACGATTGCAACCTATTTACACGAACTTGCACAATGCTTTAATACCTTTTACGCACATCACACAATCGTGAGTGAAAATGAGAGCGATACAGCGCGTCGACTTTTACTCACTAAAGCGGTGCAAAATGTGTTGCGAGAAGGTCTGTACTTACTTGGAATTACACCAGTTGAAAGGATGTAAATGTCACATCAGTCATATACACTGACAAAACTTGCTTGTGGATTACAGGTACTGCGTATCCCCATGCCCGCAGTGGCTTCATTGACAGCTTTGGTTTTGACCAATACTGGCTCACGTTACGAAACTCCAGACAAAGAGGGGATTGCACACTTTTTTGAACATATCGTCTTTAAGGGAACTCAAAAATATCCAACGGCGTTAGATCTTTCTAGTGCAGTTGATGCTATTGGTGCGGAGTTTAACGCGTTTACCAGCAAAGAATACACGGGGTATTATGTTAAATCAGCCAGTAAACACCTGGAAACTTCACTTGATGTCCTATCTGATATGCTGTTGCAAGCGGAGATCCGTCAAGAAGACGTAGATCGTGAAAAGGGCGTTATCATTGAAGAAATTAACATGTACCGTGACAACCCAATGGCACATGTGGCCAACTTATTTGATCAGCTCTTTTTTGAAGATAGAGGCCTGAAGCATGACATCATAGGAACGAAAGAAACAGTCAGTAGTGTCACTTCTCAAGATTTTGAGCACTTTTTATCTGAGTGGTATTCACTGGAAAATATGGTGCTAATCCTGGCAGGTGATGCTGAAGTTGTAGGCAGTCAAACAGCTCTCAACTTGGCGGAAAAAATGTTTACAAAAAAGCCAAAAGTGCAGCGCGTTAATAAGCACGTCGAGTTACAACCATTTTTTGCTGATAAGACTATTGCTGCTGACCGACTGTGGGTAGAGAACAAGAAAACTGAGCAAGCGCACCTGATTCTGGGTTGGCCAGGACTCCAAAGAGATGATGATACTCGTCATATCTTGTCAGTGCTCTCAGTCATTATGGGTGGAAATATGAGCTCTCGGCTCTTTACAGAAGTACGCGAAAAACGGGCATTGTGTTACTACGTCCGCTCAGATAGTGATTTCTTCCATAACACCGGTGTAGTAGGAGCAAGTGCTGGTGTAGATCCGTCTCGTGTCTTTGAAGCCATTCAAGTAATTCTTGAAGAATTTGATGCACTTGCTACAGGTAAAAAACCAGTTACTGACGCCGAGCTCAAGAAAGCTAAAGAATATATCTCAGGCATGACAGTGCTTTCATTGGAGGATAGTGAAAGTGTGGCTCAATACTTTGGTACAAAACAACTCCTGACAAACAAGATTGAAACTCCTGAAGAAGTATTAAAAAAAGTGCAGTCGGTCACGATTGCCCAAGTTCATGAAATGGCCAAGTCGTTATTTAGCGGCCAAGTGAAACTGGCAGTGATTGGTCCGTTTGCAGATAAACAAAAGTTTGAGGAGTTGCTTGGCTAGGTGCGTTGCAGAAGTGTGCATGACAGACATGCATAAGGGTGCTGCAAGCACATATTCCATGCGGAGAATATGCAGGATTCCTGCGGAGAAAAGTATGTAAAAGTGAAGAATCCAGGCTAACTTTAATTTGCTAAAGTGCCTGAATAAAAATAAAGTGAAGTGGAAAGTAGCTACTTCACTATAGTAAAGCAGTATAAAAGTATAAATAGTAGAGAGGAATCTATGAAAATGACACGCACTGCCGTCCTCGTTAAACCGGATGGCTTACAACGTGGTTTGATCGGTGAGATCATCGGTCGCTTTGAACGGAAAGGCTTGAAGCTCGTTGGGCTCAAGATGGTTTCTTTAAGTGATGCGCAGCTTAGTGAATGGTATGTAGAGCACAAGGAAAAGAGTTTCTTTGGCGATCTCAAATCATTCATGGGCTCAATGCCAATTGTGGCGATGGCTTGGGAGGGTATAGATGCAGTCCCAGTCGTGCGCAAACTAGTAGGAACCACGCTCGGACGCGAAGCTGAAGCTGGTTCTATCCGTGGTGACTTCGGTATGAGTCAACA
>OMIS01000007.1 GCA_900299155.1 bacterium
ACAAAAAAGAAAGTACTTAGTCGCTTACTTCCTGTCACAAAAACAACCAACAAAAATTGCCAAATTAGCAACACGAAATTTCTATTAACTCCTGGTAGCGTATCATACGCTATTTTATATCTTACAATTATTGCAAAAGAGTATTTTGCCTATGAAACTATGACCTCCGAACATCTGCGATTATTTTTCTTATTTATAAATATTTTTGCTTCGGGGTTATTAATCTGGGGTTTCTCGCAGATTTACAGAGTCAGTAAACGCCTGAGATTATTCTAAAATTTATCATTTCTTTCTCTTAATATGCGGTAAGTAACTCAGTGAGATGCGTGGTATAGCGTGGTGTACGCTGCTCATTTTTACCCTGCCATTTTTTGTGAATTCCTGCAGCGGCAAAACCAATTGAGCTTCTGCCATACCGATTCCTGACGGCATCCACTGCATCACTAATGCTTTGCCGTACCCCAATTTGATTATTTTCCTTTTGTAAAAACAGATGTTGTTGAATTGTGTGCTGTGGGGTTATTTCAGAAAGAAAAACTCCAGCTTTTGCATATCGAACACCAGGCTTAAAAATTTTTTTCAGCATCTGCAAGCCATACTGAATAAAGGTTGGTGTGTAGTTGGAAGCAATTGGCAACGCCATAGTCATGCTATTGCCATAGTAGGGTTCTGTTTTGGAATAATAGGATGAACGAATATATACCGTGAGAAATCGTGCCACGGAGTGTTGCTTTCTTAATTTGTGACAAGCAGTGTCAATGTAACTAGCCACAGCTTCTTCCAAATCATGCAGCTCTGTGACCCGCTGTCCAAATGAACGAGAGGACAAAATACCTTTTTTAGGTGCACGATTCTCGCTAAATGCAGCACACGAAATGCAAAGAAGTTCTGCTCGTGTGCGCACACCCATGATTTTTAAGTATTTGCGAACTGTGAGTTCAGAAGTTTGGATGAGATCATAGGCGGTGTATATGTTTGCTGTTTGCAGTGTTCGAGCAGATGTATAGCCAATACCCCATACATCACCGACAGGTAGTTGCTGAAGATAGTAATTTATTTGAGTCTGTGACAGTGCCGCAAAACTAAAAACTCCATTACAGATCTCCCATTTTTTCGCAAATTCATTGGCCGCCTTTGCCAGTGTTCGTGTCGGAGCAATTCCAATCGAAACAGGAATTCCTGTGTACTGCATTATAGTCGTGCGTACTTTTTCTGCCCACGTCTCATACTGGTCTGCACTATAAAAAGAAAGTGGAATAAACGCTTCATCTACAGAGTAATACTCCACTTCAGGGGAAAACTCTTCTAATGTTTTCATAATCCGTGATGACATATCACCATAGAGTTCAAAGTTTGAAGAAAAGACACGAACTCCATGTTCTTGGACCAGGTCTCTAATTTTGAACAGGGGAGCTCCCATGGGGATGCCTAAAGCCTTGGCTTCATTAGACCGAGAAACTGCACACCCATCATTATTTGAAAGTACAATGACTGGCTTATTTTCGAGACCAGGATTAAATGCACGTTCACACGACACAAAAAAATTATTGCAATCGACAACCGCAAACATAGTGGGCATAGTTACCGAAGTTCTTTCGCTCCAATCGTGTGCTGGAGTGGTTTAATGACACTACTAACTACACCCCAAATCACAACGGTTTCAGTTACTTGTAGTGGCCGAAATAGCGATTTTTTATTTTCTGCAACGAGATACAGACCATCTCGGTTTTTGGTGAGTCGTTTTACTAAAAATTGATCATCACAGTATGCGATTACCACCGATCCTGGTTGTGGCTGTAAGCTACGATCTACTATCAAGAGATCTCCTTCAAAAATGCCCGCGTCTACCATTGAGGTGCCGCTCGCACGCACTAAAAAAGTAGCAGCAGGATGCTCGATCAAAAGTCTATTCAGATCAATACCTACATCCACAGCTTCTTCTGCAGGGCTTGGAAAACCAGCACTAACGCTTGAGACTACCAAAGGAGTAGTTTGCAGAGGAAAATCGTGGGTAAGCTTGCTAATAATATGAGCCATGGTTCTAGTATCATCCGAATATAAGACGAAAGTCAATACTTGCAACACCACCAATTTGCCTAGAGAATTTATCTAGTAAAACAAGTAGAATGTTGCGTATGAAGCGATTCCTGAGATTATTTGAACGCAGTACATGGATAGATGCAATTTTATTGCTAGTAGTAAGTGTGCTTGTGATACGATCATTACTCCCGCTTTTCCCTGTAGGGTTTCCTGCAACACATGATGGTGAAACTCATATAGCACGGATGGTGAACTATGCCGTAGCCTTGCGCCAAGGACAGTTCCCACCTCGCTTTGCACCTTCATTTTGGAATGGCTTTGGATATCCAGTCTTTAATTTTCACTATCCTCTCCTTAATATTTTAGGCTCGCCGTTTGTGATAATTGGTCTAGATCCTGAAGTAGTGTTCAAAGTAGTAATTGGGCTTGCATGGATCAGTTTGTGGATTGGTACATTTGTGTATGTATGGCAGGTTACTAAAGAACGTACCGCAGGTTTAATGGGGGTGCTGCTACTGCTTATGGGACCATACTTTTATACACTCGTATATGTGCGTGGCTCATATGGAGAGTTACTTGCATGTGCGGCATTTGTGTGGGCACTTTTTGTCATTGAATGGCGCAGTGAAAAAAATAAAAAAATACCGTTTATATCAAGCACGCTTATACTGCTAACTACTGCAGTACTGCTTGCGCATAATATTTATGCGACGCTGTTATTCCCCAGTATGCTGCTGTATGGAGTGTTGAAAAAGCCAAAATATCTGTCAGGGGTCAATGTGGCAACTGAATTTTTAATTGCCTTTGGATTGAGTGCATTTTTTTGGATTCCGTCACTACTGGAAAAGAAATATATTATTTTTGATGATTTACTGAATACACTGTACCTAGATCACTTTAATTCACTCATGCAGTTGGTAAATTCCAATGTTACCTTTGGAATTTCGATTGCTGGTACCCAAGATACACTTTCATTGGGTATAGGTGCCACGGGCGTGGCGGTACTGGGGAGTGCAGCACTCTACATACTGCAAAAAGTATTTCCTGAGCGCACCAAATTACTGCGCAGTACATCTACACTATATATAGCAGTAGGGCTTGTCTGTGCAGCCCTATTTATATTTTTACAGTTACCAATTTCTAAACTACTATGGCAGTACCTATTCATCTTGCCATATTTCCAGTTCCCTTGGCGTTTTTTAGGGCCGCTGACTTTGGTCTTGGCGGCAGTGGGCGGTTTTTTGTGGCATACAAAACAGAGAGTAGTACAGATACTACTCCTGGGTGGGTTAATTATTCATGCCACTGTCATCCCCAAGTGGTACTGGCCAAGTTATTCTCATTTTGAACCAGCGTATTATTTTAACTACCAATTAACCTCTACTATTCTTGATGAACTGAGGCCAAAAACTTTTAGTGTTGAACCATGGATAGTTAGTAGCAATACACCAGAGGTGCAGGGAAGTGCCACGGTCTCTGATCTCAAATGGCGTGGTACGTATCGCACGTATTCAATTACTACTTCAGAACCCACAATTGTTGTAGAACCCACGATGTATTTCTTGGGGTGGAAAGTGTGGGCAAATGGCCAGCCTATTGACCTACTGATCCCCGAAAAAAATCCAGACGCTGCACAGAAATATAAAGGACAGGTAGCATTTTCATTGCCTGCAGGTACTTGGCAGATTCGCAGTCAAATGACACAACAAACTCCCGCTCGTTTAGTTGGTAATAGCTTGAGTATTGCAAGTAGCGGTATACTAGTATGGTTACTTTGGAATGATATCAGAGAAAAATTGAGGAAGAACCGCTCCAAAATATAGCTAAGTTCTTACATAACCTTGGCATTTTTTTTAAAGCAGGTTCTTATACTCCCCAAGTAGTGAAACCAAAGGAGTACTATGAATAACTCAACTGATTTTGAAGAATCATTAGATACCTTAATTCATGAAGAAAATGATGCTGAATTTGTGCAAGAGCAAGGGCAAGTGCACCCAACTCCCCAGGTTAAAGGTGAGCAATCCATAAGTGGCCATATGCCATCACCTGACTCAGATGATGATATAGAGGAACAGGCTCATGCTGTGGGTATACACCTTGATGAAACAGAAGATACCCCAACTGAACTCAATATTGGTAAAGATATTGCTGATGCTGAACAAGCACATCGTCATGGTTCATAGCAAAGCTTTTGTTCAATTGAAATAAATTATAAAAGGTTTCCACTCATTCTTTTCGTTGTAGCTAACCACTAGTTATGTATATTTTGCTATATTCTGATATAATCGACAAACTTGCCAGAGTTACATGATTTCTCACGAAAGGCACTCACAGTATGGGAAAATTCACAGAATTTTTTGCGGCATCTAAGAAAAAAGTGCTGTATTACATCGATAAGTATCCTTTTGCATTATTCCTCGGTTTATTGGGAGTTTTATTGGTTTTAATAATCATTGGTAATTATCTTCGTACCCCAGCACCTATTGCTGAAGAAGCACAGCATGCACCTACTTCAGTACAAGTCTATGCTCAAGGTTCTACCCCAATGATTGGTGCAACAGCAAAAATTGAGAAAAGTGGCGTTATTACAATATTTGCACAGACTAGTGGTATTGTACAAAAAATCCCCGTTACTGAAGGCACTCATGTACAACGTGGCACAAAATTGGTAGTTTTCTCTACCAATTACCAGGGAGCAAATGCAGCTGCTGTAAGTAGACAACTTGCACAGCGCAATGCCAAGTTTGCAAATGATAATTATCAATTTCAAAAAGATACAATTGCTCAACAACGTGAAGTGGCACAAAAAGTTGAAGCGCAAGCTAGTGATCTTCGCAGTATTACACGAGATTCTCTCCAAGATACACGAGACGTCATTAAACTGAATGAAGATATTCTCAATTCTATAAATCTGCAACTTGCTGATCTTGAGGCAAACAATGTACATGGTGCTACGGACAGCGCAGTTTTGGCAGTAAAACAAGGTAAAGCACAGTTATTAGTGGGATTAAATAACTTGCGTGCAGGATTGCGTAGTGCTGAATATTCTAGTTCTAATGATCAAGAACCTGCTCAGCTGGCTCAATTGCAGCGTGACATCACGCTTAAGCAGTTAGATTTACAAGAAAGATCGTTAGACCTTTCCAAAGATGTTGCTAATTTACAAGTTAAACTTCAATCGATTTCTGAATCACTCATGTATCCTACAACTCCATGTCCAGGAACTGTAGAACGGGTGTTTGTAAAAGTGGGTCAACTCGTAAATCCGGGTACTCCTATTGCAATAGTGCGAGCTGATGCTCGAGAGATGACTGGGGTTGTGACTGTGCCAGGTGAAATTGCCAGCAGAGTATCTCGAGCTGAGCAAAGTATTTTCACAGTAGAAGGCACAACCTTTTCACTAGCCCCAAGATATATTTCTGCAGAACCTACAGATGGAAACTTGCATACTATTTTATT
This sequence comes from bacterium, assembly GCA_900299155.1. Classification (GTDB taxonomy): domain Bacteria; phylum Patescibacteriota; class Microgenomatia; order UBA1400; family PJMF01; genus OMIS01. The sequence goes on from OMIS01000007.1 coordinate 5,500, forward strand.
TAGTATTCCTGGAGAGTACGAACAGTATTTCTCCAATAATGAGCAAGTTGCAGTGCAACTTCCATTGGGTTCACCAGTAGCACGTAGTACAGACCTATATATTCCTCTTGATGCAGTCTATCAAACCCAAGAATCAGCATTTGTGTATGTTGCTGTGACTGAATCAGACAAAACAGTTGCACGAGTAAAACAAGTAGAACTGGGTGCTGTTTCAGGTGGATATGTCAAAGTTACTTCTGGATTAACTGATGCAGATAAAGTAATTATTACCCGCGGAATGAGTGATGGTGAGTTACTGGCCATCCAATAACAGGATCATACGGATTTATATATGAAACAGAATGCCAATAAAGAGCGCGGATCGTATTTAGATCGATTGCAGTTTGATCCAAAACTGATAACTGGGTTTGTGTCATCATACATTCAGAACATTCGCTTAGTTCTACTGCTGGTACTGACCATTGTTTTAGTAGGGTTAGTGTCATATTTAAATTTACCAAAGCGCTTAAATCCTGAAGTAAAAATACCAATTGTCACGGTAATTTCTACCCTTCCAGGGGCATCACCACAAGACGTCGAAACTTTGGTGACAACTCCATTGGAAGATGCCGTGCGTGGTGTGCAGGGTATTGATCAAGTTAACTCAGTTTCACAACAAAATGTTTCTTTGGTGACAGTGCAGTTCTTTTCAAATATTGATCGTGAGAAAGCCCGAGAAGATGTAAAAAATGCATTGGATAGTGTGGTGCTCCCAGAAAACGCTTCAGAACCAGATATCAAAGCATTGGACTTTGAAAATGTGCCTATCTGGCAGTTTGCTCTGACCAGCACGGGTGGTGTGCCAGATCTAATGGCTGCTGCAGATGATTTGAAGCAACAAATTGAAGATATTCCACAAGTGGACAGAGTAGAAACTACGGGTATAGAAACACAGGAAGTGGTCGTCTATCTAAATCCTCAAAAGTTGGCTCAGTATAAAATTAATCCGCTGCAAGTTTCTCAATTGATTCGTTCTGCGCGTAACTCATTTCCAGCTGGAACTGTTCAGTCTGCTACGAACACATTTACAATTAGTATTGATCGTAGAGTAGCGTCTGTTGCTGATATTCGTAACCTTCAGCTTACTGTTGGAAACCAAGTGGTAACACTGTCTGAAATTGCATCAATTCAAGAACAGTCAGTAGTTAACCAACAAACGACGTACATCGCCTCAGCAGAAAAACCAGCGACAAGATCGGTGGTTTTTTCAGTGTATAAAACAACAGCTGCAGATATTACTGGTACTGGTGATAAAGTTGAAGCACTAGTCGACCAGTTCCTTAGAAAAAGTGACGGCACTGTTTCAGTGATTTCAATATTGAACACCAGTGAGCAAATTCAAGAACAGTTTACTGATTTATTGGATGAATTCTCTACAACGATTTTACTCGTGATGATTGTGCTCTTTTTATTTTTAGGATTCCGTCAAGCACTGATCTCATCATTAACAGTGCCATTAACATTTTTATCGGCATTCTTTTTAATGCAACTGACTGGCATGACGATAAACTTCCTATCGTTGTTTGCATTCTTACTGGCATTGGGACTGTTGGTGGACGATACGATCGTTGTGGTATCAGCGATGACGACATACTTCAAAACAGGAAAGTTTAGCCCACTCGAAACCGGTATTTTAGTTTGGCGTGACACGATTATTCCAATTTGGTCTACCACATTAACAACGATTTGGGCGTTCGTCCCACTATTATTAGCATCAGGTATTATCGGTGAGTTTATTAAACCCATTCCAATAGTCGTGACCGTGACAATGGTATCTTCTACGGCCATTGCAGTGTTAATTACATTACCTTTGATGATTGTTTTGCTTAAGCCAGTTATTCCAGCACGCGTAATTACCTTCTTAAAATTATTGCTGTTTATTGCAGCACTGGCCGTAATAGTATTCTTGAGTTTTAGTACCCCAGTATTCATCCCAATTTTGCTACTCTATTTTGTCTGTAGTTTTTTACTCTACAGAGGTGGTCGTACAATTTGGAATCAGACTAAAGAAAAAGTTGGCATCATTGGTAAAAAAGTATATTCCGCAGCTCCAAGTTGGGTGCAGCGAAGTGTGCAATTTTTCCGCAACAGTAGTGACCAAGGACTCGTGCCAATTGAGCCACTTGCACAAAAATATGAACGACTGATCTTGCGAGTTCTAGCGCGTAAATCCAGTAGACGGAAAGTTATTATCGCAATGATTGTGTATGCCGTTTTTTCATTTGCATTACTTCCACTTGGTTTTGTTAAAAATGAGTTCTTCCCCAAAACAAATGAAGATCAGGTCTATGTTCAGCTTGAATTGCCAAGCGGCGCGACTATTCAACAAACAGCTGTAGCAGGTACTCAGATCGTAGAGAAACTCAGACACATTCCTGAAGCAGAGTATGTAACAGCAGAAATTGGGCGACGTGCCCCAAGTGATACTGGCAGCTCTGCACTATCCAACAATGCAAACAGTGCATATTTCACAGTTAAGTTGGTGGAAAAAGAAAATCGTAATCGAACCTCCACAGATATCGCAACTGCGCTACGTGAAGAGTACAAAGGCTACACTCAGGGAGATATCTCTATCATTGAAGTTTCTGGTGGACCTCCAGCAGGTGCAGATGTACAGATTACATTACTAGGAGATGATTTACAGCAGCTTGAGCACTATGTTACTGATGTTAAAAAATATTTAGAAGCACAGCCACAAATAACTAACGTGCGTACTTCTGTGGCAGAGAGTACAAGTGGCATAGAGTTTAAGCCAGACTACACCAAACTAGCAGAATTAAATGTAAGTGTTGATACAGTGGCAGGTGCTTTACGCATGTATGCATCTGGGATGCCATTAGATCAAATCGCATTTGATCCTGCAGATACAGACAAAACCGCAATCGTATTTAAGATTACTCCTGATGTGGGAACCCCAGAAGGGTTAACCCAGTTACAAATTGCTACTCCAGATGGTCGTTCCATACCATTGACTGCACTTGGTGAAGTTCGCACAAAACCCAATCCAAGTGTTGTAACACACCGCAACTACAAACGCAGTATGACAGTCAGTGGTGCCGTTATTGGTGGGCAATCAATCCCTGAAGCAAATAAAAAGCTACTAGAATATGTACAGTCCATAGATTTCAAATCTGGCTATAGTTGGGAAACTGGTGGCGTTAATGAAGAAAATGCCAAGTCAATTCAGTCCATCTTACAAGCGATGTTACTCTCTGCTGTACTGATTATGATCACGATGGTGGTGCAGTTTGGTTCATTCAGACAAGCGGCAATTGTTATCATTGTTATTCCATTTGCAGTGGCATCGGTGTTCTTATCCTTTGCATTATTTGGTACGCCATTATCATTTCCAGCGCTGATCGGTGTACTTTCACTCTTTGGTATTGTGGTGACCAACTCTATGTTTATCGTGGATAAAATTAATCTCAATAAAAAAGAGGGGATGACCTTTGAACATTCCATCGCTGATGCAGGTGCAAGTAGATTAGAACCGATTATTTTGACTAAACTGTGTACCGTGTTTGGATTACTGCCAATCACCATTTCAGACCCGCTGTGGCGTGGTTTAGGCGGCGCAATTATCTCTGGAGTATTGGTGGCAAGTACAATTATGTTGCTCTTTATTCCCGTTTTATATTTCGAGTGGATGAAAGACGAAAAAGACGTTACAATCTCCTAGAAGATGCAACCAATTGAACAAAGCTTAGCAATTTTTCTAGTTGGAGCCACTGGGGATCTTTCAAAAAAAAAGATTTTACCCGCGCTGTACCAGCTCTTCACGAAACAACTACTGCCTGAACATTTTTATCTCATCGGTTCCGCACGCAGTGCATTAAGCAGAGAACAGTTTCATGAGTTTGTAAAAAATTCTGTACAACCCACCCAAGAAGCGGCATGGGTAGAGTTTTGTAAGCATCTCTATTTTGTTTCAGCAGATGTTTCTACGCTTGATAGTTTCCAGCATATCCGTGCGCTGTATGAGACACTTGAACAGTGTTCAAATCACTTGTGGTATGTTTCGACATTGCCGTCATTATATGTTGATGTGGCGCGTAATATAAAAAATGCCAATCTCCATACCACTGCCTATGGCTGGACTAAGTTTCTAATTGAAAAACCGTTTGGTACTGATCTTGAATCAGCACGAGTTTTGAATACAGAACTGCTGCAAGTATTTGATGAAAAATCTATCTATCGTATCGATCACTTTTTGGGTAAAGAAACTGTTCAAAATTTGTTGGCGTTTCGATTTGCCAATGGGGCCTTTGAACACTTGTGGAACTGGAAGTTTGTAAAGTATGTGACCGTTACAGCGAGTGAAACAATAGGTGTGGCAGGTAGAACTGCATTCTATGATCAAACTGGGGCGATCCGAGATATTTTCCAGAATCATATTTTGCAGATGATTGCGATGACATTGATGGAAGAGCCTGCCAGTTTGCAAGCACAACATATTGATATTCGCCGTCAAGAATTCTTACGTTCACTCCGACCATTGAGCCATAAAGTAATTGGTGAATCAGTGTCATTTGGACAGTACACCGCAGGTGTTATGCAGGGTAGTCGTGTCCCAGGATATCTTGAAGAAGTGGGCGTACCACAAAATTCAGTGACCGAAACCGCGATGGCATGCAGGTTGTTTGCTGATACAGATCGTTGGCAAAATGTGCCGATTTATGTCCGTTTTGGCAAAAGAATGGCGCGCAAACAAACCGAAATTTCGATTCATTTCAAAGAGCCATTTAATCAACTGGTGAAGCAGATGAATGCGCAAACACACGGCAATGTTTTGACGCTTAAGATCGCACCGCATGAGGGAATTTTGTTCAAAATGTACGTCAAGGAGCCAGGACTCAAGCTGTCAGCCAAAGAAGTGCCGATGCGGTTTTATTACAAACATGCTTTCCAGATGGATTTAATTGAAGCCTACGTCAAGTTGATATATGATGCGATTCAAGGTGATACAACGCTATTTCCGCATGCTAGAGGTATTGAGCAATCCTGGCAGTTTGTGCAGCCGCTGCTGGATTTCAAAACAGAAGCTGAGTTTATGCCAGAGCGCTATGCTGCAGGAAGTTGGGGACCTCGCGGCTTTGCAAAGTTGGTAGAAGATGATGGGAATCAGTGGGAGTAAAGATATGAGAACAATCACCATCTGTAGCTCAATGCAGTTTAAAGCAGAAATTATAGCTGCAAAAGTAGAACTTGAATCACGAGGCTATACCGTACTTACTCCAGAACTTTCTGAAAAATCAAATGAGTACCTGAGCTTACCGATAACAGAACAACGTGCTGTCAAACGTACGTTTATCAAAAATCACTTTAATCGTATCGCTGAGGCTGATGCCATTCTTGTGCTCAATTATGAAAAGAAAAGTATTGGAGGCTATATTGGATCAAATACCTTGATGGAAATTGGGGTCGCAGCTAGTTTAGATAAAAAGATCTACCTGCTATATCCACTCTATGAGCAAGGATGTAAAGAAGAAGTTATGGCTCTCGCAACTACCATACTAGATGGGAAACTTGCTACTTTGAACTTGTCCGAGTAGTAGTATTTCGCTATTTTTTAATTTCAAGGTATACTATCCTGAAGTGGACAATATACATATGCAGTTACCAATTCTAGCAAAGATAGTAGCATATATTTTACCCACTAGTTGGCAAACGAAACTACCTCTGTCTCATCTTGTTCTCAGAATTACTATAACCTTTCTCAGTTTTTGTATAATGGGATTTTCATACTTATACTCGCGTGTTGATTTTTTAATTGCCCGCGATCTTTATCGATATTTTAGTGGTATGAATAACAGCCTCCATATGTTTAATTATTTCCCTGAAGTCAGACTATTCTTCTTTGTTTGCTTTATTTTGCTGGGCTTATTTTTAAGTTTTTATATAGACTACTTACAGCAAAGAAAAGAAAAATATAAAAAAACCGGCTATAGCATCTCTCTAGATACGATAGTTGTGATTATTTTTGTGCTCGCACCAATTGTAAGATTATTGATACTTGAGCCACTGCTGCGTGAAGAGTTCTACCGTTAGCTATTTCTCCTAATCTGGGGTATAATATCCCCTTATGCAAATTCGCAACATCGCAATCATCGCTCACGTCGACCATGGTAAGACTACTCTTGTGGATGGGATGTTGAAGCAAACTCATACATTCCGTGATAACCAAGCTGAGATGAACCAGACTACAATTCTGGATTCCAACGAATTAGAGCGTGAACGCGGTATTACCATTTTGGCAAAAAACACTGCAGTTTTTTATAAGGATTACAAGATTAATATTATTGACACTCCAGGACACGCTGACTTCAGTGGTGAAGTGGAACGCGTCATTAACATGGCTGACGGTGCACTTTTGATCGTCGATGCTGCTGAAGGTCCGCTGCCACAAACTCGTTTTGTGCTGGAAAAAGCACTGGATCAAGGACTTAAAGTTATCGTTGTTATTAACAAAATTGACCGCAAAGATGCAGACATTGATCGCGTTAAAGCTCAAGTGGAAGATTTATTCTTGCTCTTAGCTCGCCGTGATGAAGATTTGATGTTCCCAGTGGTCTACGCAGTAGCTCGTGAAGAAAAAGCTTGGGATATTTTGCCAAGTAGTCCCGAAGCTGAAGGTACCCTCGCTCCATTATTCGAAAAAATTATTGCTGAAATTCCTGCTCCAAAAGCAGATACTACCAAGCCATTCAAGATGCTTGTTACCAACATTGACTTTGACGCGTTCAAAGGAATGTATGCAATCGGAAAAGTTCTGCAAGGAACTGTGCATGCTGGTGATAAAGTGGCAATAATGAATGAAGATGCTGTTGCTGAGTACCAAAATGTGAAGAGTGTCTTTACGAGTAAGGGCTTGGGACGTGTTGAAGTTCCAGAATCTACTGCAGGAGATATTATTGCATTGACTGGTTTACCAAATATTCAAATTGGTCAGACCTTAACAGATCCTACCGATTTAACTGGTATGCCAACTATCCGTATTACTGAACCTACACTGCGTATCGTGGTCAGTAACAACACTTCACCACTCGGTGGTAAAGAAGGTGAGTTCTGCACAATCCGCCAAGTTGAAGAGCGCTTGCTGAGAGAATTAAAAACCAACATTGGTTTACGCGTTGAACAAAATCCAAACGGTAGTGGTTTGATCGTTTCTGGTCGTGGAGAACTCCACTTAGCCATTCTCGTTGAAACAATGCGTCGTGAAGGATTTGAACTCGAAGTCGGTAAACCTCAAGTTATCTACAAAACTGTAAATGGTGAGAAGCAAGAACCATATGAAGAGTTGACCGTAGAAATTGACCAAGAATACGTCGGAATTATCACTGAAGAGCTCGGCCGTCGTCGTGCTGAGATGCTTGATACCTTCACCAACGCTCGTGGTATTTCTAGAATGGTGTATAAAATTTCTAGTAACAACTTACTAGGGTTCCGTTCAAAGATTATCAGTAAAACTCGCGGCAATGGTTTATTTGCCGCTCGTTTCCTGGGTTATGAATCCATGGGTGTGAATGCTCGTCAGCTCCGTAATGGTGCGATGATCGCCACTGAACTGGGTCAAGTTACTGCCTATGGTCTCGAACCAGCTCAACATCATGGTGATACTTTTGTGGGACCTGGTGAAATGGTTTATGAAGGTATGATTATTGGTTTGAACAACCGCCAAGAAGATATCGATATCAATATTTGTAAAATTAAAAAATCTACCAACGTTCGTGCTGCAGCTGCAGACATGGGTATCCAGCTCGCTCCTCCTATGAAGTTAAGTCTTGAGCAGATGCTCGACTTCATTGAAGATGACGAGTTATTGGAAATCACTCCAAAATCACTGCGTTTGCGCAAGAAGATTTTACAAAAAACCCTTCGCAACAAGCCAAATAACAATCGTTAATTTCCATTCAACGAACTTATTAGTATGCGTCTAGAAAAGTCTGCAACTATTTTGTATGCTTAGTGCATGACACGTTGGGTACAGATAAATCTGATTCTATTTTTAACTATTATTGCGCTGGCTCTCTTTACTCGATTATTCAGTACATCTCCCCCAGCTGTGCCGACTACTACAGCTACACCACTTGCCACTTCTATGCCAGTTGGATCTCCTGCAGCGATACCTTCGCAAACTCCTGCCACGACCAGTGCCATAAGTGATCCAGCGGTTTTGGGTAGCTCGATTGTGACTGATGATCAGCGAAATCTAGCGGAGCTGACACGGTATGAAAGTAACAAACTGTCATTTATGACCATGCTCCCAACTAATTATGTTATTTCAAATGATGTGCTGAGTTATAAGCCTGCAAAAGATGAAGAAGTTTCACAACATACGAAATCTGGATCTGCTGCAAATGGCACAACCGCGATCCCTGCTACCGCACGGTGTAACTTCACTAAAGTTTTAGCGGCAAATATACAGCAGCCAGGTCCCAGTTTAGAGGGACTTGATCTCCCACTGGTCTCTCTAGTGAACACAACAGATCAAATCGAGAAAATATACTTGGTACGCACTGAAGAGAACACGCCCAAACTCGAAGTGCACTGTACTGCCGATTGGCCAGCGACTGAAGCATTTTATACAATTTTGCGCTCGATCAGATTTTTGTAAGCATTGTTTAGAACACACTTATCTGCATTCTTTGCAGACCCCAAAAAAAGTAACATGATGATGGTCAATAGAGTACCCAGGAATTCTCACGGGTTTATCAAGTTTACAGGTCACCGCAGCAATTTTGCCACAAACAGTACAAACTACATGATCATGGTGATGATCTTGAAGTTCGTAACTTGCTTCACTGCCAGTGAAATCATGGCGACAAATTTTTTCTGTTTCAAGTAATTTTTCAATACTGCGATACACACTGGTTTTGTTATATGCAGCACCAGATTCGGCGAGTTGCTTGAGGACATCTTGTACGGTGAGAAGATGGTGCTCTCCAAGAAGTTCAATAATTTTCTGAGAAAGAATGTCTGGTTTTGCCATGCTTACTATTGTACCAGATTAAAAAACTGCATATTGTGCAGGATTTTCAGTGGGTATACTATATCCCTAGTAGGGGGATATATGGCATATCGGCCACAAGATACGAAAGAGAGAATAGTACATCGATTAAAAATTGCTCAAGGTCATCTCAAAAAAGTGCTGACTATGGTGGAGCAAGATGCATACTGCATTGACGTCATTCACCAGTCTCAGGCTGTGCAAAAAGCACTAAAGGAAGTAGATGCAGTTGTCTTAGAAAATCATCTGCACTGTTGTGTGAAAGATGCACTACAAAATGGGAATCATGAACAAGCAGTCGCAGAAGTAATGGAAATTTTTAAGAAAAATAAGTAATGGGAGGTGTGTATGCAGAATGACTTCCCAAGCCTATAAGCACTAATACAAAACAATGCAAGAAAAACACACCTACGAAGTCAACGGCATGCACTGCGCGAGCTGCAGTGCGGTGATTAAACACAGTCTTTCTAAACTACCTGGTGTGGAAAGTTGTGAAGTAAGCTACGCTACGGAAAAAGCAACTGTGTTGCATGATCCTGCCAGAACTTCAATTCCTGATATGAATGCAGCCATAGAAAAACTGGGTTACAGTTTGGCAGAAAAAAATAGTCATCAAGTTCATGGTCACAAGCAGCATTCTGAATATGAACATGCAGAACATTTGGGCTTACATGACTCAAAAGCAGAGAAGTTGGCAGCACTTCAAGAGCAGTACAATGCAGTCGTATTCGCTCTTCCACTCACTGTAGTTATTTTCATCTTAATGCTTTGGGATGTTGGCGCACAGCTCGTTACTGCATGGCCACCGATGCCAGTGCCTATGGAATTGTTCAACCCCATGCAAGCCATTATAGCCTCGGTGGTGTTGTTTTGGATCGGTCGTCCGTTTATTGAGGGGGCAGTCCGCTTTTTCAAATATAGAGTAGCGAACATGGATTCGCTGATTGGGATCGGAACACTCGTGGCGTATGTGTACAGTTTGTTTGTACTGCTTTTCCCGTCCGCAGCTCAGCTATTAGAGTTGCCTACATATACTTATTTTGATGTCACAATTGTGGTAATTGGGTTTGTAACCTTGGGCAAATATTTAGAAGCACGATCTAAAATTAAAACTGGACAAGCTATAGAAAAACTATTGGCACTGCAAGCCAAAACCGCCACCATTATCAGAAATGGTGCTGAACTAATTGTGCCAATCGAGGAAGTGGTCGTGGGTGATATTTTGAAGATAAAACCAGGAGAAAAAATTCCCGTTGATGGAGTTATTAGCGAGGGAGCAAGTGCAGTTGATGAGTCAATGGTGACTGGCGAACCGATGCCAGTTGATAAATCTGCAGGAGATACTGTTATTGGTGGCACGATCAATAAACAGGGTGTTTTACATGTTAGCGCTGCAAAAGTGGGCGATGAAACAATCTTAGCACAGATTATAAAACTGGTAGAAAATGCACAAGGTTCTCAAGCTCCAATTCAAAATTTAGCAGATAGGATCTCAGCAATTTTTGTACCAGTAGTCTTAGTATTGGCAGTGCTGACGCTGGTTATCTGGTGGACTGTGGGTAGCTATTTTCTAGGCTTCACAACAGCTTTTTCTTTAGGGTTGTTGTCATTTGTAGGCATCCTAGTTATTGCTTGTCCTTGTGCACTAGGACTTGCTACTCCTACAGCTATCATCGTGGGAGTTGGTAAAGGTGCTGAGCACGGTATCTTGGTTAAAGATGCAGAGAACTTACAAAAACTGGCCAGTGTGGATACCGTTGTGTTCGATAAAACGGGCACGATCACGGCTGGTACGCCACAGGTGACAGAAGTGATTGCGCTTGCTGCTGCGTGGAGATCAGAAAGAATAGTACAGACTGCGGCGAGTGTCGAGCAGAATTCACAACATCCGCTTGCACAAGCAATCGTCTCATACGCGCAAAAACACCAGCTGTCACTCAGCTCTGTTACTGAGTTTGTAGAAACTGAAGGTGTGGGGGTTCAAGGAGTACTGCATAAGCACAAAATCTGGATTAGAAAGCCAAACTCAACAGATAAGAAAAACCAGAATATACAGACATTGGCGGAACAAGGAAAAACTGTAGTAGTTGTAGAAATTGATGCAAAACCTGTGGGGTTGTTAGCAATTAGTGATGTAATCAAACCACAAGCAGTGACTACTATAAATTCATTAAAAAAGATGGGAATCGAACCAATCTTGTTGACGGGTGATAACGCTGCGGCTGCTCACTATATTGCAAACCAGGCAGGAATTAGTACTGTGCATGCAGAAGTACTGCCACAAGATAAAGCACAAGTAATTACAGATTTGAAACAACAGAATAAGAAGGTGGCCATGGTTGGGGATGGTATTAATGACGCTCCCGCACTTGCCCTGGCAGATGTGGGGATTGCCATGGGTGCTGGTACAGATGTGGCAATTGAAACAGCAGGAATAACAGTGCTGCGTAGCGACATTGCGTTGGTGCCACAAGCTATTACTTTAGCACGAGCCACAATGCGTACTATTAAGCAAAATTTATTTTGGGCTTTTGCGTATAATATTATTTTAATTCCGATCGCAATGGGTGTACTATATCCTGTATGGGGGATTGTACTTAATCCAATTTTCGCAGGTGCAGCAATGGCTATTTCAAGTGTGACAGTAGTAACAAATGCGTTACGCTTACAGCGCGCGCGATTACAATAACAATATGAATCTAACGGTTATTTTTCTTACGGGTTTAACGACAGGTGGCATAAGTTGCATGGCAGTGCAAGGTGGGTTACTTGCAAGTTTGGTTTCAAATCAAAAGGAAAAAAACACGGCAACTTCGCTAGTATTCTTTTTAGTGGCAAAGCTGTTAACACATATTTTATTGGGATTTTTGCTGGGTTGGATTGGATCCGCAATTACTTTGAGTGTCGGGGCACGATTAGTTTTTCAAAGTATCGCGGCGTTCTTTATGCTCGCAACTGCTGCCAATTTACTACAGCTGCATCCAATTTTTAGGTACATTGCCATTCAACCACCCAAGTTCCTCCAGCGGTTTGTCAGATCTACTACCAAGAGCGAAACGATCTTTGCCCCAGTTGTGCTGGGTGCCGCTACAATTTTCATCCCTTGTGGCGTGACGCAAGCTATGGAAGTTCTTGCTATCAGTACAGGGAGTCCATGGCAAGGTGCCTCAATCATGGCTGCGTTTACTATCGGCACGATGCCAGTTTTTGCGGGGATTGGATATCTAGCACAGACGTTGAAGAGTTTCTGGCAAGATAGTTTTGCCAAAATCGCTGCTACTGCTTTGATCATCATGGGAATTTGGAGTTTTAATGGCGTGCTGTTAGTATTAGATGCACCGATTACTTTGCAGCGCATAGCGCATCCGGTCGTCTACTTCTTTTCTGACGAACGCTTTAAGCCCACACCAGTTCTACAAGCGGGTAGCACTGCTCCTGGAGTTGTTGAAACTGCAACTGCACAGTTGGTGAAGATCCAGGTCACAAACCATGGCTATTCGCCCAATAAAATCCAGGTCAAGGCTGGAAAACCAGTAGAATTAACATTGCAAAGTAAAGAGACGTATTCCTGTGCCCTTTCATTTATCTTGCAGGAGTTTGGTGTTGCTGTAGATTTGAAACCTACCGATACAAAAAAAGTTTCTTTTACTCCAAATAAAAAAGGTACGTTTACGTTTTCTTGTTCAATGGGCATGTACTCAGGCACACTCGAAGTTATCTAGAAGGCATATTATGTTTTCATTTTTCCAAAAAAAATCACCTGTAAAAACTGATACAAAAACAGCAACGCTTAAAATTTCTGGATTACACTGTACTAGTTGTAGTCTCAATATAGATGGCGCACTTGAAGATACTGCGGGTGTGATCTCAGCCAACACAAGCTACGCTCAATCAGAAACAAAAGTTGTGTTTGAGCCAGCCAAGGTTTCACTTTCACAACTAAAATCCATTATTACTGAGCTGGGTTATCGCATCATCTCATAATTTTTACTCAAGTAGACCAGAAATATAAACTGCAGTATACTACTGCGGCTTGACTTGAGTTGACTGTACCACGCATTATGAAACTAGAACAAAAAATAGTAACAAAAATACCAATTCCAAAGGAAAGAGGAGTTCAGTTTATGAAAGGTTTTCTAGATTTTATTCGGGAGCAAGGCGTTATTGGTTTGGCGGTAGGTTTTATTATGGGTGGAGCTGTTTCTAAAGTAGTTTCATCACTCGTGGCTGACATTATAAATCCTGTGCTTGGAATCATACTTGGTGCAGCTGGCAATCTCACCGATAAACAATTGCAAGTTGGCGGCGCGGTAATCGCGTGGGGAAAGTTTGCTAGTGTGGTAATTGATTTTGCAGTGATAGCGATGGTTGTGTACTTCGGTGTAAAGCTACTGAAAATTGATCGATTAGATAAGAAAAAAGCATAATTGCTACAGAAGTAGTGGGCATATCCGTGTAAGCTTTTGTACCAAAAATCCCCTCGATTCCGAAGGGATTACTTGGTCTGTCTAGCGGTTGCTGAGTATTCTTATACGGGAAAATTCTTAAGATTTACTTATGGTTTTGGACTGTGGGTTGCGAATACAGCTCGCAGGTACAGTTACTTGCAGAGGATAGTGATTACATCACCTTCTTTGAGGTCACTGACGCGGCGGTATCCATTGCGAGCAGCAAGTTCTTCAGCTGAGGTATGACTACCGCAGTAGCGTTTGGCAAGTTCCCAAAAAGTTTGGTCTTTCTTTACTTTTATTCTCAGAGCTGTCGTGGTTTGTGCTGCTGGTGTAGCTTTTAGCGCTTGAGCTGCGGGGGTGGCTTGTTGTACCTGAGTAGCTTGTGTACTTTGCTGTGCAGCTGAAGTAGCTGCACTAGGAGTACCTAGTAAAGATTGTGGCTCAATGACCCCTATAAGTAGCGTTGCTGGCGTGCTTATTGAGGGTGGTGTTACTAGATTTTGAAAATCCTGGGTAAGTGTAGTAAATGCAAAACTGATACTAATACAAGCCGCTAGCAGTAATAGCACTAGACCTAGTATGGTTTGAGGTCGTGCCAATAATTTGTCTTGAGAGCTAGCTGAAGTCGTTGAGCTACTGCGAGTATGCCGTAGGTGCTGATTTTTATGGCGTGATGTACGTGGCATAACAGTTACCAAGTTATTGATTTGCGAGATTTTGAGTTCTTTGGATCAGTTAATAAAACATAGAAAAAGGCACGAAATGCTCGATACAAACGATATAAAACAGTATAGATAATCGCAACAATCCAGATACAAGCTGCGACGATTCCCAACGTTATCCAGTATGCTGCTGAACCTACAATAAAAGCTATGAGTAATGCAATTTGAAGCAATGTTGTACTCAATTTATTCATACAATAAATTATAGGATTATGAGTGTGGGTGAATATAAATACCCACATTCGCAGTTGAAAAGCACCACTTGGCTAAAAAATAAGATTTGTTTGTTCTCGTGCTAAGGCTTCCGCCGGGGTACGAAAATCGAG
>OMIS01000008.1 GCA_900299155.1 bacterium
TTCAGTTACATATTTTTTCCCATTTTGTGCTAATTTCTTTCGCAAATTAGCTGAATATAGTAGCTGAGTACAAAGTTTAGCTAAGCCATCAGCCGTATTACTAATCAGCACATGCTTGCCATGTTCAACGCCTAATCCTTCTACTGCTGTTTGTGTCGCGATTACTGGAGTTCCACATGCCAATGATTCTAAAATTTTGTAGCGGGTCCCCTTACCACTGAATACTGGTGCTACCAGTGCATGTGCTTGTGTAAACGCATCTCTTATATCAGGAATGTTGCCAGTTACTGTAATCGAGCTGTCTTTTATGGCAAAATCAAAAATCTGCTTTGTTGGAGCCGCTCCCACAATCCATAACTTAATTCCACGAGTACTGGTTCGTACCAATGGCCAAACTTTCTCTACCAAAAATGTAACTGCCTCGATATTTGGCAGCCACTTAAACGTCCCCACTGACAGTAAAGTTGGCTCTAGTGGTTCTTGCCTTTTTTTCTGTGCAAACCACTCTGTATCAACTCCATTTTCTACTACTTCAATTTTTTGCTTGTTACCTATCTCATTTACTATAAATTCCTTATCATCATAACTCATAACTACTAGTTGATCACATTGATGCCAAAAGAATTTCTCCCACTTTTTAATTTTCTGTATATCAATATTAAGCAGTGGTCGAAGGATTGGAGATGCGCCTGCTGCATAACTTTCATATCCTAAGTATTCAATAGTCTGCTCCACCAGTAACACAGGAATTGTAGTATCAGGCAAATGAGGCATCATGTAGAAGGTTTCAGCATGAATAACGTCATAGTGGTTTTTCACCAACTCTTCGATAACAGCTTCTTTAACTTGTGGCACATAATTTCTGATCACTAAAAAGGGATAACTCGAAAATGCAGTCTTAAAAATGTTTGTTAGAGTAAAAGGCTTTTTTGAACGCTTGAAAACTCGAATTTCAGTACAGTATTTTTCCAATTCTGAGATGTAAATTTTCTCACTATCATCTTTTATTAGTGCAAATAAGGTTACCTGATGCTTTGTGGAGAGATGCTTAAGTAAATTATATGTCCGAATTTGTCCACCAGAATGTAGTGGATACGGTAAGTAGGGGGTCAACATTAAAATTTTCATGGGATTAGTTTAATTCTTTTTTTTTGTTAGATCGAGTAATAAGTAGGCAGGCGTCTTTTGAATTGTAAAGTATTGACTCTCAAGCTCTCGTGCTTCATCGTCATATGAAGTAGTAATATAATGTGTCGCTCCAAGTGATCTTTTCTTTTCAATCTCAAAACCAATTGGCCAGCCTGTTCGATCTGTTTGATATAAAAACATTGTATCACCAAAAGCAGGAGCAATAACTTTAGCATCATGAGGTGTGAGTCGCTGTACTGCATCACCTGCTGCTACATACTCCCAGTGATTGACATTGAAGTAGCCTCTAACTTGACCCCAACCAAAAAGAATTCCAACTGAGAAAACAAGTAAAGCAATGGCTCTACTAATACTTGTAGATAGATTACATCTATCTTGTAGTATCTGCTCAAGCATCACAATGCCGCGTGCCAGTGTAATGATACAGATTGGTACGAGCAAAACTTGATAATAATCATGCTGCACGTTCCCAGTAGCAATAACCGAAAAATAGACAAGGATGCCTATCCACCAACTCCCATAAATAAGAATCTCCTCAAGTTTCAACCTAATGAGTGCGGTGAAAAAGAATATGATTCCCGTATATCCGAGAATTAATTTAATCAATCTCTCATAAAATAACCAACGGAACCATGCTGGTCTAAATCTGATATGATTCCCATTAAATAACCAATCATTGGCTGGAATACCAGAAGGAAACGCAGTGATCCAGTTCCTCCACAATAAAAAAGGAATAACAGCTAAAACAGGAAATGGGTACAGTAGCCAATTCTTAAAAATTTTTTTACCTTCCAAACAGTATGCAACTACAGCGAAAGTCGGGATAATAAAAATTACAAATGGCTTAAGTAGGAGTGCAAGTAGTAGCGCAATAAGCGAAGCACAGTACAACCAAAATTTTTTTTGTTGGAGCCAATAATAAAACAAAGTTAGTGAGAGAACAAAGAAAAATAAAAGTGCTGGTTCAGGCATGATTACGCGTGAATAATAAACGAAATATGGTAATACAGCGCCTACAATTAGTACTGTATAGGCTACTCGTTTCCCTGAAATCGGTAACACAAAAAAATATAAACTGAGCAACATGCCAAGAGAAAATAGTATTGAGATAACTCTACTAGTTACCTCTAACGAGAGAAACGGAAAAAGCAAAATAAGTTGAGCAACAAAAGCATTAACAATTGGAAATTCAACCATTCTATATCCATCAAGATTATCATGACCAGATTGAATATTGCTGAGATCATGATATTTAGGATGCAATAAATCTATCCCATGTTTAACATATTCTCTTGTCACAGATGCTGTATCTGCTTGACGGAAACTATGCCAGTCTAAAATTGGGTTAGTGATCCGATAACAGCGCAGAAAAAACGCAATACCTATTAGTATGATAATTGCAAAGTTTTTAGCAAAAAACTTTTTCATGAATTACCTTGTTAATTTTTTCTTGTGCTTTTTGAAGGTTTGTTGTGAATGTGTCTTTGTGACGGAAGCCACTGCTGCCACTCGTGCTGCAAATGATGTGTTTCCTGTTGCACTAGATTCTGGCTTGTACAAGTACAATGCTGTGATTATGCCTGTAAACGCCCAGAATGTGAATGCGACTTTAGATGCCGCAAAAACATCAATATAAATTGCATTTATTAGTAATCCAATAGTAGCACCGATGAAACTTACAGCAAAAACTCGGCTGAGTTCAGTATTCTCACTACGCCGCATAACTTGGTATGCCAACCTGAGTGCAATAATGATAACGCCATAAAAAGTTATAAATCCTAATGCTCCTGTTTCTCCAAGTGTGCGTAAAAAGTTATTATCTGTACTCTCAGCCTCAGTAAACTGTATAACTGATTCTTTAGTGAGTGTGGCATATCCTGAACCAACAAGAGGGTTTTTCATAAATCCTGCGATTGCGCGAGGCCAAAGAGTGTCATAACGAATAGCAGCAGATAAACCACTCTTTAGTGCCTGATCTGAGTAGGTCCGCGGAACTTTAACTTCTACAATAATCTCAGTTCCATCTGCTGATTTTGTAGCCACTTGCTTAATGTCAGGCACGATGGTTGTTACGTCGCTGGGCACTACTGGTACAGGTTGTGTGTCAGATGCAATCAGTACTGGATCAGGCACAGCAGCTGGGTCAACAGCTACGGAGTTTTCAGGCTTGTCAGGAGTTAACTGATCCTGGATCGCAGCAATTTTGTCTTGTGTGAGCAAATGATCATGAATATAAGTAAGTGCATTTTCTGCAATAACTTTTCTTTGATTATTAAGTGCATGATAGTTATCGTGGAGCACGGGATATGGCTTGATTGTTTGCAAAAATCTCTCGTACATGTTTTGTCCCAAGGTAAAGATCATAATTCCGAGTAGTACGCTATATAAAAATGAGTGCCATATAAAGTTGCCTATACGTCTGAGCCAAGTATCTCTGTATGCTGAGAAAATTCCAATTACCACATAACTTGCAACAGCAAAACCTAAGAATGATGAACGTGAAGACGTCTGTACCATTAGCCACATGCCTGCTACGAATACTACTGTTAAGCCAGCGCGCATCCACCTTGAATGGATCACAAATAATGATGCAAGCACAATTGGAAGGACAATCACCAAGTATGCTGCCAAATCATAATGACCACCAAAAGTGGATTGCACTCGTGCATCCGGTGTTAGTACTAAACGAACTCCTTTACTAAACTCACGATTCATAGTGGAATACACTGGCCAGTAAAAATGACGTTGCCCGTACCCATAAATAGCAATAGCTATCAGTGTACCAATAAATAAAATATAGATCGTTCTCAATTGTTTTTGTGTCTTAAGAACTGCTACCACCAAGAAAAAAAGGAAAAAATATTCTAAATATCTAAAATAGTGAAGTAAGGTTTTTCCTACATGCAATACTTCTGCGGGGACAGTTTTTGTAATAAGTACCGCAGAGATTGTGGAAAGTATCCCCACTACCGCGTACGCAGCAATCACCCAAGTAAGCGGTGTCTTCCATGTAATTTTTTTCCGTATGAACTGTGTTAGCCAAACAACACCTGCAATTGCAATAACAATGTCTTCGCTCCGTACGCGCACTATATAGCCTGGGATAGCATCAAATAAAGGCAGTTTTGGCATCAACGGAATAAATACAATCAAAAAGTATGCTAAAAATTCCAAAGCGTATTGATCAAACCAATGTAGTGCCAATTTTATTTTTTGCATGTGAGGATCCCATTATAACAGTTTATGTAGAACTTTTCTGAATACTATGTAGTATCCTGAGATATTGTTGTGCTTTAGTTCTCTGGTTAAGAAGGCTAAAGAGCACAATTCTAACTAAAACACCAAATAGTAAAATTCCTTTAACAAGTGGAAGCTGCCAGAGTGGTTTATGCTTTGACCAGATGTATAGATATCCTAAAAGTTCTCCGCGTAGTGCATTTTCGCTGCCACTACTTTGTGACTGCAAATGAGTAACATAGGCCGCATTGTGGATTGCCACATCCCAGTGATGGGCTTTTGCCCGCATACACCACTCAACATCTTCGCCATACATAAATATTTTTTCATCAAGTAGTCCAATCTCATCAATCACGTCTCGCTTAATCATTAGCGCGGTGCCTCCTACCCAATCGGTCTGTAGCAAATCAGGTTTTTCAGGAGCATTCTCAAGATTATCTTCCATACCTACATGAGCTCGTTGACTTGTGCGAAGTCCAGTATGTTGGGTAGAAGGAAGTAGTTTGCCAAGTATAGGTAGATCATCGAGTAAACTCATGTGAAAAAATAGCGTACTCAACGATGGAAATGAGCCACCTTGAGACTGAACAGTTCCGTCCTGGTTTAGTAATGTAGCAGCTAGAATGCCCAGATGATCAAGCGTTTTCGGTTGTGATGAAAGAACAGCTGTTGCTGTATCAGGTGTTAGCTCAAATGCAGAAATTAATTTAGGTATTGTCCCCAGCTGCACAATTGTGTCTGAATTAAGGAGAAATATATACTTGCCCTGAGCTGCTCTAAGTGCTTGATTATTTGCACCCGCAAAACCCAGGTTTTTTGCGTTGGTAATAAGTTTAATGGGAACTGCACTGGCGCGTGCATATTTAGAAATCTGCTTAACCGAATCATCTGCAGAGTTATTATCAACGACAAAAACCTCTGTTTTTTTGAGCAAGTCCTTTGACGTGGAGAGATCTGCTTCAAGGGATTGCAGTGTCTGGACCGTAAGTTCTGCGGTGTTATAGGAAACGATAATTACAGAAAGTAGCATGCTGCACTTATCTTATTGGAACCAGCGCGCTCTGCCAAGAGTGTAACCGAGCGCAGTGGAGTCGCGCTTACTTATTTCCTTGGCTGGAACTCCTGCTACTACTGAAAGTGGGGCCACAGTTTTAGTTACTATAGCTCCTGCTGCAATGATGGCACCTTTGCCAATCGTCACACCAGGCAAAATAATTGCTCTTGGGCCAATAAAGACATAGTCTTCAACTACCACTTTTGCTTCAATTGCCGCAAATTTTGGATCATTAATATCATGCTGACTGGTCCAGATCATTACTTCTGAGGCAATATCAACATGACTGCCAATCTCTAAGCCACCTTCTGAGTTTTCTAATTGCTTACGGCCATCAAGTGAAAATTTTTCGCCAATGATAGTATCATCGCCAATCTGAATATGTCGTGGATCATAGATTCTTCCCATCATGTGAAGTGTAGAACCACTTCCGATCTGCATGCCAAATAATCTATAAAAAAAACGTCGAATATGATGTGACGGAATATACCCCACACACCACCACAAAAAACCTGTGATGAACTCAAGATAAATCGCGGTGAGGCGGCGTTGAATTTTGTCTGAAAATGAATTGTGCATACGCTAATACTAGTATACAGCTTTTTCTGGAGTTACCAATACCAGACGATATATCCGTTAGTTAATAACTAGTTCATCTGACAAACTAGATTCTTCGGCTGTAGTGATTTTTATAGTCATAGTCATAATTACACCACTTAGTCGTTTGAGAAATGCTACTATTGCAGCTTGCTCGGTGGCAGTAAAGCCTTCGAATTGCCTAGTAATGCTTTCTTGAAGAAACTGTGGGTCAAGCTCAGAACTAGAGAAAAGGGTCAATACTGTGACTAAGTCTGCAATAGTTTCCTGACCTATCACATCAGCATGACTTGGTAGTTGATCTGGTCCAAGAATGCGATCACTTTGCGGGAAGAGTGCACCAACTGAAACAAATGGGAGCCGTGGTTGATCAACACTCAATGCTGTATCAACAATAACTTGGCCTCCAGCAGCAGCTATGATTTGAGCAATGGTAGCTCCGAAGTTGGTGGGCTGTTCTGATCCATAAGTTGGATGTGACGCTTCAAGGAGCATAGATGCCTTTCAAGTATCTGCTAATATAAAATTATTCTATGCAAAGCACGGTAAATAGCAAGCGAAATCTATTATGATTTTCCTGGAAGTGGTAGGTTTAGATGCGCATACGCCAGTTCTGTTACAACTCTGCCTTGTGGCGTTCTCTGAAGGAGTCCCACCTGCATCAGGTATGGTTCTACTACCTCTTCTATCGTAACCGTATCTTCATTTAATGTTGCAGCAATCGTGGAAAGACCCACTGGCCCGCCCTTATGTTTGAGAATAATTTGCTGAAGTAATTTTCTATCTGGCTCTTCAAGTCCCAGTGTATCAATCGCAAACATATCAAGTGCTTGGTGTACTGTTTCTGGATTTGTGGCATCTGCACCTTTTACTTGGGTGTAGTCACGGACACGTTTGAGAAGTTTGAGAGCAATGCGTGGTGTGCCACGAGCTCGACGTGATATTTCTAGCGCGCTGTCGGTACTCAAACGCAGATCAAGTTTCTGAGCACTGTTCATCACAATGGTAATCAATGTCTCAGGGTCATAATATTCCAGTCTGTGAATTAAACCAAAGCGATCTCGAAACGGTCCCGCGAGCAGTCCATACCTGGTTGTAGCACCTACTAAGGTAAACTTGGGTAAGTCTAATCTGATGGTGCGCGCAGAAGGACCTTTACCAATCACAATATCTAGTGCAAAGTCTTCCATGACTGGATAGAGCGTCTCTTCTACAGCTTTAGGAAGACGATGAATTTCATCAATAAATAGTACATCCCCAGGCTGAAGGTTTGTGAGAATTGCAGCAATATCCCCCACTTTGGTCATGGCGGTACCACTGGTGATTTTAATGTTGGTTCCCAGCTCACCTGCTATCAAAAATGAGAGTGTTGTTTTGCCTAATCCTGGTGGCCCGTAGAGGAGCGTGTGATCCAATGCTTCATTTCTAGATTTTGCTGCGCTAATTGCGATTTGCAGTGATTCTTTAACTCGCTGTTGCCCTACAAACTCTTGCCATTCTTTGGCGCGCAAGGAAGTAAAAAGCAATTCTTCTTCAGGAGTGACAACTTGAGATTGATGGACTGGCATCTCCATAACGGGTTTCTTTCGCTCTTACAACGTAGCACAAAAGAAACTATTTGTCATGGGGAGGAGATAAAATCAAAGATCATTTGTAATGAGCTCCCATATTGATTGAGACCCAATTTTAGTATAGTCTACAAATATGTCTACTCCAAAGTATATTCAATTTTATAACATAATGACAGAACGAAACAAAGATTTATTTGATCGCTTTGATCCAATTCATCATGGTTTTTCTACTAAACCTGAAGAATGGTCTGATCAGTTCCATAGCATTGGTCGTGATGTCCTGGATGTAATTCGTGATTGGGAACGACGACTGTGCTCTGGTTCAGAACGCACTGGCTATGGTCAGTACTCAGCAAAGCTTGCAGAAAAGTTTCAAGCTGAAGTCAAAAAACGCTTTCCGCTGATCCATCAAGTAGGTTTGATTAAGAAGTAGGTGCTTACAGAAGTGAAGCTAATTTAGTCAAAGATAAAAAATTACGGTGTCTCTGCCTTAATTGTAACGCTTCATCAATCTACTGGAGTTGCTTCAAAAGTACCTTGATTCCTGCTTCGACGCTTAATTCACTTATCTCAGCTTTCTCGATTGTTTCTAAAATGAGCTGTTCATCAAAACCAAGTGCCATCACTGCATCAACCACCATTTGATCGTGCTCAGAAAGTCCGCCAATTTTTAATTCCTTCAAGCTGCCGAGCTTACTCTTCAGTTCAATGATTATTTTTTGAGCTACTTTTTTGCCCACTCTTGGTAACTTAGTGAAAAAACTTACATTCGCATTTTGCACTGCATCTGTAATAGCTGGTGCGCCTTGATCTGCAATAAGCAACGCTGTTTTGGGTCCAATTCCTGATACACTCAACAGCAATAAAAAAAGCTCTTTATCAGCACTACTGGAAAAGCCAAACAATTCCAGTGCATCTTCACGAACGTGAGTGTGAATGTAGAGTGAAAGTGTCTGATTTTGCAGCCCTGCTGACTGTGCAAGTAATCGTTGGCCCACATATACTTCATATCCCACACCATTAACTAGCAGCAGTAGTTTAGTGCCATCAATTTGTGGTATTCCAGATAAAAAGCCAATCATAATAATCTCTTTTCTAGTTTTCTTTGAGTACTATGGGTAAGTACTATTGCGAGTGCATCCATTGTATCATCCATAACATTTTGCTGTGCTATATGTAACTGTAGACGCACCATTTTTTCAACGGCCGCTTTGTCTGCTTGCCCATATCCTGTCACTGCCTGTTTGACTTGCACTGGGTTGTACTCATGCACGGAACAGGCATGCTGCAAAAGTTCCGCAATAATCACTCCGCGTGCTTCACTTACTCGCAATGCTGTCTTGGTATTTTTTGAAAAGAATAATGTTTCCAACCCTGCTGAACTGGGCGCATGTTTTTCTAAAATATCTGAAAGTTCGGACTGAATCTGCGTATAGCGGGTAAAAATATCATCAGCTTTTTGTGTTTGAATCAATCCATATTCTAAAAGTTTCACCGTATAGATAGCATCTACTTTCCCAACAGCCCAACCCACGCGGTCGTATCCAGGATCAATCCCTAGCACAATTGATGGATCTGCTGAACGTGTCATAGTTTTGAAATTTCTAGAGTACTGGTCTGCGCTAAACCGCTTATGCAGTGTGATATGTTTGGTCGACGATGGCAAGTAGTGTTTTCAAGATAACTTCGGCTGAACGCCCCCAAGAAAATTGTGCTGCTTGCTCCCTACCTGCACGCAAATACACTGCTCGTTCTCTGACAGTTAGCCTATATATACGAGAGAGTGCATGTGCAATACCCTCAATATCGGTGGGATCTACCAAGAATCCTGCTTTTCCCACAACTTCAGGTAAGCTCGTAGTATTAGCTACAAGTGGAATGCTGCCGTACTGCATGGCCTCAAGTGGCGGAATGCCAAATCCTTCATGTAATCCTACTAACGTCGTGCAAAGTGCATTGCTGATGAGTGCTTTTTTCTCTAAATCGCTAATATAACCTGTCATAATAATATCTTTTGCATACTTTGATTTTTTTATTTTTTCTATAATCGGTTCAGCAAGCCAACCCACTTTTCCAGCCAGCACTAATTGTGGTGGTTGAGTGAAGAGCTGTTTCTTCTTAGCATTTTTAGAACCTGGCTCAGGGTCAGGATTCTTAGCGAGTTCATCTCTAAAAATTTCATAAGCATCTAGTAAACGACCCAGGTTTTTTCTCGGTTGGAGTGTGCCCACAAACAAAATATATGCAGTAGAAATACCATGTTTTGCAAAAAATTGTGCTTGTTGTTCCTGTGATAATGCCTCTTTAATTTTATTACTTGCTGGATATGCCACTACCACATCTTTTTCCTGTCTATTATATTTTTCAACGACACAGCGGCGGGTGTAGTGACTAATGGCAATTATTTTTCGTGCATGCTCTACGCTATATGCCGTCCACTTGGTAAGCTGCATCCTATCTCGTGGAGTAAATTGGTCAGGATACTCTAAATACGCGGTATCCATCACCGAAGAAACGTACGGAATTGGACAGATTCGTGGTGCGTAGTGTCCTGGAGTGAAAAAAATATCATACACCCCGCGCTTCATAAAAAGATGGAGTGGTAACGCCCACTGTGTCCAAAATTTCTGTGGAGTGATAATTTTATATTTCCAGCCGTTTCGCTCTTGAGGCAGTGTACTCATAGGTGCCTGAGCAAGTAAAATAGTACAGGCAATTGTCGGGTTATTTCGAGTTTTTTCTTCAAGTGCCACCAATAGTTCGTAGGCGTAGACATTGCTCCCTACCCGATTAGTCACGTTTGCTTCGTTCCCATCAATGGCAATGTGAAGTGGATCGGCCACGATTCTCATAGTGTTTGTGCTGCTTTTTGATAGACAGCTATCGTTTCAGTTGCTACTTTTTCCCAATTAAACATATGCTGTCTGATCACCATGCGCTGTACTCGCACTTTTTGCTCATCTTCAGATTCATTGAGTACTTTTTCAATTCCTGTACGAATACTTTCTACAGAAAGTGGATCAACAAGTTCTGCCGCATTGCCTGCGATTTCTGGCATGCTGGACGTGTTTGAGGTCACTACAGGTGTCCCATGATAAAACGCTTCCAGGATGGGTAACCCAAACCCTTCATAGAGTGACGGAAATGCAAAAAGTTTGGCATTTGTATATAGAACTGAAAGCTCTTGATCACTGACTCTGCCCAAGAATCGTAAATTCTTAACTTCAGCAAATTTTTTATCGGTCTCATCCCAGCCCACATCTCCCGCGATCACAAGTTCAACGTCTTCCTGTAATGGTTGCCAGGCTTCAATTAATCGGGTTAAATTTTTACGAGGTTCTCTAGTTCCCACAAATAAGATATACGGTTTTTCGAGCTGTAGCTTGGCCTTGAGGATTGCTTCTTCATCTTCATTTAAGTTTTCTGCAACCTGCTGTACTTCTACAGGTAGTGCTTCATGAACAACATGCACTCTTTCTTCTGGTATGTCCAATAATTCTATGATGTCGTTTTTGGTAGCACGACTGACCGCAATGATATGCGCCTTTCGCTCTTTTAAGATTTTCCATGATTGTTCGTGCATTGCTTTGATTTTAGGATGGGCAGTTTCTGGGAACTTCATCAATGCCATGTCGTGGATAGTAGAGACTAAAGGCAGATCTCTATCTGGTGGTTGTAGCCAGTCCCATGAATGAAAAACCGTAATTGAGGGAAGTAAACTTTTTATTTTTGGATAGCCAACTTTGTTCCAGAGAAAATTGTATAGCGACGGCGGATATGATTGAATCACGGTCTCAGCTTTACTTCCAGTTTGCTTTTTAAGATCTTCTGCAATTGCTAACAGCTCAGCACGTTGGCGGAGTGAAGATCCGTAGAGAGTTACTCGGATTTGGGAAGTAGAAAGCAACGCACGAACTAAATTGGTAGTATATCTGGATACACCTCGGCCATAGATCGCAGCAGTTATATCAATTCCAACATTTAGCATATTCCTTAACTAAGCACATCCTCTTGACGTGCAAAGACTCGTACAAACCCTATGCCTGGCATTCCAAATACTTCTTTTTCACTATAGCCCAGGTTTTCTAGAGCAGTCTCAATTTTTCTATTTGGATCAGTTAAATCTCTCAAATAATCAAAAACGAGGACATACTGATAGTCGCTCGTCTTTTTCAGCTTCTCATCTACTTCACCTTGGGTCGCTGTGGTAAGTGAACCAGTCGCAAAAACTGGGTAGCTACCATCATCGTACCATCTCCAGGGCGCAAATGCAGCATCGAAAGCAAAAACTACGGCAGCTTTTGTAGGATATCGTTCCAGAATTTGCTGGTGTATGGCACGCCAGTTTTCCCGTTGATAGACAGGATTTTGTATGTATGAAATCAATGACCACCCACTCAAACCCAGGAGAATCCATACGGTCGAGGCGACCAGCATAAGTTTGACGATAGTACTATTCTGTTGCTGTCGTACTTTACTAGTGACTCGTTGTAGAAGACTACTATCCTGCTCTTGAGCTTGTGCAAGCAGCGAGTAGACAAAAATGTAGAATGCGGGCAGTAAGTACAGCACCCGTTTGGGCTGGACGACTGGAATTGCAAATGAAAAGAGCCATGAACTCAGGAGTGGAATACTCAGCCAGCACAGAATAAGAATAAACTGCTTCGAATAGAAAAACTTGTTTCGGTTTGTCCAGACCAGCCAGGCCGTCGCTGCCAGACCAAGCAGAAATATTATTATGGTTAGAATAAATGGAACTGTCATCTCAATATTCAGCACCCCAAACATAAACTTGCCAAGTGTCAGCGGTAATGACTTAAGCTGTGGGATGGAAACGACTGCTTCCCAACCAGGCAATGATTTCCTCAGTGCCTGTCCTACTGATAACTGCTCGAGAAATGAAGGTATCCACGGTACAAAAAGTAGCGCAGCTATACTACCACTCACGAGATATCCTTTCAGGGCTTGGCGCTCTTTCCAAAAAACATATACAGCTTGTGAAATGACAACAAATGGGTAGAGATAGGTGGAATATAAGCCAAGTGCAGTCGTGAGTGCATAGAGCATACTATCCTTGGCAGTGAATTTTTTATTGACAAAAAAAGCTTGTACCAACAGCAACCAGCTCAAGGTGGCAAAAGCTGCTGAGAGTGAGTACGGGCGTAGCTCTTGTGAGTAAAATACATGAAATGAAGAAACCGCCAACAGAAATGAGGAAATGAATGCCACCTGCTTTGAAAACAATTTCTCTGCTATTTTATAGGTGCAGTAAATAGTAATAAGTCCTGGAAGTAATGCTCCCCACAAGCGCAGCCAGGCTTCGTTCTGTGAAACTTGTGCGGCAAAATGTACGATCAGATGCAAGAGTGGCGGCTGAAAATCTTCTGCAATTTGTAGCTGCTGGCTAAGAGGGCGCGTACTTTCTAATGCTTGTGCTGCCTCATCCAGCCAAAATGAATCCCATAACCCAGCTGTCCTAATGAATAAGGCGAATACAACAATCGACCAAGCGGGTAGCTGAGATAATCTGGATAGGAGCTTTTTCATGCGCTTGTTCTAGTATAGTGAGTTTAGGTGGGGTTTTGCCAGTCTGAAACAGCCGCTTGGTACTGAGCAGGTGTAGATATGTCGTACCAGAGCCCTTGAAAAAAATATGCACGAAGTTGGTTTTTCTTTGCTAAATGCGGGAAAATATCAGTTTCCAAAAAACTCGGCTTTTGTGCTGAAATCAGTCCAAGTACTTCTTTACTCAGAACGTATACTCCCGTATTGATTAAGCTAATACCACTATCAGTTCCTGTTTCAGAAAAAGTCGTAACTCGATTGCCCTGAATAAATACTTGCCCATATTCTTTCATAGCCAGTTTGGGCTTCACGATAACGGTGGCTTGTGTGGATTCTTCAAGATGAAAATCAAACACCTCGTCCAGTTTTATATCAGTCAAAATATCACCGTGTATTACTAAAAAAGGATTGTCATTTTGCAAATATTTCTCTGCTTGTTTTAGTGCTCCTGCGGTACCAAGAGGTGATTTCTCATACGAAAAATCGACACTTACGTTTAGTGAAATGGACTTGAGATATGTGACTAGCGCTGTATTTGAATGCGCTGTACAGATAACAAAATGTTTTATACCGTACTGCTCCAGGTGTTGAATCATTTGAAGCAGGAGTGTTTCCCCATTAATTTGCTTCAGTAGTGGGTGTTCAGCCAGTTCCTTTTTACCTCCTGCCAGGATAACTGCAGTAGAAATTTTGGGTGAAAGGCTGAGACGAATTAAGTGTTCTATAGCGTGAGAGCGATTGCGAATGGTCTGTTTATCAACTAAATCGTCAACTTGTGTCAGTAATGTATCAGGAAGTGTAATTGTTAGTCGAGACTTCATAATTTGTATGATACCATGCAGTCTAAGCTGGTGAAGTCTCGTTGTCAAACGAGTATTTACAAATGCTTTCTTATTTTTACTCTGCTACAATGAATACATGTTGTCATTACAAGAATTTTTCCAAAATAAAACAGTACTCGTGACTGGTGCTGCGGGTTTCATTGGTTCACATTTATCCGAAACTTGTTTGCAGTATGGCGCCAAAGTAATTGGTGTAGACAACTTTTTAACTGGACGTAGAGAAAACCTTAAAACCTTTCAATCAAATTCAAACTTCACCTTTATTGAAGCCGATGTCATAAAACGCCCCACTGAATATTTACCAGAAAATGTAAAAATTGATGTACTACTCCATTTTGCTTCTCCTGCAAGTCCTCCCAGATACCAAGCACATCCAATTGAAACATACTTGGTAAATACAATGGGAACGCATAATTTGCTGCAATATTTACAACAAAACTCCCCTACTGCTCGAGTCGTTTTCGCGAGTACCTCTGAAGTCTACGGTGATCCTCAAATACATCCTCAGGTGGAAAACTACTGGGGAAATGTTAATCCCAATGGAGTTCGCTCTTGCTATGATGAAGCAAAACGTCTTGGTGAAACAATTTGTGGCGTCCATCAACGTGACCTGGGTATGGACATACGGATTGTGCGGATATTTAATACCTATGGACCGCGTATTGACCCAACAGATGGACGAGTCATCCCACAGTTTATTTCTGAAGCTTTACAGAATAAAGCATATTCTATTTTTGGCGATGGATCACAAACGCGTTCCTACTGCTATGTATCAGATTTAGTGGATGGTATTTTACGCTTGGCTGCTCTTGAAAACGGCGCAGGTCAGACAGTGAATATCGGAAATCCTGGTGAATATACCGTGCTGCAAACTGCTCAAGAAGTTCATCAATTGATTCATCCAGATGTTGAGTTCAAAGCCGATTTTAAGCCATTACCAAAGGATGATCCTACGCGCAGACAACCTGATATTCAAAAAGCTAATCAACTCCTTGAATGGAGACCTCGGGTCATGCTCCGTGATGGTTTAATCCAAACTATCATGCATTTCCGAAATCACGGGGGGTAAAGGAATTTGCGTCGTGTGCAGCAAACCTAATAAGACTCTTATTCTGAGTTATAAAGTTCAATGCTTGAATTAGTCCAAATTGATGTTGATGTTTAGTATATAAATCTAATGTTCTCTTAGGCAATTTATATAAAAA
>OMIS01000009.1 GCA_900299155.1 bacterium
ATTTTCAGACTTAAAGGAGTTTAACTTTTGGGGACTTTCAGGTAAGAAAAAAGAAGATATTCAAAAACTGGAAAAAACTACAATAATTAATGAAGAGACCGAGATTAAACCTTCTCCCTATAAACTTCGCAAAGCCACAAAGGAAGACTCCCCTGAACAAATGGACTCACTGAAAGATAATTTCCTAGCACTCAGTTATGAAATCGAACGCCTGCTGCGAATTATTGCTCGCTCGATCGCACGAAGTACGGAAGAGACAGCACAGTTTACACCAGAAGATGTGCTTGAATACCTAGAAGACCAAGAACTTTTAACACCTGAAGCTTGTGAAGCAATTGAAGGCATCCGCGAAATTAGACAAATGATTACTGAGAGAAGAGAACGCATTGATGTTTCAACTCTAGAATCAATTTTAAAAGTTTCTCAAACCGTCTATGCACAACTCCGTGAGTGGCTCGATACTGCAAGTAAGTAGTTTCATGCAAGGTTTTTGTCATCTCTACTATTTATAGTACGAGCATGATTAAAGGTACTTCTACAAAAAATCTGATTTCATTATTTCTAGAATACGCAACCCACTTGCGTACTGAGCAAGTTGAAAAATTACTTATTTTATTTTTAGATGATAAGTTGGAAGTAATTGCAAAAAAAGAAATTAGTCAGGCAAATAATTTTCAAGCTGAGTTCTGCGCACAAACCATATTTGCGCCAGCTCTTATTCATGGTGCAAAAAATATAGTTATTATTCATAACCATCCTTCGGGATCTTTGCAACCCAGCTCAGCTGATTATTTAACAACTGTGGTTTTATCTCATGCGGGATTAACACTGCAAATTTCTCTTATAGATCACATCATCGTGACATCTGATGATTATTATTCGTTTCGAAATGCTGGTATTCTATAAAATAATTTTGCGAAATCGGTAGAAGTTACTGCAATAGCCACAGGCCTACCATGCGGGCAAGTATACTTACTCGTTGTAGCTGCTAATTTTGTAACTATATTTCTTCGTTCAGTTTGTGTGAGCACTTCACCAGCTTTTATGGCGTTTCTACATGCCAAGTAAGCTATTGTTCTGTGACTCTGGATATCCACATCAGGCACTTGAATTTGGTCGCGGATATCTTGCAAAACTTCAAGTAAATACTCTTCTATTTTTCTGGTACCAAACAGAGCGGGGAGTCTGGTAAATAAAAATTCTGTATTTGATTGCTGAGTAAATTCAAATCCTAGTTTGGTAAAAGTATCTGCATTTTCTAGTAATAACTGAGATTCTAAAAGTGGCAAGAAAATAGTTTTAGGTTGTTGGATTGTATGCTGAGTAACTTTTTGTTTTAAAAATGATTCTAAAAATTGCTCATATAAGATTCGTTCATGTGCGGCATGCTGATCTATTAAGAGTGCTCCTTGTTTTGTCTTAGCAATTAAATATAAATTATCAATTTGCAGAATTGGCTCATCATCATAAAACTCCTTTACATTCCACAACTGAGTTGCTTCACGAAGTATATGTGCAGTACCCGCATCCATCTTGCTATCTTCTACTACAAGTCCATTTACATCCGTGATAGTAAATAATAAATTAGCCTTTTCTAAAGTTTGTATTACTAGAGTTTTGAGCACTTGCAATAAAATCTCTTCTTCAGTAAATCGAACTTCTCTCTTTTGAGGATGAATATTTACATCAACAGTTTGTGGATCGACCGTTATGTATAAAACGAACGGTGGTTGAATACCAGGTGGTAACAATGTCTTGAAAGCTCTCTTTATAGTTTTTGAGATGCGCGGAGAGGTGACAGGTCGCTGATTGACGATTAAATATTGTGACTGTGAAACTGTTGTAGCTGCTTGCGGAGCACCAATAAATCCAGTAATTGTAAACTCACTTACGGTAAGCGAAATAGGAATAAATAATGTTTCTATACTTTCCCCAATGATTGCCCTTACTCGTTCATCACAAGAAGTATGCGGAAGTACATCAAAAACCAACTCCCCATTATGGTGAAGCTGAAAACCTACTCTGGGAAATGCCAGTGCTAGTTGTGTCAGAGTTGTAAGAATCAATTGAAATTCTTGTGTAGCAGATTTTAAGAATTTTCTCCGCGCTGGTATATTTCTAAATAAGTTTCGTACCTGAATCACTGTACCCACTGACATGCCAGCTTGAATGATCTGTTTTACGGTACCGTTTTCTACTACTACTTTAGTGCCAACCTGCTGGTCTCTTTGGCGGCTTTGAATATATACATCTGCAGCCTGTGTGATGCTAAAGAGTGCTTCACCTCTGAATCCCAACGTGTGTACACTCTGTAAATCTGCTACGGATCTAATTTTGCTCGTTGTGTGTGGTTGGATAGCTACTTTTATTTCCTCTTCACTCATCCCACAACCATTATCTACAAGTACAATATTCTTTTTACCACCATCCTCAAGTTTTACGACGATACTTGTGGCATCAGCATCAAGCGCGTTTTCTACCAATTCCTTAACAATTGATACCGGTCGATCTACTACTTGTCCTGCTGCAATCTGTGCAATGACCTCTGCTGATAATTTTTGTATTCTGTTCATGAAATTTTTTCTGCTTGCTGTTGTAGTTCTTCCAAAACATGTAGTGCTTGTAGGGGAGTAGTATTTTCTAAAGTAAGCGCTGCAATTTTTGTATGCAATGCCTCTAGTTTTTTTAAGTGACTTGAAGTTTCTCTACCATCTAACTGCATGTCATTTCTGTGTGGTACTTTAGTTTTTGTTGTAGCTGATACACCTGTTCCAGTTTCAAGCATGTGCAGTAATTGTTCAGCATTTTTCAAAATTTCAGTAGGTAATCCTGCAAGTCGTGCAACTGCTATTCCGAAACTGTGAGATGCAGCTCCTGGGGTTACAGTATATAAAAATACTGGAGCTCCATGCTGTTCCTTAACGAGCACTTGAAAATTTTTTATGCTAGGAAAGCGTGCCTCAAGTTCTTGTAACTCATGATAGTGCGTAGCAAATAATACTTTTGGTTTCTTAGTTTTATTTGAAACTAAATACTCAGCGATCGCCCATGCGATACTAATACCATCATAGGTACTTGTTCCTCTGCCAATCTCATCCATTATCACTAAACTTTGTGAAGTTGCTTGCTGGAGAATATTTGCAGCTTCTACCATCTCCACCATAAAGGTAGATAACCCTCGCGAGATATTATCAGATGCACCACTGCGGACAAAGATACGATCACAAAGTGAAATAGATGCTGATTCTGCAGGTATAAAACTCCCACTTTGTGCAAGCAGAACGAGTAGAGCAGTCTGTCGCATGAAGACAGATTTACCCGCCATGTTTGGACCAGTAATGACCATCATCTGTTGGGTATCTTCATTTAGCAAAACATCATTTGGTACAAATTGTTCTTGCAGTTTTTCTGCAAGAACTGGATGCTTACCAGCTATGATGTCCAGTGTACTGTTATCCGTTATCTTAGGTCTACAGTATCTTCGCTCAAGCGCAATTTGACTGAGTGAACAAAGCACATCCAGTTCTGCGAGTGCAGCTGCAACCTCTTTTATAACACTCATATTCTCTATCACTTCAGTCACCAACTGATTGAAGATTTCTCTTTCCAAAACTTCAATTCGTTCACGAGCACCTAAAATTTTCTCTTCATGCGATTTTAATTCAGGGGTAATAAATCTTTCTGCATTTACTAGAGTTTGTTTGCGGATGTAATTTTCTGGAATTGATTTTAGGTGCGATTGGCTAATTTCAATGTAATATCCAAACACAGAATTAAATCTACATTTAAGAGTGGTAATGCCGGTACGCTCCTTTTCTGTTTTTTCAAAATTTTGTATCCATGTTTCACCCGTTGCAAGTAATTCTCTGAGCACATCCAGTTCTTCAGACACACCATCTTTTATTTTACGAATAATTTCACCAGATTCAGTAACTTCCTCACCCACCGTACGAACAATTTTTTGTACTAGTTTTTTTATCTGTCCTGCTGGCAACTGCTGCCATTTTTTGAATAGGTAGAGCTCATATCCAGTCACGAGCGGGTAGAGTGACAAAAAAATTTCTAATGATTGTTGAATATTTAAAACTGTAGCAATCGTACCAATATTCAATGCCAATTTTGAAGTTAGTCGTTCAATATCCAATACGCTACTCAGTTGCGATTGGAAATTTTCTCTTGTTTCTGCATCAGAATATAATGTTTCAATTACATCATATCTGCTTTCAATTACTGTTTTATTTTTCTGTGGATGGAGCAACCATGACCGCAGCAATCTACCACCTCCTGCAGTTTTAGTGGCATCTATAGAATGTAATAAAGAACCGTCATACGTTCGTTCATGTATGGTAGAAAATAATTCAAGATTCGCTACAGTCGAAGAATCGAGCAAAACATACTCATCAGGCACAAATAGGGTGGGTTTATTAAGATGTGTTACGGTACTCTGCTGCGTGTGATTAATATATTCAAGTAACGCACGTGCGGCGGTGATCGCCACGGGAAGATGACCAAATCCAAAACTACTAATTGATGCCACACCAAACTGCTGTGTGACATATACTTCACTTTCACGCACACTTTCTCCAAAAAACGGCGCATAACTAACAGTCGATTGATGGTACTCTGTTATTAACCCCAACAGTTCTGGTGAGTTATAGGTAGTCACAGACACTACACACTCACTTGGTGCAAAACGCAGTAAATGCGTGCCGAGTTTCTCACGCTCATCAGTGCCACGCTCAAACTGTGTTACTTGAAAATCTCCTGTGAGAACATCTGCCAAAGCCACCGCAATTGCGTGTTTGGTTATTTCTATACTACAGACATAGTTATGTTTTTTTTGTTCTAATGACCGATCATCCAAAATAGTTCCTGGAGTGATAATCCTGATTACTTTGCGATCTACAATGCCCTTTGAATCAGGCTCACTGACTTGCTCACAAATAGCAATTTTCTTGCCTGACCTGAGTAGCTTTGCAATATAGGTATCTGCAGAATGAAACGGCACACCAGCCATCGGGATATCACCATCTTTGCCCCGTGGTCGTCTCGTAAGAGTGATGCCTAATATTTTTGCTCCCTCGAACGCATCATCTAAAAATAATTCGTAAAAATCTCCCAACCTAAAAAACAGCATACAGTCTGGATACTGCTGTCTAATGTTCATGTACTGCTGCATCATCGGTGTAGAGAACTCCCGCATATCGACCTCTAGGATAGCAGAAAAAAGAGTAGTTACAAATGTATCAAAAAATGGCGAATTAGTGCTTAGCTTGACTGCCCCACATTTTTTCTATATATTCTTGTCGACCAGATCCCTGCTTGTAAAACTGATAGTGCTCAGGTTCTTTCATATAGTATGCTTGGTGATATGTTTCTGCTGGATAAAATTCAGCAGCTGGAAGAATCTGCGTGACAATTGGAGCAGGGTAGATATGCTGTTTTTCTAGTTCTTCTTTTGTACGTTCTGCGGTGATTTTTTGCGCTTCATCTTGATAAAAGATAGCGGTTTTATACGAACCACCTCTGTCCGCAAACTGCCCGCCTGCATCTGTTGGATCAATCTGCCTCCAAAAAATTTCTACCAATTCTTGATATGAAATTTTGTCAGGATCATACTGAACTTCTATGGCTTCGTAATGTCCAGTAGTGCCACTGCAAACCTGTTCATAGGTGGGATTTTCTGTATGACCGCCAGTATAGCCCACCGTAAGTTTTTCAACTCTTCCAGTAGCAGCAAATGCTGGTTCTAAACACCAAAAACAACCTCCTGCAAATATTGCCTTTTGTAACTGTGACATAAAAAACTTTCTTGTGAATCTACCTACTGCGTTTGAAGAATACTGTATTTACTGTCCGTGCATGTAACTCATATCCGTACTGCTCTAAATACTTTGCTAAGTCACTCTCAAGAACTGCTGAAATCGGTTCTTGGCTCAAGTATTCCACTGATATCACCAATGGACGTATCCGCTCCCAATCATTTCCTTGCAGAACTTCTAGCTCAGAACCTTCCACGTCTACATCTAAAACTGCCACTTCTGTAGGAGAAGGCACCCAGCGATCAGTGATTGATTGCAAAGATTGCACGGGTACTGTTTTTTTTGAAATCAACGCAGATTGCCCAGACTTTTGTACGCGCTGCGCAGCAGTCGGGTCAAAGGTATTAAGTGCGGTATCAGCAAACTGGTAGTAGGTGAGTGTACCTTCAGTTTTTCCCACTCCAATTTCTAAATTGAGATCACGAGGTCTATTGAGTTGAAACGCGCTCATGCCACCTGGCGAAGGATCAATATTTATCCCTGACCATCCTTTTTTATACAGTAGGTAAGTATTGGAAAAACGGTACGGATGGTGAGCCCCAATATCTATGTAAAAACCTTGTGGTATATGCTCTACCAACTTAGCTAAAATTACATCTTCACCTTCTTGAGCAAATGACTCTGTTTGATAAACAACTGTTGCGCCAAATACCACTCCCAGCCAATGTTTTAGACGTTGTTTATAGTTCATGGTTACTTTTCTGAGTGCTTTTCAGCTTTCTTGAACAGCAAATTCCAGACATGATCTTTAACTTTTTTAAGCAAGTAAATAATTATGAGTGCTACAACAAAAAATACAATTCTAAACACAGTGTTACCCTGCACATACTCCCAGATCGCCTGCGCTGCTTCTATGCCTACAAACCCTACCCACAAATAAAAACTACAAAGTACACAAAAACCAAAGAATGTATAGATTACATAGCTACGAAAATTATATTTAATCGTCCCAGCTACAACCGAGACGATAATGGAAGGCACAAACGGAAGTGAGCGTGCAATTAAAAAGAGAACATCATCATACCAAGTTTTAGTCAGAATTTTACCGATCGTCTCAACTTCTTTGTGAGTGACGCCAATTACTTTGCCAAACTTTCCTACCACCACGTCTTCAGCTTTATCCACAAAAATATAGACAACAACAGCAGCGAGCGTTTTTGATGCTGCTGCCAGCATCACAATTAACACAATGTGGAATAACGAATAATTCTGTGTTTCAGAAATTACTGCCGCCGTAGACATCACGAATGCAGATGGAATCGGCGCGATCAGCTCCTCGATAAAAGAAGCGATTAGAACGAAGAATTCCAAACTTACTTGTAGTGCTAATTGTTCAAGCCATGCTATCATTAAGTGGTAATTGTAACAGAAAAAGTGAACTGCTTCATAGTAAAGCAGTTACAAAGGAGGGAATATGACAAGAGAAGGAACATAGTCAGATGTAGAAGAGGCAGCAGAGAAACAATTTGCTAAAGCGGGCAGAATGGGTGGAAAAACTGACGGACTGCAATTCATAAAGGATACGGAAGCAGCTAATGCTGAGGCATCTGGAAGAGAAATTAACTCTCCTTTTGGGGTAATGGCTTTGGAGAGAGATAGAAAAGACTTAGATAATTTAGTTGAAACCCTCAAAAAATAATTTGTAGCCAATTTTAAAGTTGGAGTTCACGGGTAGCTGTAGGATACTCAGAACATACTTAGCCACAATCTGCTAGGTATTTCCTGTATACTACAGCATACCCATGCCAGCGAAAATCATTCCTACAATTCCCTTCACTGCTCAAGCATATGCTGACAACCAGGCAGAGTACGACCGGCTTAAAAACCTGCGTGTTGAAGTGATGGAACGATTAAAGGCTGCACGAGAGATGGGTGACTTATCTGAAAATGGTGCCTATAAGTACGCCAAGTTTGAGCTTGGGGATATTGGCAGACGGATGCGTCACTTAAAGCACTTACTTATCAATGGCTATGTTGCTGAAGCCAGTAGTGATTCTTCTACCGTTGATTTTGGCAGAAAGGTAAAACTACAAAGTGGTAACTCAGAGTTTACCTTTTTTCTCGTTAGTGAGCATGAGTCTGATTTGTCGCACAATAAATTATCCATTAACAGCCCGATCGGGAGAGCAATTGTAGGGAAAAAAATGGGTGATACTGTGACGGTTGAAACGCCGAGAGGCACAAGTGCGTATACAATTCTGGAAATACAATAAATCACTTCTAAAATCTACCTACTCGTAAGAGTTTTTTCACATTTTTCAGAACAAGTCCCTAGATGTGCCTGCTCACACGCTGCACAACAAATAAATAATTCTGGACAACTAGGTACAGCACAATCCACATACCTGGTAATTGGCTGCGCACAATATTTACATTTTGAAATAACCGTGGGATTTTCTGTATTCACAGGAACATGTAAGCGCTTATCAAAAACAAACATCTCCCCTTCAAAATATTTCCCACCTGCTTGCTCACCATATTCATGGATACCACCATGCAGCTGGCGTACGTTCTTGAATCCCTGCTCTCGCAAATATGCCGACGCCTTTTCACAGCGCACGCCTCCCGTACAGTACGTGACAACATCTTTTTCTTTATAATTCTCTAGCGTCTTAACAAACTCTGGGAACTCTCTAAAGTTATCAATTGGCGGTATCACTGCATTTTTGAATTTACCAATCTCTGCTTCATAGAGATTTCTGGCATCAATAATGACAAAGTCTTCACCGCTTTCGTATAATTTTTTTAGTTCTGCTGGTTCAATGTAGTGAGCTTTATTATCTATATCTACATCTGTCCCAGTTTTTTTAATACCAAGCGTTACAATTTCATCACGGACAACAACTTTTAGTTTTGGAAAAACCTGCTCATCAGCCCAAGAAATTTTCCACTCCATATCAGTAAACTCAGGTTGTTTCTGTGTTTCTAACATGTACTGATCCACCGCTGCCTCAAGTCCAGCAAGAGTGCCATTTATGCCCTCATCTGAGATTAAAAGACGACCTTTGAGATTTAACTTTTGACAAAGCTCTTTCTGCCAATTCTTAATAGCTTCTGGATTAGCCAAAGGCACATATTTATAGTAAAGCAAAATTTTGAATGGTTGTGACATACTGGGAGATCTATTATAACGCACTATTTAAGTGTTTTACGTAAAACAGTTTGTGGGGTATGTACTAAACCCAGCATTACAACATAATTTACGATGGACAGCAGTGTTACAAGATTTTCTGAGAAAATTGGATTATCTAAAGGGGCACTTATGATTGCCACAATACAAGCACTATGATTGTACTGCATAAAGGAAAAATAAACCAAAAATTATAATCTGCTATTGGATTAACTTGTAAATTGAGATTTATTAGTTTTATCTATGTCAAAGCTGCTGCTTTACTACTTTCATTAGAAGTTTGAGTGGTAATAGCACTGAGGTCAAAACCGTTAATCATTTCTGGATATGTGTAAATATAAAATCCTGGGCTTCTTCCTAATTTATCAGTGACGTAACTTCTGTCCTCTTTAAATTCTACAAGCGGAGAGGGCGGGATTTACCCTCGTCATGCTCAAATATATATGTGCTGTAGGTGTTCGCTTGATCGGGCACTGGACATCCCATATGTCATACCGTTCATCAATTCATGCCTACGGCATTATTGCTGACCGGTGCGGAGAGGGCGGGATTCGAACCCGCGCGGCAGTTTCCCACCTCAAGGTTTTCGAGACCTGACTGATAAACCACTCCAAGCACCTCTCCACTATCTGCATACTATATCAGACACTTAGTTTTTTTGGGACATATATTCACTGAAAGCCAGGGTAATGATGCACTATCGTACTAACCACATTACAAAATTTGAGCACTGCATACTACAACCGCACTTCCACTACAATTGGCCAGTGATCTGAACCAGTAAATGTTCCTCGATACCGATTCTCTACCTGCACGTCAGGAGTCACAAAAACTTGATCTATCGGTATTGCTGCCCAAGTGGGAAGTTGCGTTGGCCATGTTCCTGTCAATGGGAAGTCTTTTTGTGTATCTACAAGCCTACTGTCTTTCACGAGGTCCCGCAGAATTGGAGAAAACTGTGAAATATTAAAGTCACCGCCCATAATCATGGTATCTTGAG
Organism: bacterium; assembly: GCA_900299155.1. Taxonomy (GTDB): domain Bacteria; phylum Patescibacteriota; class Microgenomatia; order UBA1400; family PJMF01; genus OMIS01. Next base: position 9,953 of record OMIS01000009.1, read on the forward strand.
AGTTGTTTACATAGTGAAATAAATCCTGTAAATACGAATTCCTATCCTTACTAAATTGTGCACTCACAGGTGAATGCGGGTGCACACCGAGGAGATGCACATTTTTACCATTCTTCTGAATCACAATTTCAATCAGCGGAACTTCTGGCATAAAAAAATGTATTTTTTCCGACTGCACGGGAAGTTTGCTAAACACACCCATGTCAAATGCATAATCCACTGGTGCATGTAACGCATAGGTATATTCTGGAAGTAATGCTTGAATTTCTACAAACTGTTCTGGTTGTAACTCCTCCATAAAAACTATATCAGGATTCATTTCATAAACTGCTTGTGCCACTTGCGCCATATCAGGATTTCTCCAATATGTATTGGCAAATGCAACTCTTAATGAAGCTTCCTGAGCTTGTGCCGTCACTTGAGTATGCTGTTGAGTGCCAGCTGCATGTTGAGGGAAAATTGCAACAGAAGCTGCCACTACAATGATGTGGCATACTAAAACGGTTGCCGCTGTAAATGCCCATTTTCTATTTTTAAAAATCACTGCAAGAGCAACTAGAATTAGTCCAGCTACAAGATATAGCGTTCGCCAGTGCGAGAATAAATCAAAAACCCACCAATAACTTCCCAGTTCTCCGAGAAGTGAAAAAATGTATAGACTGATAACTGTGGGTAGTAGGTACTTCATAGGCAGGAAGTGTCGTATCCAGTATACACTGGAATGTGCGTATCTACCTAGTGAAGATATTTCTGAGAGTGCACCCACTAGGAATCGAACCTAGATCAAAGGATCCGCAATCCTTCATTCTATCCGTTGAACTATGGGTGCTCAACTTGTAATCACAAGATTACAAACGTGTATTGTACCAGAAAAGATGTATTTACAGAATATGGGTCTTATACGCTAGCCCTCAATATCAATCGGGATCTTATCATGCAACCACTTGGCAGCTTTTTCATAGCTCGTAGGAGGTGGTTCTTGATTGAGCAAAACTTCAGACAAGATTGCTTCCATGTCTTGTTTTTGTATATCTCCAAGTAGGATGGTTAATCTATTAGGGAACCTCGCCACTTCAATATATAAAACTGGCTTATCAAATCTTTCCTTAATCCAAAACCGTCCCATTTCTTCCCAGTAATACAACTCATCTTCAATCCGTATACCATAGGTAGTGAATTTATAGGTAATGTCGCCTGGCGGTATCGAGTACATGACGTAGGTCAAAAAGACAACTGCTACCACAACTGCTACAGGAAGAACTTGGCCTGCAAAAAATAAAATTAAAGCGATCAACGCGGCAATTACCCCTACTGTAGAATAAAACTGACGATTGTGTTTCTTAAAGGGACGACTCGGAGCTATCCATTCAAGTAATACTTCTTCCTGAACCATTTTAGGAACACGATCACCAAGCGGGTTTTGTGCTTGGGCATTCTCCACGGCATCATTAGTCGCATCTTCTGAAGTGGGTTGTGCAGACATGGGTTGATCAGTAGCAGGTACCTGGGTACTGGCTGGAGAAGGAGTTTGAGTGGGTGTGGTTGGGACACTTTCCATACACCCCTACTATACACTAGAATAGTGAGCTGTAACAATACCAGACAAATGGTACAATATACTTCTTGAAAATTGGAAGGGTGGCAGAGTGGTCCATCGCAACAGTCTTGAAAACTGTGACCTTTACGGGTCTCGTGGGTTCGAATCCCTCCCCTTCCGCAGCATACTTTTCATAAATCCATCTGTCATATTTTTCTTCCTCTGGTAGGATACACCTCATGCAATCAATCCCACACAAAAAATTGGCTGTGTCGCAAGAAAATGACCGCACACGCGTTACCTTGTTAAAGGGTGCAGCTATCATTGCTGTAATTATTATCCACATTCTCTCCAGCATACCAGGCTATATTTACACTACTCCCAACGCTGCTCAGTACATTTTTCTTGATCAACTGCTGCGATTTAGCGTTCCTCTATTTATTGGTTTATCAGGCTATTCACTAGCAAGAAGATATCAAGGCGCAATTTCATACATACAGTTTTATAAACGCAGATTATTAAGAATAATTCCGCTTTACTTTCTTTGGAGTATTGGATTGTGGTTACTGTTTATTTTTATTCCTGAATGGAACACGCCAGATGCTCCAATTCCCTTATGGAAAATTATTTTGATTGGACGTGCTGATTATCATCTCTACTTTGTGCCCCTTATATTTCAACTATATCTACTCTTTCCAGTACTACTGCGATATCTACATAAATATCCACGCACAACACTGTTCACTGCACTAACACTTCAATCTGCCAGTTACATACTATTTAACTACCTTCACACGCTTCCTACAGAAACGCTACTTGATTCGGATCAAGAACAATACACCTTATTCAGTTCTTGGATTTTCTATTTTGTATTGGGAATGTTTATCGCAAAACGAAGTATTGCAGCAGAAGAGAAAACAAAAATTACTTCATTTATTTGGTTGGCGTGGGGATTAAGTTTGGCGTACTTAGTACTGCAAGGTCAGTTACAAATTTTTAATGGCATAGATCCATTAGATGCTCTTAAATTTACTCGATTAACGGTTATCCCATATACTTTGAGTAGTATTTGTATTGGTTTATTGGTACCGTGGGAGACTTTTAGCCACCCTACTTGGCTTACCAAAATATTGCATTGGATTGGCAGATTTTCCTTTTCGATCTACCTTGGACATACCTTAGTACTTAGACTTTTATTTGCATATACATATAAAAACTTGAGTATTTCTGATATTCTTAGTACTGTAGTTCTTTGTCTACTGGGACTGATTGCAAGCTACCGATATGAAAAAAATTCCTAAAATCTTATTACTTTACATCGTCAATCTACTCATTTTCATACTCCTATTTGCATCAAATTTTTTTAACGCATTTATTTTCAAAGCCGTCTCAGTTTCTATTGCTCAGTTACCGTTTCCAGAAATTTTACGCACAGTTCTTCTAACATTTTGGATGATTGTGCCTCAGTCACTCATACTAGCAACAGCCAACAAACTATACTTCAGACTTGCTGCAAAGAAATTTTTGCTTGTGCAAGTATTATTTGCTATTTCAATTGTGCTGATACTGCTGATTGTATTTGCGATTGCCAAATAACCATTTGTAGAATCCCTCAATACTGCCGTGGATCACTGCGAAATCTGAACTAACCTGTAAAAGAGGCAACCAAACCCAGCCACCTCCCACATACTTCTTATTCTTCATGATCGACCAGATTGCATATAGAAATGCAATACATACTGATGCTAGTAGTGTGTCAAAAATTGAGCGCCTGAGTAAGTAGATACAGAGTAAAGTTCCCAGAATATACCGACCAAAAAGTAGTATAACTTTTGGCCGCAGTAATCCTGCTTGAATATCTCCACGAGCAAAGCGAAAAATCATAGTATAAAAACTTTTCAGAGTTGAACGTGGTTTCCAAACTACTACTGCGTCATGAGTAAATGCGATGGGAAAATTTTTAGCCTTCACTGCATGCGCAAACGCATAATCCTCATTATCACTTAATTCTTCATCAAATCTTCCTACTGCATTCCACACTTCTTTTTCAAAAAGCACTGAACGTGTGGCGGGTAAAAAATTTTTTGGATCAACTTTATCAGGCATAACTAAGGCATATGGCACAACAGCTTTTTCAAAAGATGTCTTCCCATTTCCTGTATAGTACCCCGCCACTACAGGGCAGTTCGTCTGCAGGTACCGTTCATACAACTTTTCTAGCCATGTTGGTTCTGGTATGCAACCAGCATCAGTACATACTATAATTTGTTGTGAAGCAATCTTGATTCCAGCATTTCTACCTGCACTCCGATTACCCTGCTTTACTATAACTTTCAGGTATTCATCAAATCGTTTTTCAGTATCCTGCAATAATTGATAAGTTGTGTCCACTGATCCGCCATCAATAATTATTATTTCTTGAGCTTTCACGGTCTGCTTTTGTAATGAATCTAGCAGTTCTAGAATTGTTTTCGATTCATTGAGAACAGTACTAATTATGGAAACTGGAATTATTTTTTTGCCCATATTACAACATTATTTGGATGCCTAATATTGAATAATCTATTTAAAAAATGCTTAGTTCTAAAAAAACTCCCAAAAGCAGAAATTTTTTTCAGATCTATACACAGTAAATCCTGCCTTTTGAATTTCAAAAATGATTAAATCAATGGAATACACACGCTTATGTGCGTTGGGATTACTTGGCATCATTTGCTCAAGTCCTTCGTTCAGTGGAACACTGATAATTGCAGTTCCACCTGGCTTCAATACAGAATATATTTGATTTAAAACTGAAAATGTTTCTTTTGGTGCTATATGTTCTAGAACCTCTAGCAAACATACTACATCGTAACTCTCTGAAGGGAATGGGAGTGGGACTAATCCAGTTGTTACAAATTTTATTTGAGAGAAACGTTTTTTTAAATTTTTAAGCGCCGTGTCAGTAAAATCAGTAGCAGTTAAATCTACAGATGATAGGTGACGTTCAAGTATAAATTCTTCAAGATACCCCATGCCGACCCCTAGATTAAGCACGGCATCACCACTCTTAATTGTAGACGCAACCAACTTATTTCTAAAATATGCCATAGGAAATAGTGTGGTGTTATCACCTGAGAACTTCTCATCCCAGAATTCTGGCGTATTTTCACCATGTATTTCTGGATACTCAGCACTATATGTAGCAAGTAGCTTTGTAATTTTACCTTCTGAAAGAAATTTTTTCCGTAATCGTTCAATGTCGAAACCTGTAATAACTTTTTTCATATTATAATGATGATATATAAATGAACTTTTTTAATTCTAGCAGATGAACTTATACTTTTTGAGGCAGATTTAGATATGAGAATTACCCACATCACGCCACTTTTTTACCCGCATGTTGGGGGGATTGAGAAGCATCTTGCAGCGCTAAATGCGGAGTTATCAAAAAACCGCCACGCAGTTACTGTTATAACACAGAAACACGATCCCAGCCTTGAAAGCACTGAGATACACAAGAACGAAACTGTAATAAGAATTGATTCACTCGTAGATTTATCAGATCCTTTTTATAAAGTTCTGTATAAACTTAATATTTGGAAAGGTTTGTATAGCAAACTATCACATTTACGTGCAGCGGATGTTATTCATATTCATGATGTTTTTTGGTGGCTTATTCCCTTTCTGCCATTTTTAAATCGCAAAAAAATATTTATCACATTCCATGGATATGAAGGCTCTGAAGCACCTAAATTCACTCAAGTTTTCTGGCATAGAATTGCAGCATGGTACTGTTCTGGAAATATATGTGTTGGTGATTTTCATAAGAAATGGTATGGCGTCATTCCCACAGTAGTGACTTATGGAGCAGTTAGTGACTCACAAAAATCACTGGATAAAATTATTTTTTCTAAGGTTTTGAAGATCATCTACATTGGAAGACTGAGTACAGATTCAGGTATACGAGCATACTTGGAAGCAGTAGCTGTATTAAAAAATAACGGATTACTAGTGCATCTAGATGTATTTGGTAGTGGCGAATATATGCAGTACTGTAAAGAATACAGTAAATCACACCATCTTTCTGTAGATTTTCATGGGGCTATTAATGATGCAGCACGGGTACTGCCGCACTACCATATTGCATTTGTTTCAAGATACCTCGCAATACTGGAATCATTACAAGTTGGGCTTCCAGTTATTGCGCACTATAACAACGATATAAAATATGATTATCTTGCGCTCGCACCATTCGCTCAATGGATTAGTATTGCTCACTCTGCGGATGAAATAGTAGCTTCTGTTAAAAAAACTCTGCAAAGTGAGTCCTACCACCAACCTCTCGCCGCAAAATCATGGATTACAAATCAAACCTGGCAAAAAATGGCAGGTATATATTTTTCACTTTGGCAATCACACAGGTAATTTTGCGTATAAATTGGTATAATTTGCCTTCATGCAAACCGAGCATTTCTGGAAAACACTACAAGTTCCTATTTTAGGACTCTCACCTATGGATGGTTTAACTGATCATCCGTTTCGTCATATTCAAAAAAAATATGGACAGCCAGCAGTGGTGTATACAGAGTTTACAAGTGTAGAAGGTGTATGTCATGGAGCAACACAGTTGCTTAAAGATTTTTTATTTGATGAGACACAACGTCCAGTCATAGCTCAGATTTATGGCACCACACCCAAGTTTTTTAGACAAACAGCAGTACTACTTTGTGAACTGGGTTTTGATGGGATTGATATAAACATGGGCTGTCCAGCCAAAAATGTAGCTCACTCAGGAGCTGGTGCTGCACTCATTAAAAATCCCAAACTTGGCCAAGAAATTATCCGCGAGACACAAGCTGGTGTTACTGATTGGCAGAATGGGATGACCGCAAAAGACTGTCCTGATATTTCAGAAGAGATAGCTCAGGTAGTAACTGCACGAAAACAAAAACTTTCAGATTTATACCAACAAAAGCGCACCGTACCTGTAAGTGTTAAGACACGCGTAGGGTACACTGATCCTGTCGTTTCTGAATGGATTCCCACACTTTTAGAGATGGAACCAGCTGCAATTGCACTGCATGGCAGAACATTACAACAGCAGTATTCTGGTTTGGCTAGCTGGGAAGAAATTGGCAAAGCAGCAGAGATTATTCACAAGACTACCACACGAATTGTAGGAAATGGTGATGTCAGTAGTTACGCTGATGCACTACACAAAGTAGAAACCTATGGGACTGATGGCGTACTGATTGGTCGTGCTTCACTAGGGAATCCATTTGTGTTCCTTCCCCACACTCCAGTTGCGATAAACGTTTTTGATATTGCCTTAGAACATGCAGTACTCTTTGAAACTACTTTCAAAGATGACCCTCGCTATAATTTCTTACCAATGCGCAAGCATTTAGCTTGGTATGTCAGAGCAATACCCAATGCCGTAGAAATCAGAACCAAACTAGTACTCAGTAGCTCTGCCAGTGAAGTGCGTGAGATCCTAACTGAATAGGACGGGAAACATATCGGAATGAGAGGTTTCGATATGCAAGATGGATTGAATCGGGTACGGTATCGTGCAAAGCGGTTGTCATGG
>OMIS01000010.1 GCA_900299155.1 bacterium
TCATCTGTGATGTTGCCAAGTCACTACGACATTGTCCCAACAAACATTGCTGAAAAGATTAAAAGTGAACGCAAACCAGCGGGGGCATAATCTCTTGGTGTCTAAATAGTAGTAAAAAATAGTAGAAAAAACAAAGACTTATTTATATAAGGAGGAAAAATGGCAGACGCACAAAAGTTTGTACGTAACAAACAACACGTCAACATCGGTACAATCGGCCACGTTGACCACGGTAAAACCACTCTTTCAGCTGCAATCACAACAACATTAGCAGCAAAAATCCCATCTCCATTGAACAAAGCAATGGGTTATGGTGATATTGACAATGCTCCAGAAGAAGCAGCTCGTGGTGTTACTATTAACATCTCACACTTGGAATACGAAACCAACAAACGTCACTATGCACATATTGACGCTCCAGGACACGCTGACTACATCAAGAACATGATCACTGGTGCTGCTCAAATGGACGGTGCTATCTTGGTAGTTGCTGCAACTGACGGTCCTATGCCTCAGACTCGCGAGCACATTCTCTTGGCTAAGCAAGTTAACGTTCCAAAATTGGTCGTGGCACTCAACAAATGTGACATGGTCGATGACGCTGAACTCTTAGACTTGGTCGAAATGGAAGTTCGTGAACTCTTAACCAAATATGGTTACAACGGTGACGAAACTCCAATCATCCGCGTTTCAGCTCTCAAGGCTTTGGAAGGCGATGCAACCTACCAAGACAAGATCATGGAACTCATGGAAACTGTCGATTCATACATCCCAGATCCAGTTCGTGATCTCGATAAACCATTCTTGATGCCAGTTGAAGACGTCTTCTCAATCAAAGGACGTGGTACAGTCGTAACCGGCCGTATCGAATCTGGTGTTATCAAAGTTGGTGATGAAATCGAAATCGTCGGTATCCGTGACCTCAAGAAGAGTACTGTCACTGGTGTCGAAATGTTCCGTAAGATGCTTGACCGCGGTGAAGCTGGCGATAACGTCGGTATTTTGCTCCGTGGTGTTGAAAAAGACGATGTTGAGCGTGGACAAGTCTTGGCTAAACCAGGTACAACCACTCCTCACACCGAATTTGAAGCTGAAGTATATATCTTAACCAAAGAAGAAGGTGGTCGTCACAAACCATTCTTCACTGGATACAGACCTCAATTCTATATCCGCACAACTGACGTGACTGGCGAAATCGCTTTGCCACAAGGTGTTGAAATGGTCATGCCAGGTGACAATGCTAAGATGAGTGTTAAACTCATTGCTCCTGTCGCAATGCATGAAGGATTACGCTTCGCTATCCGTGAAGGTGGACACACCATCGGTGCAGGTGCAATCACTAAAGTGATTAAATAACATTGAATTTTGAAAATCGCGCCGGAGGGAGACTTTCGGCGCGTTTTTCTTCGCCTTCTTGAGGTGGAGAAAATCTGAGTTACCAGCCCACCCTGACTCGAGAAAAAGGGGTTTACTTATATGGGGTAAATGTAGTATAATTCGATTCTTGAAAAATAAATAAAGTATAAATGGCAAAAACTAGTACTAAAACACAAAACGCTTACAAAATCCGAGTCCGTCTTAAATCATACGATCACCGGGTTATTGATGAGGCCAGTAAGAAAATCCTAGAGACCACGCTCTCAACTGGTGCACAAGTCATTGGTCCAGTACCGATGCCTACCAACATTAAATCATTTACAGTCTTGGCATCTCCACACTCTGATAAAAATGCTCAAGAAAGATATGAATTACGAACACACAAACGCGTGTTGGATATTGTAAACCCAACAAGCAAAACAATTGATTCACTTATGCATTTGGAATTGCCAGCAGGTGTTTCAATTCAGATAAAGATGTAGAGGAGTATAAAAAACAATAGCACAAGGAACAGTATAGTAGTGTCTAAAAAAGACCTGAAATACAAACCAGAGCTACAAGCACGAAATAAAAGAACGTATGCTAAGAGATTTTTTTGCGACCAAAATGGGAATGACACAAGCTTGGACAAAGACAGGCAAACGTGTCGCTGTTACCCGCTGTAAAGCAGATGATATTGCTGTAGTTAGTACACGCACTGTTTCTATTATCGACACCGCAAAACAAGAACGTCCACTCGTTCCAACTCAAGTTCTTGAAGTTGGTTATGGTGCTAAGAAGTTGAAGAACATGACAAAGCCACTCCGCACAAAGTTAGAAAAGGGTGGTTTTTCTTTTGGAGTGAAGAATATGGCTGGTATTAAATTACCAGTTTCTGAAGCAGAAAACATTACTGCTGGTCAAACACTGAGTGTTAACACTATTTTAGCTGTAGGTGATGTCGTTCAAGTTCAAGGAATTTCAAAAGGTCGTGGTTTTGCTGGTGCTATGAAGCGCCACGGTTTCCATGGTGGACCAGCTACACACGGTCAATCTGATCGTGCTCGTGCTGTAGGTTCTATCGGTAACCGTACCACTCCAGGTCGTGTCTGGGTAGGTAAGCACATGCCAGGTCATTATGGTGTTGAAACTAAAACAGTAAGTGGCTTAGTTATTGTTCATATTGATCCAACTACCAAAGAAGTTTGGTTGAGTGGCCCAGTCCCTGGTTCTATCTCAAGTCAAGTTAAAATCACTAAAACTGGTGAAACAAAATCAGTAGAGCTTGATCTCTCAGCATCTGGTATCAAAGTTGCTGAACAGGTAGAAACTTCTGCAGATGCCACTGAAACTATCGCACCAGAAGTAACTGAAGAAAGTAAGGAATAACACAGCGTATGCAATTGCAAACAAGAACCGCAACTGGCAAACAAGGCACACTCACTGTAAGTGATGCAGTCTTTGGCGCTCCAGTTAATAAACAACTGTTGAGTCAAGCTGTTCGAGTGTACTTATCAAACGCTCGCCAAGGTACCAGTAAAACTAAGACTCGTTCAGAAGTTAACCGTACAAAGAAAAAAGTCTACAAACAAAAAGGTACTGGTGGTGCCCGTCACGGTGCTAAAAGTGCTCCAATCTTTGTCGGTGGTGGTGTAACTCATGGTCCAAGAGGTAATCAAAACTGGAGTCTAAGTTTGCCACAAGCATTAAAGAAACTTGCTTTAGTCTCTGCATTAAGTTGGCAAAACGAAATAATTCAAGTCATGGACGACTTGGAAACCGAAGTTAAAACCAATAAAATGGCTAAAATGATTGCAGCTGCAGCTCCAGAAGCTCGTTCTATCACAGTGGTTATCCCTGCTGATAAAACTGAAATTCGTCAAGCATGCCGCAACATTGCTAACGTGACTATCATCCCAGCTGCTCAATTAACAGCTCTTGATGTCATCCGTGCAAATGCTATCATTATGACTTCTGCTGCTGTAAAAATGCTTGAGGAAAAACTTGATAAGCAAGTGAAACCTGAAGTTGCTCCAAAAGCATCCGCTAAAAAAGCAACTCCAGCTACTAAGAAAACTACAAAAACAGTAAAGAAATAAAAGTTTATGAATCCGTTTACTATTAAAAGACCAGTTATAACCGAAAAATCTATGCGTCTTGCCAATGGTGAAAACGCATATACTTTTGAAGTAGACCGCAATGCTACTAAAAATCAAATTGCGGAAGCAGTTTCTGCTTTATACAGTGTGACAGTTAAAAAAGTGAACATGATTATGCAGGCAGCTGAAACCAGACGCACTGGCAAAAAAAGAACTAAATCAACTGTCGGTAAAACTAAAAAAGCAATCGTTACCTTAAAAGAAGGCCAAACACTTGATGTGTTTGATATTAACCCAGAGGCAAACCAATAAGGTATAAGAGTTATGTTAAAAATAAGAAAACCAACCAGTAGTGGCCAACGTCATCAAGCAGACATAGATCGTTCTATGCTCCATGATGGTGGACCAGAAAAATCATTACTCTTGAGTGGTTATACCAAACGTCAGGGTCGTGGTTTCAAAGGTCGTGTCACTGTACGTCATCGTGGCGGTGGTATGAAGAAAAAAATTCGTATCATTGAGTGGAAACGCACTAAGTTTGGTGTAACTGCTACTGTTGTCCGTTTTGAATACGATCCACTTCGTGGTGCACATGTTGCTTTATTGCAATACAAGGATGGTGAAAAAGCATATATCTTAGCTCCTGAAAACTTGAACATCGGTGATGAAGTCGTTTCTGGTCCAGAAGTCGAAATCAAAACTGGAAATGCTTTAGCATTGAAGAACATCCCAGTCGGTATGCCAATTCATAACATTGAATTGCGCGCTGGTAAGGGTGCTCAAATGGTGCGCGGTGCTGGTGTCAGTGCTGTCATCCAATCAAAAGAAGGTGACATGGTTGCAGTGCAACTTCCTTCTAAAGAAGTCAGATTGATTAGTGGAGAATGTTTCGCTACAATTGGCCAGGTTGGAAATCAAGAATGGAAGAATCGTAAGATCGGTAAAGCAGGTCGTAAACGCTTAATGGGTATTCGCCCAACCAATCGTGGTACTGCTCAACACCCAGCTTCTCACCCACATGGTGGTGGTGAAGGTCGTTCAGGTGTCGGTCTTAAGTATCCAAAGACTCCATGGGGTAAGCATGCACATGGTACAAAGACTCGCAACAGACGTAAGAATAGCTCTCGCTTAATTATAAGAGATCGAAGAGTCAAATAAGGAAACTATGAGTAGAAGTTCAAAAAAAGGTCCATACGTTGATCCAAAACTCACAAAAAAAGTTTTGGTTCAGAAACAATCAGGAGCAAAAACTCCAATTAAAACTTGGAGTCGCGCCTGTGTGGTTAGTCCAGATTTTGTAGGACACACCTTTTTAGTGCACCAAGGCAAAACCTTTGTAGAAGTATTTGTCTCTGAAGCAATGGTCGGACACAAACTCGGTGAGTTTGCTCCTACTAGAACATTTAGAGGTCACGGTAAGATCGTCAAACGTCTGATGACCAAGACATAAACGTAAAGAAATATTTATGACAATAACAGCATCACAAATTTATGCTCGTCAAGCTCCCCGCAAGGTGAGATTGGTCGCTAACACTGTTAAATCTTTGCCTTTGGCAGATGCATTTCAACAGCTGGGTGTGATCAACCGCGAAGCAAGTATCCTCGTTATGAAGGTGCTTCGCCAAGCAGTTGCAAACGCAACCCACAATCATGGTTTGAAAGCAGAAGATTTGGTTATTAAAAGTATCCGCGTTGACGGTGGCTCAGTCTACAAGAGATTCCGCGCTGTCAGTCGTGGTCGCGCACACTCAATCATGAAGAAGACCTGTCATGTGACGGTTGAACTCATGGAAAAAACTGATGTAGTCGCAAAAACAGATTCAGTCGAAAAGACTGAAAACCAAGCTGAAGTACAAGCAGAAGCAGTAACAACCGCTCCTAAGAAAGCTAAAAAAACAAGAGCGGACAAATAAGGGAAATTGTAGTAAAATATACACTTCGAAAAAAAATATGGGACAAAAAGTAAATCCAATCGGTTTTCGTATAGGCTCCTTCTTAAACTGGAAGTCTAAATGGTTTGCAGGCAAAGCAGATTACTCAGACAAAGTTGTGGAGGACTATAAATTACGTCAATACTTGCAAGAGAAATTAGCAAGTGCTGGTGTTGTCCGTATTGAGATTGAACGTTCTTTAACAGTTATTAAAGTTGTTTTACACGTAGCTCGTCCTGGTGTTGTTATTGGTAAGGGTGGCTCAAATCTTGAAGATATAAAGAAACAAATTGAACGTATTCTTAACGTATCTAAAGTTAAGAAAGATAAAGTTAAAATTGATCTTCGTGTTGAAGAAGTTACTAACCCAGATTTGAGTGCTAAGTTAATTGCTGAGCGCATCTCTGGTCAATTGATTAAGCGCTTCCCACATCGTCGTGCAGTGCTTCAATCTATGGAGCGCGTGATGCAAGCTGGTGCTAAAGGTGTTAAAATCTCACTGGCTGGTCGTATCGGTGGTGCTGAAATTGGAAGAACTGAAAAGTATTTTGAAGGAAGTATCCCAACTCAAACCCTTCGTGCTAATATCGATTATTATCACGAGCCATCTCTGACTCGTTCAGGCTATGTGGGTATAAAAGTTTGGATTTATCGTGGAGAAATCGTCTAAAGGAACTGTATGTCAATGTTGCAACCAAAGAAAGAAAAATTCCGCAAGCAATTCAGAGGCAAACGTGGTGGTGTTGCACTTCGTGGTGCTACTGTCGCTTTTGGTGACTTTGGCATGAAAGCAGTCACCGGTGGCTGGATCACTTCCAGAGAGATCGAAGCTGCTCGTAAAAAGATTACATTCATGACTAAACGTGCTGGTAAATATTGGCTCCGCATTTTTCCTCACAAGCCAATTACCAAGAAGCCAGTGGGTGTTAAAATGGGATCCGGAAAAGGTCCAGTTGAAGAACATGTGGCAGTAGTCCGTCCAGGTACGATCATTTTTGAACTGGGTGGCGTCACAAAAGAAGTAGCACAACAAGCTTTTGATAAAGCAGGACACAAATTATCTGTTAGAACAACCTTAATAAGTAAATAATATGAAACGTAACGATATTAAAGCACTACAAGAAAAAACTGCTGCTGAGCTCAACAAACAGCTTTCTGAGCTGCAAAAAGAATTAGCAACAGCAACCTTACAAAAAGTGGTAGGAAAGTTATCTAACCCATCACGAATTCAAGTGCTGCGAGATGATATCGCACGCGTTAAAACAACGTTGCGCGCTCAACAATTAGCAGGAGCACAGCAATAAGCTAAGAGGAAGTTATGAAAACATTACAAGGTAAAGTCATCGCTCTCTCAACTTTGCAAACTGCAAAAGTGAGTGTCGAAAGAAACTGGCAACATCCTATGTATGGTAAGCAAGTGCGCCGCACTAAAAATTATGCTTGCCACTACACTGGTACTCCAGAAATTATGGTAGGTGATGAAGTAGTGATTAAAGAGACACGCCCAATTAGTAAAACCAAGCGTTTTGTAGTAGTAGAAAAAATCGTAAAGTAACATGATACAACTGAGAACAGTAGTACAAGTAGCAGATAACAGTGGAGCTCGACAACTTCGGGTCATCCAAGTCTATGGTGGTTCAAAGCGCCGCTTTGGCTATGTCGGTGACATGATCATGGCATCAGTCATTGCTGCAGATCCACAAGGAACCTTGAAAAAAGGTGACAAAGTGACTGCTGTTATTGTACGCACACACAAAGAACAACGTCGTTCAAACGGAGAATACATTCGTTTTGATGACAACGCTGCAGTTGTGGTTGAGTCTCGCACCAACCCAGAACCAGTAGGCACTCGTGTCTTCGGCGCGATTGCTCGTGAAGTTAAAAATGAGGGATTTAATAAAATTGCAAGTTTAGCACCAGAGGTCTGGTAACATATGAAATTTAAAGTCGGTGACAAAGTACTAGTAACAGGTGGTAAAGACAAAGGCAAACAAGCTGAAGTAGTTCGCGTATTGCCAGGTGAAGACCGCGTAGTGGTAAAAGGTGTTAACCTATACGTTAAACACATTAAGCCTATGCAAGGTCGAGCTGGCAGTAAAGCTTCTATGGAGCGTCCATTACCAACTGCTAAAGTGGCAATTATTAATGACAAGGGTCAAGCTGACAGAATTGGCTACACTGTAGCTAAAGATGGCACCAAGACTCGTGTCTTTAAGAAAACAGGTGCAGTTGTACCAGAACCTAAAAAAACAAAGTAGTTTATGACAACCTTACAAAAGAAATACAACAGCGAAGTTCATAAGACACTCCAAAAAGAGTTCAATATTAAGAACACTTTTGCAGTGCCTAAGATTACTAAAATTGTAGTGAACACCGGTATCACGGATCCTCAAGATCCTCGTGCTCGCCGCACCGTGATTGATAACGTTGTCGCTCAATTTGCACAAATGACTGGTCAACAACCAGTGGTAACTACCGCAACTAAATCTATCTCTGGATTCAAACTGCGTGCTGGTGATCCAATGGGTGTTAAAGTTACTCTCCGCGGTGAAAGGATGTGGGAGTTCTTATACAAGTTAGTTAGTGTGGCTTTACCACGCGTTAAAGACTTTAGAGGTGTTTCTCGCACCGCTTTTGATGATAATGGAAACTATAGTTTGGGTATTGAAGAACAAATCATCTTCCCAGAGATTGAATACGATAAAATTGAAAGTATTCGTTCTCTCCAAGTCGTGATCTGCACAACTGCCGCTTCTACAGATCAAGGACGTCGCTTACTCGAATTATTAGGAATGCCATTTAGTAAAGAAAATAATTAATGGAAACCTTATGGCAAGTATATCTGAAATAGTAAAGTCACAAAAACAACTCGCACGACGCGCCGCTTACTTGAAAAAGGGTGTGCGTAAACCAAACCGGGTGTCGACTAGAGGCGTAAACCGTTGTAAAATAACTGGTCGTCCTAGAGCTTACATGCGCTTCTTTGGTTTAAGCCGCTTAACTTTCAGAGAGTTGGCAGCCAAGGGCGAGTTACCAGGAGTAGTTAGAGCAAGTAAGTAAAGTATATGAGTGATCCAATAAGCAACTTTATTATCAGCATTAAAAACGCACTTCTCGCTCGAAAAGAGACAGTCGTTATCCCATATTCCAAACTCAAAGAGTCTATGGCAGGGATTTTAGTTCGAGAAGGGTACGTCGCAGAAGTATCTATTGATGATTCTGCTCCTTTCAAGCAAATCGTGCTTACTTTGAAGTATGTGGGTAAGATGCCAGCAGTGACCGAAGTTCGCCGTCTTTCTAAACCAGGACGTCGCGTCTACGCTCCAGCTGGTCAAATTCCAAAAGCACTCGGTGGATACGGAATTACAATCGTCTCAACCAATAAAGGAATATTAACAGACAAAGAAGCTCGCCAACAAAATGTAGGTGGCGAACTAATTTGCCAAGTTTGGTAAAGTTTTATGTCAAGAATCGGAAAAAAACCACTAGCACTTCCAGCAGGCGTAACAGTAACTGTTAACCCTTCAGAAGTTGTTGTAAAAGGTCCAAAAGGTGAGCTCAAAGCTCCACTTTTTGCAAACATTACAGTAGCAATTGAAGAAAGTATGGTTAAAGTAGGCCGCAGCAGTGATGAAATTCAAGTCAAAGCTCATCACGGTTTAGTCCGCAGTTTACTTGAAAATAACATTATCGGTGTAACTGAGGGATATGAGAAAACATTAAAACTGGTTGGTACTGGATACCGCGCAGCTGCAAAAGGTAAAGGCTTATCAATTGCAGTCGGATTTTCTCACCCAGTTGATGTTGATCCAATCGATGGAATCACGTTCACCCTCAAAGGTAATGACACAATTGTGATCTCAGGAATTGATAAACACTTAGTCGGTCAAGTTGCCGCTAACATCCGCAAAGTACGTCCACCTGAACCATATCAAGGTAAAGGTATCCGCTATGCAGATGAAGTAGTCAGACGTAAACAAGGTAAAGCAGCCGCTTAAGGCAAAAATTATATGAACACTAGACAAAAAGTATTAGCACTTCGCCAAGCTCGCAAACAGCGTGTTCGTTCTAAGATGGAAGGCACCGCTCAAAAGCCTCGTATTAGTGTTGATCGTTCCAATCGATACATTTACATGCAGGCAATTGATGATGTATCTGGTAAAACCATTTTCGGGTTACGCGATACTGATGGTAAAACCACTAAAACAGAACGTGCTGCTGCAACTGCAAAAGCATTTGCTGCTCGTTTACAAGAAGAAAAAATTACACATGCTATCTTTGACCGAGGTGCATATAAATATCACGGTCGTATTAAAGCGATTGCTGAAGCACTTCGAGAAGCAGGCATCAACGTATAAAAACTGTAGGATACTATGAGAACTGAAACAAAGCGTGAACCACAAGAATTTGAAGAGAAAGTAATCCAAGTTTCTCGCGTTTCTAAGAAAACAAAAGGCGGAAACAAGATGGGATTTTCTGTATTGATGGTCGTGGGTGACAAAAAAGGTCGTGTAGGTGTCGGTTTAGGAAAAGCTAAAGACGTTCAAGCCGCTGTTAAAAAGGGTGTTAAAAAAGCTAAGAAAAAATTAATCATGGTGCCTATGAATGGGACAACAATCCCATTCCGCGTCAGTGTTAAAACTGGTGCTGGTGTTGTGATGTTAAAGCCAGCTCCAAAGGGTTCAGGAGTTATTGCTGGTGGTCCAGTTCGTGCAGTTGTTGAAGCTGCAGGTATCCGTGACATTTCCAGTAAGATTTTGGGTAGTAGTAACCAGGCATCAAGTGTCTACGCTACTTTCGAAGCTTTGAAGGAAATTGAAAAAATCGTTAAACTCAAAGGCATTACTTTGAAGTCAGTAGCTCAAGCTGAAGCAGAGGCTGAGCAAAAGATGGAAGTTGAACAAGAAAAGGCTAAGAAGAAAGCTGAAGCAAAAGATCAGAAAGAAAAAGAAGTAAGAACTGCACAAGCAGAACAGAAACAAGTCAAACCTGCTGCAAAAGAGGTAAAGGCTGCTCCTAAAAAAGCTGTAAAACCAAAAACTGAAGATAAAAAATAATTGAGAAAACCTGAGCTATGTCAAAATTATCATCACTTATTCCAGCAACAACTAAGCAAAAACGCCGCCCAGGTCGTGGTATCGGTTCTACCAAAGGTGGACATACCTCAGGTCGTGGTACAAAAGGCCAATGGGCTCGCCAGGGTGCATTAGTCCCATTATGGTTTGAAGGTGGACAGTTGCCATTAGTAAAGCGTTTACCAATGTTGCGTGGTAAGGGTCGTTTGAAACCTACTACTCAAGTAGTTACTATTACTCTAGCTGACTTGCAAAAAGTCCAAGCAGAAGTTGTAACTATCGAAACATTAAAATTAGAGAAGATGATCCCAGAGACAGCTACAAGAGTTAAAGTTATAGCTACTGGTGAAATTACAAAGGAAGTTTCTGTTAAAGGCTTGGCCATCACTGATACTGCTCGCAAGCAGATCGAAGCTGTAGGTGGTACTATCGAAAATTAATAGAAAGCGTTACTATATTACCCTTGTGCAAAAAGCAGTAACCTTCTTTAAAACAATCATCAACACTCCATCTCTTCGTAAGAAGCTCATCTTTACTGCAATTATTTTTCTTGTCTTTAGATTATTAGCTCACATTCCTGTCCCTGCTGTAGATGTTATTCAATTGAAAACATTATTTGCAGGTAGCCAATTCTTAAGTCTCTTAAATGTTTTTTCAGGTGGTACTTTGAAAAACTTTTCAATCGTTGCTGTGGGTATTAATCCCTACATCACCGCATCCATTGTCATGCAGCTTGCTGGTATGGTTATCCCACGCCTCAAAGAGTTACAGAAAGAAAGTGAATCAGGCAGAGAGTTAGTCAATCAGTATACTAGATTGCTTTCTGTGCCACTTGCTGTCATTCAAAGTATTTCTGTCTTGGCTTTGCTTCGCTCTCAAAGTTTATTGACCACAACTGACCCTATGATGATTATAACGGTAGTGATGACATTGGTGGCTGGTTCTCTGGTTGTGATGTGGCTTGGAGAGCTAATTTCACTCTACGGATTAGGCAATGGTATTTCTATGATCTTGCTGGGTGGTATCTTAAGCCAAATCCCAGTTGCTGCTGCGCAAGTACTTTCAGCTGCTACTTCTGATCAATTGCTAGTGATGGCAATTATGTTGGGGGTGTTTTTAGCAGTTATTGGATTAGTTGTTTTCATGACTGAGGCTGTTCGTAAAATCCCAATTCAATATGCTAAGCGCGTCCGAGGCAGTCGTTCTGTGGGTGGTCAAATGTCTCATTTGCCTATTCGCGTTAACGTAACGGGTGTTTTGCCAATCATCTTTGCTGTTTCCTTAATGCTTGTACCTTCATTTGTAGCTCGATTATTAACTGCTTCTGGGAATGCCCAGTTTATGGATTGGGGTAGGTCACTGGCCATCTGGTTTGAGCCAACCTCTGCTATTTACCTGACCACCTACTTTATTATTGTCTTTTTCTTTACATTTTTCTCCGCACTTATTTTCTTCAATGCAGAGGATCTTTCTAATGAACTCAAAAAAAGTGGCGCATTTGTTCCCGGCACCCGTCCTGGGGCACCTACTAAAAAATATCTTGAGTTCGTTGTAACCAGAATCACTCTGGTAGGCGCAATCTTCCTAGGCTTTGTAGCTTTGTTACCTTCACTAGCACAAATTTTGACTGGAATTCAGTCGCTTGCTATTGGCGGTACGAGTGTATTAATCGTAGTTTCTGTAATATTAGAAACTTCAAAACAAGCCGAAAGTCTTGTCGTGGAGCAAAATTACGATAAGTATATCTAGGAGAATCAAAGGGAGTCCTTTATGAAATTAGTGTTAATCGGTATCCAAGGTGCAGGTAAATCTACTCAGGGCAACATGCTCTCCGAGAAATACAATGTCCCATATCTTTCATCTGGTCATATTTTCCGCGAGATGGCAAAAGAGAAAACACAACTTGGTCGTTGGTTAAAAGAAACATTAAACTCAGGTGCATTAGTACCAGACGAAACAACCTTAGAAGTTGTGCTCACTTATCTTGAAAAACCAGAATACGCTAGTGGATATATCTTAGATGGTTTCCCAAGAACAGTTCCACAAGCTGAAGCATTTAATGGCTCTATTGATAAAGTCGTTTATTTGAAAGTTTCAGACAAAGAAGCATTGTGGAGAATCTCTGGCCGCAATGATGCCCGTGACGATGAAACACTGCAAGCTATTCGCAAACGCATCGCATTATTCCATGAGTTAACAGAACAAGTTATCGAGTATTACCGTGGAATCGGAAAGCTTGTTGAAGTTGATGGTGAAATGAATGTTCAAGAAGTTTTTGACGCTTGTGTCAAATCTATTGAACAAAAGTAACTATGGCTGCTCAAAGTTCTCAGCAAAAAATTACCTTCATGCGTGAAGGTGGGCACATCCTCGCTCAAATTCGAGATCAGTTGGCGGTATATGCCCAAGTAGGCATGAGCTTTGCTGAGATTGAATCAGAAGCTCAGCGCCTTATCAAAGCAAGTGGCGCAAAACCAAGCTTTTCTACAGTTCCTGGATATCACTGGGCAACCTGTATTATGAAAAATGATGGCTTGTGTCATGGAATTCCCAACGACACTCTGATTGAAGATGGTGACGTAGTTACCGTCGATGTGGGACTTATTTATGGTGGCTACCATCTAGATACAACCACAACCTTTATTGTGGGTACTGTGGCTTCAGAGAAAAAGCGCTTCCTAGAACTCGGTCAAAAAGCACTTAATAAAGCTATAGGTAAAGTATATGCGGGGCAGTCCGTATATAACGTTAGTTTAGCAATGGAAAAAGTATTGGTGGAGAACGATTTAGGTATTGTTTATCAGTTAACTGGGCATGGAGTTGGCGAGCAGCTGCACATGGATCCTGCAATCCCGTGTATCGCGCAAAAAGGCGATAAAAAAGTCTTTTTGCATGAAGGACAGACCATTGCAGTAGAAGTGATGTATACGGCTGGAGAACCTGATTTAAAGGTCGACCGTGATGGATGGACATATCGCACAGTGGACGGCTCACTTTCTGGTATGTTTGAAGAAACTGTCTTAGTGACCAAAAATGGCTTTGAAATACTGACAAAATAGGCCAAATCTGCTATAATATATACTTCAGTAACTCAAGTAAGTGAGTAATTATCAATATAATTTTGAGTACCTAACTATCACTTACAGAAATATATACGTATGGGAAAAGTTCAAGAACATAAACGTGCTGCTAAGGCAAGACGCCAAGTAGATACAACTTCACAAACAACGGGTAAAGAAGATCGCTTTGAGATCGAGGGTGTTGTGGAGGAATGTTTACCAAACACGATGTTCAGAATTAAAGTGACTCAAGCACAGATCCCCCAGATGGTGGGACTTGAACTCTTGGGCACTCTCGTGGGTAAGATGCGCCTCTTTAGAATCCGTCTTTTGCCTGGTGACAGTGTAAAAGGTTATGTATCTAAATATGACCTCAAAAAATGTAAAATTAACTATAGATCAACGAAAAATGCTTCGCAGTCATTTTAGTGCTTTTCAAAATAGCCTTATCCTGATATAGTTCAGTCCTGTTAAAAAAGAAAAGAAAACAGAAAAACATATGATTCGTATTGCCGGTATTGACTTACCAGAACAAAAAAAGATCGCATTTGCTTTGCGATATATTTATGGTGTGGGTACTAAACTTGCACAAGATATTGTCAGAGAAGCAAACATTAGTCCTGATAAACGTACTCGTGATTTAACCACAGACGAGATCAACCGTATTCAACGTTCACTTGAGAGATTTGCTGTAGAAGGTGATTTGCGCCGTATTGTTAATGATAACATTGACCGTTTACGTCGTATTAAAACATACCGCGGTATGCGTCACTCTATGAAGTTACCAGTTCGTGGACAACGCACTCGTACCAATAGCCGTACCGCTCGTGGTGGTGGTAAACGTAAGACCGTCGGTGCTCTTACCAAAGAGATGGCAGCAAAATTAGAAGAAACAAAGAAATAATAGTATATGGCAAAAACAGCAGCAGCTAAACCAAAAACACAAAAAGCACGCCTTATCGCTAAAGGTCGTCTATACGTAACCGCTACCTTCAACTCTACATTGGCAAGCATCACTGATGATGAAGGCAATGTCGTATGTTGGTCAACAGCAGGTGAATCTGGATTCACTGGTTCAAGAAAATCTACTCCATACGCAGCGACAATCACTATTGAAAACGCAGTCACCAAAGCTCGCGCTTTTGGTATGCAACAAATGGCTTTATTCATCAAAGGTCCAGGACCTGGCCGTGATGTTGCTTTACGCGTTCTCAAAGCACAAGGTATTAAAATTACCATGATTGCTGATATGACTCCAGATCCACACAACGGTACAAGACCAAGAAAAGCAAAACACAATAAATAATTTTATGTCAAGATATATCGGACCAAAAAACAAATTAGCTCGCCGCATCGGTGAAGATCTTTCACTCAAATCAAATGCAGTGAAAGTATCTCGTCGTTTATCTATTCGCCCTGGTCAACATGGTGCAAAAGGCAAACGCAAACTTTCTGACTTCGGTACTCAATTAGCTGAAAAGCAAAAATTGAAGTACTTATACGGAGTGACTGAAAAGCAACTTCGTCGTATGTACGATCAAGCTAGTACCAGTTCAGTGGCTACAGGTGAAGGATTGCTTAGTTCTTTAGAGCGTCGTCTTGATAACGTCGTGTACCGCTCAGGTTGGGCAATCACCCGCGCTGGAGCACGCCAACTCGTTGCTCACGGTCATATTTTAGTAAATGGCAAAAAAGTAACAATTCCTTCTTACCAAGTTCAAGTCGAAGATGTCGTGAACTTGAGTGAGAAGATCATTAAAAATCCTGATATGTCTGAACGCATCAAAGATGCTGACAGTGTAGTGGAATGGATTGAAAAGAAACAGGCTGTTGCTAAGATTGCTCGCTTACCAAAGCGCAGTGATATCAAGGAAACAGTAACTGAACAATTAGTAGTCGAGTACTACAGTAGATAAAGGTATAAAAAAAGTAATAATTCCGGTTACGGATTTCCTCAAAAACTTGAGGAGAGGAGAAACAAGGAGAACTATGTCAACTATGACAAACACACAAATCTTGATTAACTTCCAAGTTAAGGAAGAAAGTCAAAAAAATGGAGCTTCAATCATCAGTATTGAACCTCTTGAACAAGGCTATGGTCACACTTTGGGTAATGCCCTTCGTCGTGTCCTCTTAACTTCATTGACTGGCTGTGCAATCACTTCAGTTCGTATTTCTGGTGCAGATCATCAATACTCACCAATTAACGGTGTTACTGAAGATGTGTTGGATTTATCACTTAACTTAAAGCAAGTTCGCATCAAAGCAGCTCAAGAAGGCAAAGGTGTACTGCGCCTTTCAGTTAAAGGTCCAAAAGAAGTGACTGCAGCTGATATCGAGTGTGAAGCTGGTTTTGAAGTAGTGAACAAAGATCTGTACTTAGCTACCGTCGCTAAAGGTTCAAACCTTGAAATCGATATGGTTGCTGAAACAGGTATGGGTTACATCGTAGCTGATGAAAAACGCAGTAACTCAATTGGTGAAATCATGCTTGATGCATTATATTCACCAGTGACTACTGTTTCTTACAAAGTGGAAGCCACTCGTGTCGGTCGTCGTACTGACTATGACAGATTGATCTTAACCGTCACTACAGATGGTACGGTCACTCCAATGGATGCAGTCAAACAAGCTGCTTCTATTTTACACAAGCATTTTGCTCAAGTAGTAAACCCAGTCGTTCAGGTTCAAGAAGAGCCACAAGCTCAACTCTCACCTGCTGAAGCTGAAGTATTGCGCTTAACCGTTGAAGAGCTCGATCTTCCAACTCGTATTGCAAACGCATTACGTAAGGGCGGTTTCAAGACTGTTGGTGATTTACAAGGCATTCCAAAAAACACCATCGCAAAAGTTAAGAACTTAGGCGAGAAGAGTGTTGGTATTGTTAATGAAGCACTTGAAAAGAAAGGGGTCAGTTTGGGTGAGTAATCCATCTGATACCAGATTATGAGACACAGAGTAGCAAGTAAACAACTTAATCGTGATACCAAGCATCGCGAAGCATTAGTAAAAAATATGATCCGTGCTTTAGTTGAGCATGGTCGTATTCAAACCACTATGGCAAAAGCCAAAGTGTTGCAGCGCATTGCTGACAAGATTGTAACCAAAGCAAAGCAGGACTCCGTAGCTGCTCGCCGTGGTCTGCATCAAGTCTTTGGTAAACGTGATGTAGTAAATACTTTAGTGGATTGTGTAGCTCCTACCTTCAAAACACGCAACAGTGGTTTTACCCGTATTACCACTATCGGTAACAGAGGTGGCGACAACACGCTTATGGTAGAATTAGCCTGGGTAGATCAACCAGAAACAGTCGGTACGCTGCGCGCTCCTCAAAAAGCTGAAGCACAACCTGCTGCAAAAGAGACAAAAGTATCAGCTCCAAAAGCTGCTGCTGAAAAGACAGAAAAGAAAAGCGCAAAGTAACGTATGCAAAAAACAACAATGGTCACTACTGCACAAGTAAAGCATAACTGGCACTTGGTTGATGCAAAAGATCAAATTCTTGGTCGATTTGCCACCCAAATTGCAGAAAAGTTAATGGGTAAGCACAAAGCTGATTACACCCCACACATTGATGCTGGCGATTTTGTCGTTGTTATCAATGCAGCTCAGATTGCTATCAGTGGAACAAAAAACATGAAGAAGATGTATTTCTCATTCTCAGGTTTCCCTGGTGGTTTGAGTAAAGAAAACTTCTCAGAAGTTATGCGCAAAAACCCAGATCGTATCTTACGTGAAGCTGTTAAGCGCATGCTCCCAGACAACAGACTGCGTGATGGCCGCTTAAGTCGCTTAAAAATTTATGCAGGTGCTGAGCACACACACCAAAGTCAATTTGCTCAACAACAATAAAGGTATATTTATATGGCACTTAAATTAAAAAAGAACAATAAAGTTCAAAAAATCGTCAAAAAAGTTCAACCACAAGTGGCTGTTTCTAATAAAGCAGTGGCACAAAACGTGACCTATCCTACTGGTGAGTACATTGAAGCAACTGGTCGTCGTAAAGTGGCTAGTGCACGGGTACGTTTATACCAATCTAAAGGCGACTTTGTAGTCAACGAAAAGATTGTTGGTTCATACTTTGGCACCGTTAAAAATGCTGATCGCAGATACCTGTTACCATTTGTATTAACTGGCACTGAGCAAAAGTTCTCAGTCGTGGCTAAGATCAATGGCTCTGGTGTGGCTTCACAACTTGACGCATTGCTGCATGGTATTTCACGCGCTTTAGTTAAGTTTAACCCTGAATATCGCACATTATTAAAAGAAGCTGGCTTATTAACCCGCGACGACAGAATGAAAGAAACTCGTAAAGTCGGTAGTGGTGGTAAAGCTCGCCGCAAACGCCAATCTCCAAAGCGTTAAACGAAACTCAGTTGATGGTGTATTTCTGCGAAAGATATCAGATATCATTTTCTTCTGCTGTGGATATTTCTCGATAGCAATTAGGTCTATAGAGGCTGTTGTGATTGTGTATTGATCCTTTGAATGAATGGTATCAGTTTCTTGATCTCAGGATCTTCTGGGTGTATCAAATATTTTTTCAGAAACTGTTCAAAGCCCCATACGCGTACTAACTGTGAGTCGTCCTTCAAAAAACTATTCATATACCGTAGCAGCATAAACTGTAAGTGGTACAGTGTGCCTGGTGGATGCTCTCTCAGGAGAGTGACCCACCGCTCAAATTGTAATTCCGTGGCCTCAAAACTAATCCCGTGCTCAGCAAGTTCAGCCAACGTGCTGGTTATAATCTGATCTGAATACAAAATACTCAGTGCGGAGATGGTATCCGGGAAAAAATTGAAATACGGAAACTTAAAAATATCTTGCTCTTCATAACTATCCATCCCAACTGTGAACGAAGCCTGCGGAAATAGTTGCTGCAGGTACAGAGCCAGTGCGGCAGTCTGTTCCAGACTAGAGGTGCTTGTATCTGAAACACCTGCACAATTAAATAAAAATGCCGCATCAGGCTGGTGTCTAAGAATTGTTTCACAGACCTGCTGCATATACCCAAACTTCATGATGTATTTCCCTGTCCCAAACGGGTTCTGAGATTCATTTTCAGGATTGAACATGACGATTTGATCCATACCAGCCCCGAGCTCTTTTTTGAGGGCTGGAAGTAGTTTATCCAAGTATGAAAGTGCACATGCTGCAAGTGGCAAGCCACTTTCTACAAACTGCTGTATGGCTGGAAGATATCCCTGCCGTGCAATTTGTTCCTTCAACTGAGCTGGCAAGCTGCCCATGAAAGTAGTGCCAAACTCACGCTCAAGCTGCTCTAGAGAAATGGGATGCGAGCGGTAGTAAGGTTGGGAAAGACGGGTAAGAAAGTAGCTGATATGGTGTGGGACGTATGATTCAGGATACCGGGGGGATTTAATAGGTCCACAGCTCAAGGTAATCTTGATGCCACCCTGAGTCAATGCTTTCAGCCACGGCAAGTAGAACGATAAATCAATCTGATTTTGCTCGGTGACGCATTTATTCCAGCGCATACTGAGGCGCACTTGCGTGATGTGTAGTTTTTTGAGAAAGTCTACGACTAGTTCTGGTGTTGCATCTGGACAGATTTTTTCTATAAAAACAGGACACAGCGTAGTCCCAAGTTCAATTTTCTTAAGTTGTTCTTTGTGTTGCTCAATAAATGAATCGGTCTCAACGCGAGCGCGTTGTTCAGTTTCAAATTGTTCTTTAAGTGGATCAAACAGTTTTTTACCAAATGATATACAAATAAGAGAGATGATGGAAAGGTAAAAGAGGAACTGTCTACGATTGAGCTGCATGTCTAAATATGTATTTTGTTCTATCTGCACCATGAGTATTTTCTCATATCCTTGGTGAAACTACAGGTGGTGTTGATCTAAATAAAGTAGATGAGATACAAAAAATAATTGACAATGACTACTATACAGATCGAGTGGCAACATTAGACTGGTTTCCTAGTAACTACTGCAATTACAGTTGTGTAA
>OMIS01000011.1 GCA_900299155.1 bacterium
ATCGATTGCGCGCGTGATATTTTCCTTTGGCATGTTGGCTGCGCGAGCTTTGTCCAAAATGACCCGAAGTCCAGGATTAAACTGTGGATTATCAGACTTGCCTTCTTTAACAGCTACTCTGATAAGTTTAGAGAGCTGCGCAAAAATCTTGGCACGTTTTGCATCAACAGCACCTTTGCGTTGTTTAATATTGTTCCATTTACTGTGGCCTGCCATATACAAAACCTTTCTCATGCGCTATTATACCCTGCTCCTTGAGCATAGCCTAGGTGAATCAGAATGTAGTATTGACATCTGATTGTAAGATCGGTATTCTTCCTAGTTATTTGAACTACAAATTATGACGCAAACACCTGTCTCCAAACTCCAAACGTTAGCAATTGCAGCTGCCAAGAGTGGCGATTGGCAAAAAGCCGTCGAGCTAAATCAAGAGATCTTGACCGCAGCACCACAAGATGTGGCTGCCTTGAATCGCTTAGGGATGGCATTATTGCAGGTTGGTGAACCAAAGCAGGCCAAAGAAGCATTTACACAAGTTTTAGAGATTGATAAAACCAACTCTATTGCAAAAAAGCAGCTCGATCGCATCAAATCAAATAATACCCCTCCTACTCCCGCTTTTAACAAAACATATTTCATTGAAGAACCAGGAAAAACAAAGATTGCTGAACTCCACCGTTTATCTGGCAAGCAAGTGCTTGATATGTTATCTGTCGGCATGAACTGTGTTTTGAAGTTAAAAAATCGCTATATTTCAGTGGAAACAGAAGATGGTACATATATTGGTGCGTTGCCTGAAGATATCTCGTTCCGCTTAACCAAGCTCATTCAAACTGGCAATACCTACCACTGTAGTATTCATTCGTGCTCCAATAATCAATGTTCTGTATATCTCAAAGAACTCATGCGTTCAGAACAGAATAAAGATGTTCATTCTTTCCCAACTGCTAAAATGGCTGGAGCTCAAAATGATCAGGATGATCGATTCTTGTTGGATGAAGATTTTGAAGACGAAGATGGCTTGATGGATATTGAAGATGAAGTTGAAGAGCTCGACAGCACTCGTGGTGAGGAACCAGAAGCACCAGCTGGTCGTGATTTTGATGACTAATCAGTCTTTTCAGAGCACTTTAGTCTGCTAAAGTGCATTTATTGCAGATCTTTTCCAAGTACAACTACAATCGCGGATCGGTATTGTGTAGTCATTTGCTTGTCTATTTCTATTTGTGCTCCTTGCAACAAGGCACTATTTGTTCTTGCCAATACACCAGCACATTCTGCTCTTCCATCATGATAAATTTTTGTTTGCGAAGCATCTTCAGGAAACGTCCCAACACGAATCGTTACAATCTTACCAGCCTCCAACAGCTTGCTCAGTTTTCCTGCTGCTCCAGCAGTTTCACTTCCATTCAGGATCCCCACTGGACACTCTTGTACCTGCTGTCTAGTACTCTCAAATTGACTGAATCCTTTCTGCAGCTCTGTCACTGAAGTCAGCGGTTTAGGCTGTGGTTGCTGTTTCAAAAAGAGCCACGTTTTTAAGAAGATCAAAGCACTTTGGTCACGATGCACCAACCACTGCCATACACTTTCTAGTACTTTGCGCTTTACTGCTGAGTCACCACGCTCATATTGATTGAGTGGAATCACAAGATCTGTCAAAATACCCAAACTTTGGCTGTAACTTGCACGAACAAACTGCGTATCTTTGCCTTCAAGTTGTAAAAGTGGATATACTGCCCCAAGTCGATATGAACCATACCCACCTGGAAGCTCAACTGGCGTATCAGCAGGGAGTGAAAGTATCTTGCTATCCACGATATTTTGTGCCAATGCTACAACCCAAATTTCGTGTGGAGCTTGTGATTGAGCAGGAGCAGCATCATCCACAGTACTTGGCACAAGGAGCACCGTTTGCGTCCCGGTGCGCAGTGCTTGCTGTACCACAACTTGAAAAAGAATGTATCCCACAAGTGAAATCCCCACCCCAATCAGTGTAGCCCACAGCAGAACGCGTGTCCCAGTGTGAATGAAAATCCAGTTATTTTTACCTGAACTGGTGCGGGTACTGCGCTGTACCTGTGAGATACCACGAATACTACCCGTTTTTTTACGAACTACAGAAAAAGTGTCACTAGAGCGCCTGGCAGGCAAACGACGTACCATACAAAAGTATTGCAACTGCGCACGAGTTTTTAGTATGCAGTGCATTGTAAGTATACCGCGCTTTTGTGCTGTACGGGGGTAGAAATCTGTTAGTTTAGGATCCAAGAGCGCATCAACTGTGAAAGGTGCACCATGGTATATACATTGTGAATACTGCCCAAACGGTAGTATGTCAGTTCATCAGATCTAAATAAATGATGTAAATAGCTGCGTGTATAGCCGTTCTGGCAAGTATAGCAACCACAGCCTGGTTGGATGACTTGTTTGTCGGTACGAAATTCTTTATTGCCAATTTGCAACCGTCCCTTGTTATATGGTGAAACAAACTGTGGTCGGACAGTTCCCGATTCATCGGTATGTGCAAAATCAATCTCACCAAAATACAACGTGCCGTTGCGTGCTAATCGTGTGGGGCCCACACAGTCAAACATATCAAACCCCATGAGGATTGCAGCAATAATATCTTGAGGATCTCTTCCCAGTCCCATCGCGTAGCGTGGTTTGTCTTTGGGCAAGATTGGCTCGATCCAGTCCATGACCTCAGCGGTACCTTGCATGTTGTACCCCACTGTCTCCCCTCCGACCGCTATTCCATCAAATGGAATGCTTGAGATAGTGCGCGCACTTTCCTGTCGTAAAGTGGAAAATAACCCACCTTGAATGATGCCAAATAATGCTTGGTAATATCCATATACGCTCTTGCGAGCATGCTGTTCCCAATACTCATAACACTGCTGCGCCCACCGGTGTGTACGAGCCACTGAAACCTCTGCTTCAGCCAATGAAAGTGAGTCTGCGAGCGCTTCATCAAATGCCATCATAATATCTGAACCAATACTGCGCTGAATTTCGATGCTTCTCTCAGGTGTAAAAAAATGACTCGATCCATCTAAATGAGATTGAAATTTCACTCCATCTTCGCTCACATTAGTTAAACTAGTTTTTTGAGTGGCTAAGCGTTCTGGCGCATTCATACCCAACGACATGACTTGGAACCCGCCGGAGTCTGTGAGTATCGGTTTTTGCCAATTCATGAATCCATGCAAGCCATTATTAAGTTCCAAATTCTCAGTACCTGGCCGTAAATATAAATGGTAGGTATTGCCCAAAATGATCTGAGTATTTAGGTCTCCAATGTCTTTACTATCCAGTGCTTTCACGGTACCCACGGTACCGACTGGCATGAAGATTGGGGTCTGGATTTGTCCGTGTGCAGTCTGCATAACCCCAGCACGCGCCTTGCCTTTTTCTTTTTGTAATTGGAATGAAAATGTAGTTTGATTGGTCATAATCTTTAGTCGTTAGGCTAATTCACGTTGTACAATACACTCTATTGTAAACTACTGCCAGCACACAAAACTGTCGCCATTTTTTATTCAGTGTACGGTGCTCAAAAATCTTATGTTACACAAATCTGACTTTACCTACGAACTGCCACCCGAGCTCATTGCACATGCACCATTGGCGCAACGTGATGCAAGTAGACTCTTAGTTCTCAATAGAATCAGTGGTGAGATTATACACTCAAACTTTCGGGTTTTGCCGTCTTTTTTACGCAAAGGAGACATTTTAGTACGCAATAACTCCAAGGTGCTCAAGGCAAGGATTTTTGGGTATAAGACTACAACTGGTGGTAAAGTTGAAATATTGCTCAATAAGTTTGTAAAATCATCTATTGATTCATGTATTTGGGATTGCATAGTTAGACCAGGAATTGCAGTAGGTCAAAAACTTACTTTCGGTAATGGAAAATTGGAGGCAGAGTGTGTTGGAGTAAGTACTGTGAACTATACCCGACAAATTCTCTTTCGGGTGCCAATTAGTGCATTCTACGGGTTGGTGGACGAGATTGGAGAGACCCCATTACCTCCATACATTGATCCCAAACGAGCCAGCGCTGCGGCGCAAAATGCAGCTGCAAACAGTGCTGCGGAAACTGCAGAAGATGCACTCTTTGAGCGGTACCAAACAACGTACGCGCGCGAGTTTGGTTCCGTAGCTGCGCCGACCGCGGGGCTGCATTTCACGCCACAAGTTGATGCTGACCTGCGAGCGCGCGGCATAGAAATTCATGAAGTTACACTGCATGTAGGACTGGGAACTTTTTTGCCAGTAAAAACGGATGCCATTACTGACCATGTGATGCACTCAGAACAATACACTCTTTCTGCGCAAACAGCCGCAGCACTTACTAAAGCAAAAGCAGAAGGACGAAGAATCATCGCTGTGGGCACTACTACCTGCCGTGTTTTGGAGTCGTGTGCGGAACTGGTGAGTACTTCAAATCCCGCGCAACCTCAGTACGCGCTCAAACCACAATCCACCGAGACCGCCATCTTCATCTATCCCCCCTATCGTTTCAAGTTCATTGATGGATTGATTACCAACTTTCATTTACCTGAAAGTACCTTGCTGATGCTGATTAGTGCGTTTGTTTCACAACCAAATACACCACATGCGTTTACCACATTCGCAGAGAGTACTGTTGGCAAAGCATATGCAGCTGCCATTGCAGAAAAATACCGATTCTTTTCTTTCGGGGACTCGATGTTTATCAGCTAATGGTATAAGCCACAGTCGCGGGAGCGCTAGAATGCCATCACTGCCATGGTCAATGCCAGTGCAAGCCCACCCATAATCAGTGGCATAGCGATCTTTTTATTGTGGGTAGCCACAAAAAGGAGGATGCCAATGCAACAAATAAAACAGCCCAGCAAAATATTGACTGAATACATAGATTTTTTTCTAGGTGCTTATTGACCAATTTCGTAACGTACGAAACGGTTAACCACGAACTTTTCACCGATCTTACCACTCAATTGTTTGACCAATTGATCAATGGTGATACTTGCATCACGCAAATATTCTTGTGCTAAAAGCTCTTCGACGTTTTCTGGGTTCATGGCACTCACTTGCATAGCCACTTCTTTGGCCATAGTTTGGAATTCAGGATTGCGAGCCACAAAGTCGGTCTCACACAGAACTTCCACTAAAGCAGCGATCTTTCCAGTTGCGTGTACGTAACTAGCAATATACCCTTCTTTAGTTTCACGATCTGCTTTTTTCTCAGCACGAGCGAGCCCGCGAGCTTTGACGATCTCTTCTGCTTTGTTCATGTCGCCGTTAGCTTCAGTTAAAGCTTGTCGGCAATCCATGACGCCAGCACCAGTCTTTTCTCGTAAATTTTTAATATCTACTGCGGTAAATGACATATGTTCCTTCACTATCTATTGAATTATTTATCGTTTTTGCCAGCGATGTACCCAGCAATTACTGCATCAGTAATTAACTCAATACTCTTTCTTCCATCATCATTTGCTGGGATGACCACGTCAATTGGATCTGGATTTGAGTTTGAGTCAACGACAGCCATAGTAAAGACTTCACCTTCTGCTTCACGGACGGCCACTTTTTCAGTGTTCACGTCAATGATAAATAATGCGTCTGGTTTGTTGGTAAGAGTGCGGATACCTTCGAAAAAGCGTTTTAAGCGAGTTAACTCTTTTTCAAGTTGGTTGCGCTCATATTTAGTGTAGCCTTTGAACTTGTCAGTTTTCAAGCCTTCTTCGATGAAGATCATGCGCTTTAAGGATTTACGCACTTGATCCCAGTTGGTGATTAAACCACCCAACCAGCGAGAAGTGATGTATGGGATGTTTGCAGTAGGGGCTTTTTCTAACACAACTTCACGAGCTTGGCGTTTTGTACCAACGATCACGAGTGTTTTGCCAGTTTTACCGAGTTCATATGCTGCATTGTATGCTTGTTGGAGTTGAGCAGCAGTCTTTGCCAAATCGAAGATATGTACCCCATCTTTTTCCATGTAGATGTACTTCTTCATGTGTGGGTGCCACTTAGCCACTTGGTGACCAAAATGACAACCTGACTCGAGGAGGTCTTGTAAGTTATACTCAGGAGCTTTGTTTGGAAGTGTTTGTAAATCCAACATACTTGTCCTTATTTTCTCTCACTTTGGAGAGATGCGCGCCTTGGAAGAAATGCAGGACTACTGTCCAAGTTGCGAAATACTTATTACTTGAAGACCGTAGTATATCACAGGAGGTGGAAAATTGGGAGTTGGTATAAATAGTTAGGTATTAGAGTGATTACTGAGCAGGTGTAACAAGTTTCACTGCATTTTCAAGCAAACTGACCACGGTCATTGGGCCGACACCACCAGGTACTGGCGTCAAAAAAGCCGCTTTTTCTTTAATACTCGTAGTATCTACGTCTGGTCTAGGCTCACCCACATCAACTACCACCACACCTTCTTGTACGAGGTCAGCCGTAATCAACCCTGCTACACCTGTGGCAGATACTACTACACCAGCATCGAGCAAACGTTGCCCTTCAAGCATACGCTGTTCTAACCCCTTGCGCGTAAGCAGCACCACTTCTCTGCCCTGATTTCTCAGGACATCATAGAGCGGCGTACCCAGTAAGTCAGATTTACCTACAATCGCTATCTTTCCTGACGGCAGTGATCCTACAACTGCTTCTGCCATTTCTATGATCTCAAGCACTGCTTGGCAGGTAGCGGGAAGCACTCTTCCCTGCTCTTGCCAGGTATTTTCCGCAATAGCTGCTAGAGTACTGGGATGTAAACCATCCACATCTTTCTTTGGATCAATTTGTGAAGTCAAAGCTGTCCACCAGGTAGAAAAATCCGCACTTTCATATGTTAAAGTGTTCACTTTAGTTTGCTCAAGTGCTTCTTGCCAGATTTTTTTAGTGGGCTTTTGGATAATAATTCCTGTAATTTCTGCATCAGTATTAAACTTTTGTATCTGGGTACGGATCTGCTCCACAGGATCTGTGATAGAAAATAATTGCGGAACGTATGCTATACCCACGCGTTCTGCAGCTTCACGCTTCAATCTTGTATACAATTTACTGCCTGCATCTTGAGTGAAAACAATCGCTCCGATGGTGACTTGTTTACCTGCTGCACAAAGTTCAGCCACTTGTGTTACCAGAGCAAGTTCTTTGTCTGCTGCAGTACGAATTCCATCGAAAATAATCATACAGTATATTGTAACCCATCTTGTGAGTACCTTATATGTGAGGTTACTTTGTCCATAAATGCAGAGAAACTTCCATACTGACGCTGATATAATACATATTTAATGTGCACAGAAAAAAAGCGCGTTCCAGCGACACTCTTTGAGAGATTAGCTTATTTTGATCCATCAATGAATATCCAGCAATTTGGAACTCTCAGGAGATGCCTCGTACGCAGTGCTGGGGCACTAGCTGTGGCTTTGGCACTTTCAGCAGACTACAGCCCACCTCCTTATGACTGTCCTACCCCTTCAGCTGCATTTCATCCCAGTGAAGTATATGGAACAGATACTTCAGCCCTCACCCAAACCCAAGAGATAGACACCATTGCAGCAAGACTTGAGGCGGCAGTGAAACCACAGTCCGTTGAAGAATTGAAAACTGCCCTATCAAACGGAGATAACGTCCTACTTGTGGAAAATGAAACTGGCTTTGCAGAGATGACTGCATTTTTGCAATCACTTACCAATGATAGCGCGCTTGCTCAGTTTAAGCCCGCTCTACAGCCTGGAGAGGTTGCCACACTAGAAGTTTCTTCATACCCCGATAGTACAGAATATGGCTCTATTGAGAATAAAATTGTGGGCATTATTATTGACCTTGATTGCTTTTCCAAAACATCTATTCATACTCAAGCTCCAGCGATACAAACCTGGGTCAATGCTCGTGAAATGACCGCAGTGCAAGGAAGCACCGTGTTTGTACAACGAACTGACTCGTCAGAAACTGAAGTCCACTTTGTCACTACGTTTATTCCTCTTAATCCAGAAAATTTTGATACAGCAGCTCAAAGGCTGCAGGGTGGGACGTTCGAAGAAGACAGACATCATGGTGCATTTACTTTAATTTCTGCAGCAGAAGCTGTTCCACTTAGTGAACCAGCTGATGTAACTTTTATCTGTACTGCTGAAACGTTGAGTAAAGAAACGTATGCATTTTTACACAACGTAGCAGAACAAAAACCCAAAGCCATGGTGATTAACCGCTCGTTGAGTATGGATGCAGATTTGATGGAAATATATGAAGCTATGATTCAGAAAATCTCTACTGATTTTCCTGATGTGACCATTGTCTTTGTCCAATCATATGGGAACAATGGCAAAGAATATCATTTTTATACCAACGGGCTGATTGTCTATGTTTCATCGATTGATCAAAATAATTACCTGTACACCTACTCCAATCACAACATCCCTGGCACAGATACTACCAGCACTATTGGGGCACCTGCAGGCTACGAAGTAGCAATTTGGAACGGGCAAAAAACTACCTACAATGGGACTTCTTCAGCATCTCCTAAACTTACCAGCGCCACAATTCTGGCATTACAAAATATGAGTCCAGAATTATTTGCAAACATACAGGGCAAATCTAGCGAAGTAGTCATTAATTCAGTCTTAGATTACATCGAAGCTACTGGACTGCGCAGAATGACTGTAGATACTCTAGAATTTCCCGTACTTACCAGTGCCGAGATCATCACCACTACGAGCTCATTATCCTTAGAGCAAGCTCAAGCAATGAGTCCGTACCTAACTGGCTATAGTCCTACCATTGACGGGAAGGTCACCAGTGTAGAAATTACCCTGTATGGCCAAGTTTCACTTCGAGATGCGTACCCCATTTGGGGGATAGATTATCAAAATATATCTCATGGAAAAATTGAGAGTCGTACTAGAGAGAATACAATACTTGGATGGCTGTCTACAAACCAGGATGCAAAACTTATATATACCGCTGAGAATTTGCAATCTTCCAGAAAGATTTATATTCCCACCATCAGTGGCATACCGAGTGAGCCCCGAGGACAAGTACTGCAAGGTTTGCAGCAGTTTTATGAGCAGTTACCCCAGATACAAATCACCTTACCTGGGGGAGAAATAGCCACAGTAAGTTTTCGTGCACTTACCCGTGGCGCTGATCCATGGGCACCTCTTTCTGCGTTTCTTCCATTTATACAGCATTAGGTATTTTTCCATAAATATAGTCTTCACAACCGTGTCAAAACTTGCTATAAAAAATACACATATTTTGTGGAATCCAGTGAAATTCTGGAACTGTGCCGCAACGGTAAAAGAAATTTTTGCTTGAAATATAGCAGTATTCTCAAGTCCGATCTTCAAAATACACTGCAAGAAGACTTGCAGTAACCGACGAGCATCGGAAGCGGTGGCTACAGTTGTATACCCAACTGACTATAGGGACACCTCCGCTCCCCGACTGCTCCTCTCAATGAGGAGTTTTTTGTTAGCCGAACAATTTTTTAGACCATCATTTTCAGATTCATCTCCGATGCTTCAGGAGCCAGATTCAGCTTCAAAAGAAGCAAAAAAGAAGCCAAACACAAACTTTGGATTGGGTATGCTCTGGCATGGGGTTGTTGAGCAGCTGTCAGTAGCTGCTCATAGTGCGAAGGAGAGACTGCTCCCTCGTAAAGAATTTACGATCTGGACTTCTCAGCGGTACTTTGATGCCTGGGCGTTGTCACAGTCATCAGATGAGCAGGCAGCTATTTACAAGGAACTTGATCCCGATCTGGAATCTCTCTTTGATGAGCATGCATTTAATAAACTTGCGGTCAGGTATGAGTATGGGCCCAACGGGATTCGTAATGGCTACAGTCAAAGCATGATTGAAATCGCTCAAAACTTCTTAGAGCATCTGCGTATCCATGGGCTCTCTACAGAACGTGCTGAACTTGAAGTGGCAGTGGCAGAGGCTGCAACCGCATGGATGAACGACCTCAGTGTACAGGTCGGAGAAAAAATAGTTTTTATGAGCCCTCGTGGGAGCGAAGCAGAACTCTATCCAGG
The DNA here is from genome assembly GCA_900299155.1 of bacterium. Classification (GTDB taxonomy): domain Bacteria; phylum Patescibacteriota; class Microgenomatia; order UBA1400; family PJMF01; genus OMIS01. The sequence goes on from OMIS01000011.1 coordinate 10,041, forward strand.
ATTACAGGAAGAAAATCATGTATTTGTAAATATTTTAGAAAAAACAGCTACTGGCTTTATCTTTTATGAATTTAGAAACTACGATACGCATCAAGCTCTGCCTCTCCTACAACAAAGAATCGTCCAAAAATCAGGTGGATCAAGTCAAAAAATCTCTACACTTCATCCTGAATACTATACCCAGCATATTATCACCAATTTTGTGCAGGTACCTGCCACATTTTCAGTGAGTGATATCACTAATGAGATCTACTTTAACAAACTAAAGTGGAAAATAAACATTGATACACAGATACCAAATCTCAATGAGGCTGCGGTGCAAGCACACAGTGCACAAGTGCGGGACTTTTGTGTACGAAAGTTTAAGGAATTGACAACTGAGAGTCTCACTCAGTCAGAAAAAGTCGCTGCCTTTGATCTGTTGATTGTCCTTGTACGTAAAGAACTTAATAAGTGGGTGGAAAATAATGCCACCAACTATGATGCCACCAAACAAATTGAATATGCACTGCATTTAGATGTTGTAGAAAACATCTGGCAAATCCAGCGAAAAAAACAAGCTGGAGCAGATCTAGAACATCAAGAAAAAGCAGCCCTACGCAATTTTTTAGATATGACTCAGCTCAATCCTGCCCTGCCGTTTCAGAGGATGACTAGTTTGGCACACTGTATTGTGGGTACCCCCACGAGCTTACTAAAAATTCAAGCCATGCCCAATCTGACATCTTCTGTAGTCTCACTGAACGGTTTTGAAGCAAATATCTTTTCACAACTTTCTCTCAAAGAACGTCAAGAATATATAACAGAACTGAAACGGTATGCTCGCATTTCATTACAAGGTGAGGTCTGGTATGTGCCACCTGAGTACCTCGCAGGCAAAGGCTGTTATGTTGATCCCGCTACTGGACTTGTGATGGGACCTTGTGGTTTAGCACTTTCAGATCCTCGTGAAACAAATGCCAAACGCGAAGAGGACTACTTTGCACTACTTGGGCAGCTGCAAAGTACTTCAGAACTTGATAGTAAATTGGATTCATTAAGTGCTTCTCAAAAAGAACTGGTTTTAGCCTTGTACTTTAGTTTAGTAAAGTGGATTTTTGTGGCATCTGCTTCATTTGAAAAAATTTTTCACTGTGATATTTTGAGGCCAGAATCTGAGATTAAAGCAGAATTCAAAGATGTATATAGAGCACTTCGCGAAGCGTTTAATCCTCTGCCACAGTTAGTACTCTACCTGGCAGAAAAAGCACAATTTGATCAGGATGAATTTTCCAAGCTTGAAGCATCTGCTCTGGGAATTACAACGTAATCAATAGCTTGCTGGAATATTCTTCTCTCTTCTACATATCCTCTTTCCAATAGTTTGAGCCAAAAATTAGCTGATTCAGTGCGGATTCCATTAGTCATCAGCTCAAAACCCATTTCACTAGAATAGTTTGCAAGTGTTTGTAAAATAGCAGTGGCATGACCCCTGTTTTGAGAATCAGAGTTAACTGAGATTTCAAAAAAAATAACTTTTTGAAGTATGGAGATTGCTAACTGTAGAGTTGCAGTTACCTCAGAAGACAGAAGCATGTGGCAAATAAAAATATTTGTGCCAAGTGTGTCATCAATAAATCGCAATGTATATCCATTAGTGAACTTAACTTCTGAACCTGTAGAATATGCGACTAAAGATTCTTATGACATACATTGACTCTTATGTAGAGTACAGTACTGCTAGAGAGCAATTAATCCTTTTAGACGCTGAACGTTTTCTGCATCTGGGCCTTCTTCATCAAGTCCAGGGACTTCCAAAATAAGTGGTACAGTTTCACGGAGTTGTGGTAGGTTCAAAAAGACTTTCATATCAGCCTGCGGGATCATTCCATCACCCAGGTTTTGATGGCGGTCTCGACCACTTCCAAATGGATCTTTACTATCATTTACATGAATGCACTTGAGCGCATCCCACAAGCCTAACTCAGTGATCATGGCACGAGCAGAAAGTGCACCACGTCTATGTGCATTTTTCATATCTTTTTCACTTTTACCTGTGAAAGTCAGATCTGGTGCAACCTCTCCCAAATAGTATCCAGCAGCATGCGCATGGCAGGTATCAAAACACCAACCAATTCGTCCATTTGAAACATACTTTCCTATCTGCTCTACCCGTTCTAGAATCTCTGCCACTTCTTTCAAATCATCACCCACTTTTCCATTTTGGCCCGCAGCATTTTCTATCAAAAAACAAGAATTTGCAGGTGTGGCTTTCAATAAATCAGCAATGACTTGTATGACTTGGTCTCGGGCATTTTCCCATCCCCTACCTTGGTGACTTCCGACGTGGACTACTACGCCGCCACCGCCGATAGCAGCATCAAACTCCAGTTCGTACTTGAGTGATTTGAATGATTTTTCTACATTTTCAGCTTTATCACTCGCCAAGTTCACCAAATACAGAGCATGCGTCACCACTGGATTAACACCAAGTCTGTCACGCGTTTGCAAAAACTCTGGGGTGACAATTAGCTCCAACGTCCGCCGTTGCCAGATACGAGGGCTACCAGAAAAAATTTGCATGGCGTTACAGCCCATCTTGACAGCCTTTTCTACTGCTGCTGCAAAATTTTCAACTCCACCAATATGTGCGCCAACTTTTCTTGTCATATTTGTGTAGAATACCATACTAGGATTGTCTTTTATGGAACAACTTAGCATTGAACAATTTACTGTCTGGTGTGAAAACCGCGAAGAAGCATTAAAAATTAAACAAGAGATTTTTTCTCATCATATATATTTCTTTGAAACAGAGAATCCAAGACCCGTTATTATTGACGCTGGTGCGCACATTGGTCTGGCCACTCTATATTTCAAGAAACTATACCCAGACGCCCAGATCATTGCAATCGAACCACACCCTCATTCATTCAAGCTACTTGAGAAAAATGTGTCTGAAAATTATCTTACAGATGTGACGTGCATCAATGCTGCACTCGTTGGCTCAAATGAAGTTCTCAATGGTCTGCGTCCACTGTACGCAGACACTGAGTTTCAGTGGTTTAGTACCGCATCATTTTTACCAGGAGCATGGAACAAAGCACAACAAACAGCTCCACTGTCAGTAGCCACACTTTCACTCGCTAAAGTGATAAAAAATATTGGTAGTACGGTTGATTTATTAAAGATTGACATTGAAGGTGCAGAACAAGAAGTTCTTCGTGAAGCACGCCCTGCTCTTGCAAAAGTCGCACATATTATTTGTGAATACCACATGACAGCATCACAAGATCGAGGACTCTTTCTGGAGTTCCTTGAAATAGAAGGCTTTGAGGTCACTCACGAGAACAAGAAAGAGAGCCATCACAGCAAGCATGAGCTAGAATTAATTGAAGCAGTACGGCCATGGGACACTCCAAACACCTAAATTGAGGTGCTTACTCGGCCCTAACTTCCGCCACACCTTCAGGAACTGCATATATTCCAAATGTAAACGTAATTGCACCAGTCAGGTCATCGCGTATAGCTTGGGTAATTATGTGGGATAGTTCTGCTTGCTCTCTTGTAACTGTAATGATTGCTCCCAAGAATATCTGTGCTAGCACTGGATATTCTCTTGAGAGCTTTTCTGCAGTCACAGTATACATACCTACATCACTATTTGCTCTCAGTACCTCTGCTAATACTGCGATTACATGATTAAACGTTTGGTTAAAAGTTTTTTCTCGAGTGCTTATACCAGCATAAGACATTATTGAATTAATTCTTATAGCTAAATTTGTTTCATGCATAGAAAAATTCCTTACTATACTACTACTTTCAGTACTGACGATTCATGCCGTAAGTGCTACCACTTAAATAATGGGAAATTTTTTGTTACAGCAGTAACCTCTTTTCTGATCTTGAGTAAAACAGGATCCTTCTGAGCGCGTACACGGAAGTCCTTCAAGAAAGCAGCGCGCTGTTTTGGATCTGATGGCAGTTGTTCAGTTTTTACATGCTCAACAACACGAGCAATCCAACCAGCGATCTGACGCATTTCTTTTTCTTTCATTCCTCTGGTTGTTACAAGAGGAGTGCCTACTCGTATACCTGAAGGATAAAATGGAGAACCCTTTTCAGTGGGGACAGTATTGCGATTGGCATATATGCCTGCTACATCCATGGCAAATGCTACTTGCGTACCCAAGCTTACTCCAAACGGAGTTAAGTCTATTACCATCAGGTGAGTCTCAGTACCACCCCCCACTAAAGTAAGTCCCAATTTTTTGAACTCAGCAGCCATTGCATCTGCATTTTTGCGAATCTGTTGAGCATACTTCTTAAACTTTGGCTTAGCTGCCTCTGCCGCTGCGACAGCGATTCCAGCACTAGTAGCATTGTGTGGGCCTCCTTGTAGACCTGGAATGATAGCAGCATCAATCTTCTTACCCAATTCAGGATCACGCTTTAAACCACGATCGGTAGCTAAAATCATTGCACCACGAGGGCCACGGAAGGTTTTATGGGTTGTAGTCATAATAACATCTGCATATGGCACAGGACTCATATGCTCACCACCAATAACCAAGCCAGTGACGTGAGAAATATCTGCCACAAGCCAAGCACCTACCATATCTGCAATTGCTCTAAATTTTTTAAAATCTAGTTCAAATGGGTAAGCAGTATTTCCAGCCACAATCACTTTAGGTTTGTGTTTTAAAGCTAGTTTTTCTACTTCTGCAAAGTCAATTCGGGCATCCGCTGTAACTCCATATTGAACAGAGGTATAAAAACGGCCAGAGGCAGTAACATCTGGATGTCCATGAGTCAAATGCCCACCCATCGAAAGTTTTAAGCCCATCAATGTTTCACCTGGTTTCATCAAAGCAAAGTAAATCGCAAAGTTTGCAGGGCTACCAGAATATGGCTGCACATTTACATATGGGACTTTAAACAGCTCTTTCACGCGATCTATTGCCAACTGCTCTACTTGATCAACGATCTGATTACCCTCATAGTAACGGCGTCCTGGGTAACCTTCTGCATATTTATTGGACAAACAAGTTGCAAGCACTGCGGAAACTTCTGGTGAAACATTATTTTCAGAAGGTATTAAACCGATCATTTCTGTTTGACGCTGCTCCTCTTGTTCTATTAATTTAAATATTTTATCTGTCATATGTCCTTTCGATCAAATTTGGTTGTAGTTTATATCTGTGTGTAATTTTCTTTTGTACTGCAGTTTGCGGTTCTATGCAACTAGCATGAATTATTTTTTATCTGTATCAAAACATACAGCACTAGCTACTTATATCGATTAGTAGTGCAGAAACTATTAACAAGCTGTGGAAAATGGGGAGTGGAAAGAAAGTCGTGATTTAATCATTGTTGTAGCGTACCGTTGGTGATTGTAAATGTAAAGGTGGAAAGATGACTAAGACATATTTCGACATACTAAATATGATATAATTATAGATTGCTACTATGAGTACACCGACCAATGCGACTACAACACTTTTTAAAGAATCAGCTCGTCCCAGTATCGAGTTGAGTGGTGCTGTAGCAGATCAATTGGAGATTCCCTTTACTGAGGCAATAGCGTTATTGGAGAAACTCAAGGAAACTCCTACCGTCACGCTCTTTGTAAGAAGAAATTCCTGGGAACTCCTCACACTTTCAGAGACACTCACCTATCTCTATCAGCAGATTAGCACTGCAGCAGGATCAACAAAAGATACGCTGCTCAACGAGATCTCACAAGCATTGGCCGAATCACAGAAAAAAGAAGGTTCATCAGCAAAAAATTATTATTTCAGTGAAGAGCTAAAAGCTGCTTTTCAGGCACACTTTATTGGTCGTTGTGAGTTGGGAGTACATCCTGATCCTAGTGCACCAAATGATATGACCAAAAGTATTTACTACTTCCACCGCATTGAAGTAGATTTGTCTGGATATAAAACTGAAAATGGCCAGGATCCACAACAGTACTTTTTACAATTTATGGAAAAATGGTTGATGCTACGGCCACTTCCCAGAGTAGCTGTATTCAAAAATGCTGCCCAAGTTGCAGTTCAATTAAATAATTTTCCTCCTGCACGGATTCAACTCTCGCTGAATTAGCGCTGCCGAAGTTACGTTTACATTTGGTATTTCGTTCAATACAGCTTCACAGACATTCTTGACTAAACTTCTATGACAGTACTCTTCTTCTGGTTCAACACAGAGCAGAGTCACCGTTGTCCTGCGTGCAAGCATCACTAAATATGCTAACAAACGCGTCTGCTGCTGTAAGACTTCTTTTGCAAACTTTTTTTTAAACTTTTCCCAAGGCAAGCCATTTTTTTTATATGAGTCAAGCAACTCACTGGATGGTGAAAGTTTAGGCATCCACAGATCCCAATCCATATACTCTCCAGGTCTACGCATAATACAGATCCGCAGCCCATCTGATTTTTCAGCTGGCAACTGAATTGACTTAGTTACGATTGGCATAGAGATCCTTTATGTTTCCAAACAGCTATCAGTTACAGAGTTTAACCAAGGCCAGTCCATAATGTAGTGCATAGCCTGTGCTTGGATTCTGGTTAAAACTTCTGGAGCAAATCCTATAGCTGCATTCAATACTCCCAACTTTAATGCTAGCCTAATTTCAGGCATTCTAGCAGTTCTCAGGTCAACTCCCCCCACACTTTCTAGTATGCGCATTTTACTTAAAACTGGCAATGAAATCCCTGCAGAGATGTCCAATGGGGTGACTCCATGTAATCCATAGCTATTATATGCACTACCACAATAGAATGCGCTAAATTGATCAAGATACTCCGAGAATCCCTGTTCGCTCACAAGGTAAGTGAGCCCACTTTGTTTCAGAGCAACTTTTGTTGTAGTCAACTGTGCTAATGTACCCACTGCATCTTGTACAGCTGAGGCAGAGACCACCTTGTAGTATCCATACCCCGTTTCACGAGCGCAGGTGGCCATTGCATGAAAATGTTGCTTTACCCTCTCAACCTCAGTAGGTTTTCCTTCACTACGCAGTGAAGGATGTCCTGATATCTGGAGAACACCCAACACTGTATGTGTATCAGCCGCTACCACCCCATCCAGTACTTGATTGGTGTTTTGGCAAAGTTGCAACAATGTTGGATAGGCAAAAGTAATTTTTTGCAGCGCGATAGACAGCACATCATCAATCTGCGCTTCCTCTCCACCTGGTACTGATTGGATCTGCAGACCTGGGATCTGTTCCAGTGCTTGTTGACGTCTTTTACTAGTTGAAGCAAGACCAATAACTCGTAGTGGTCGTTCAATATGTTGCATTAATCCTCCTTACAGGACTAAAAAAACACCGGTCAGTTTTCTGCTCGACTTGGTTTCCGCAGGTTGTACCTGCTGCTGTTACTTGGGAGCGAAAACCTTTTGGTGTTTTCGCACATTTCAATTTATATAGGCCAGTATTATATACATATTGTGTATGTTTGTAAAGCCTATAGATTACAAACACTGTGACTAGTGTCTCCCCGCCTCCTCAGGCTAGCCACTTTTCCTTGAGTCCCAGCTGCATAAACCGCTGCTGTTGCTCAGGTTTCTCCACTCCTTCCTCTGTCCACCGTGTTGCTAGATAGCTATGTGTTTCCATCGCTTCAAACGGAAATACAATCCACTCACTACTTAAGTTCCCCCAATAATCTGGAATAATCTTACTTTTCTCTTTATAAAATAAGGCACTGGTGGTCACACTCCCTGCACCACTGCTCATGAGATACTCTTTTGCAAACAAAAGTGATTCACCACTATCCGCTACATCATCAAATAACAAAATATCTTTGCCACGAATAGTTTCAAGCGGGGCAATATCTTGATATACCTCTGGAGTAGCTGCGCGTGTACCGATCCCGGTGTAAAAATGCACTCCTAAACTAACAATTAAGGGAATATGCAAAAAATCTGCTAAGATGCGAGCCAGCGGGAATCCACCCTTGGCTAGTGTCACCATAACTGGGAAAACATGACTATCCTCGCGTATCTGCAAGGAAACTTGAAAACAAAGTTCAGTCAACTCTTCCCAGTTGGGGACAGAATACACAACCTGATCCTCAGGAAATCTGACAATAGAAGAAGAAACTGGAGCCATACATCACTATACCTACACACGCAATGAGATTTCAATGAGTAATTTTGGCACAATTTACACAAGATCTAACTGGCTCAGCGCAGCATTTAAGTCATCTTGTAACGGGGCTGAGATCGTCAACACTTCTCTAGTACGCGGGTGTTGGAACTGAATGGAGCTCGCATGCAAAAACTGGCGATCACACCACAAAAGATCTGTTTTACCCCGCCATTTATTAGTATAAATTTGATCACCTACGAGTGGATGTTGTAAAAATGCAAAATGGACTCTAATTTGATGCGTACGTCCTGTTTTGGGATAGCAGGAAAGTAACGTGAATCTGCCATAACTTTGATATTCTTTGTAAATTTGAGCATCTGTCCGACCTTTTTCAAAGTCATGCTGACGCAGTAACTGTAGCAATTTTTCCTGAGGAAGCTCGTACACTTTGAGAACTTCATACTCGGTTTCTGCTGGTTTTCCACTGGTGGCCACCGCAAACTTACTTCGAGATGTGGTAGAACGCATGATCGGCATGCGGATTGTGTCTTTGGCTATAGGGAGTTCACCATGTACTAAACAGGTATATTCTTTGTGAGTTTCTCTGACTTTGAATTGATACATCAATGCAACTAAAGCACCAGGATTTTTGGCCAAAACCAACGCCCCACTCGTATCCCGATCCAATCTATGCACCATACCCGTACGTTCAGCAAAAATTTCTTGAGGGCTTCCGTATTCTTCTGTAAACTCTTCAGGAATTAAGTTATACCAATCGTCACTCCCAGGATTTTCAGCCAAGTATGTCCGCATCCACGACTGAACAGTCTCTTCACGCACAGACTCAGCGGCATTTACAACTACCCCAGCTGGCTTATCAATAACCAGTACATCTTCATCTTCAAATAAAATTGGGAATCGGGCATCACTCATATCTGTATTATACGGTATCCTTTTTCAGCTCAAGAATTATCAAAACGACAACGGCGATACAAATATACCAATCAGCCAAGTTGTTATACACCCCTAAGCCTGGAACCGGTAGCCAATCGCGTACACCTCCATACACGACTCGATCTACCATATTGGAAACTGCACCAGCGGCAAAAAGCAGCACTAGGTACGGATGAGATTGCCAGGCATGTGCCACCGCTTTCCTCCAGAAAAAATAGCCTATGAGTGCTGTGCAAATAATCAAACTTGAGAGTATCGCGTACGAAAGATTGCTAAATACGCCAAAAGATATGCCCTGATTGTAGGTAAAGGTCGGTAAATTTTGTAGCATCGCACTGCTCTTTGTCACTTGATCGATGCTCACAAATACTGAGAACACAAGGAAATATAGCAAATTACCCAGGAGAATTTGTACTCTATGTACCTTCATATTTTTAGACGTATAAGCCAGAGATTACTATGAGTTTTGAGGTGGGACTTCTGGAGTGGGCTGTATCTGTACTTTTCTCTTGGCCAACGATCTGCCTGAGCGCATGTATAACAAGAAGATTCCCACAATAAATCCTACTAACGCCAAGATTCTATCAATATCTATGCCTGCCACCGCAAATACGGGGGGCTTCAACCAGCTTAAAACAAAGTAAAAAAAGGAGATTGCAATCAAACTGACACTTACTAAGAATCCTGTTTGAGCCGTCTTTTTCCCCGCTCGATACCATTCAAACGTCCGATACCGATACTCTACTCTATTCAAATATATTCCCAAGATCAAGAAAAATGCGGCTGCATAGAGCTGTGCAGGATGATGTGGTTCTACCAACCCTGAAAAAACAATTCCGACTGGTAAAGAGGTTGGTGAGCCCACCGCTGTACCGTCAAAAAATAGCCCTATATAGGTCAATGTCAAACCACCCACCAGTGAAAGCACCCAGAAGTCCATTACTTCAAAGATATCCCATTTATTTTGCTGGGCAAATCGATATAAATACAGTGATGCCACTGCAAGTGCAAGCAACCCATTAACTCCTGGGAACAGGAATACATCGATCCATTTAAGGATAGACATCCCGAATCTATCATAGTTCAAAACTATAAACCCAATTCTGCCTGCCACAAACCCCATCAATGAAGCCAAGATGAAGCCGTCAAAAAACTCGCCTTCTCCGTAGTGCTCTTCTCTGCCTTTTCTCCAAAAAATAAAGGCTGCCACTATAAATGCCAGCGTCATAAAGAGGCTGAGTGTGCGTAGTTCAAATGGTCCGTAAGCGAAGAGTACTGGAAACATAAATACTATTGTATACTATATTTTCGTATGCTCTCCATCCCACATGCACTTACTGGCGCGTATATCGCGAGTAAATTCCCCAATCCGCTGGTCTATATTCCGCTGACGATCGCTGCACACTACCTCCAGGACTGGATTCCGCACTGGGACGTGGGAACTGGTCTATCTAAAGGCACTCGTAAACGCAGTACCGCCATCATTCTTGAACTTTTTGATTTGGCCATTACGGTGGGACTTGTGTATTTTTTCTGGAAGGATTCTTGGGGACAGCCCCAATCAATTCATATTATGATTGGTGCATTTTGTGGTCTTGTGCCTGATTTTATGGAAGCTCCAAGAAATTTCCTCAAATGGGAACCATTTTTCTTAAAACCCTTTAATGAATTTCATGGCAAATTCCACCACTCGATTCCCAATATGCTTGTGGGACTTATTCCCCAGATTGTCTTGGTAACTGCGATCTATTTATTGCGATAAAATCAGCGAGATTGTTGAGTGCAGCAGTATGATCAGTAATTCTTAAGTCACCTTGAGCTGGTTGACTACCAATCATCCCAAATAATAAACTAGCTATAGTTTGGTATCTTGGGTCCAAGTATTCTTTAATAAGATTTTGCGTTCTCTCAGTACTCATATAGTTCTCAAGTGTGCCACTGGTCGGAATCGAACCGACACGAGTTTTAAGGCTCATGGGTTTTTGAGACCCACGCGTCTACCAATTCCGCCACAGTGGCAAGTCAAACTCAAATATCAGGTGTATTATACGCTACTCTGCAAGCTATGACAGAACCATATTTTTAAGAACCAGATCTATACTTGTGGCCTTATAAAAACTTTTAATCTGGACTTTAGTAAATGCGCTTTGGAGCGACGAGAAATGTTGGTCAAGCCATGTATCAGGTGACTCAGCATTTTTCTGGTATATATCAAAAATAAGAGTAAACAGCAGTTCTGCGAGGATTTTGTTTTGCTCAGTAAAGGTAAGTTCTACCTTGAAGTACTCTTCAGGATCAATTGCAGAAAAAAGCATTTGTATCTTTTCGCGTACCTTTGTAGCAGTAGATAAACCTAAGCTAAAATGAAGATTCAGCGACTCATTTCCTGGAACATCAGATACATTCACCACAGTTAAAAGATTTGTTTCTGCACTTCGTTCATAATTGGGATGTTTACCGTACGCAAAATTTGATAGGAATTTTAGCAGTTCGAAAATAGGAACGGTATTAGTTACCCTCCGCTCATTACGATTTATGGTTTTTTGCACTTGATCTTCTTTTTCATGCTGGGCTACCGCACCAAGTAACACTTGCGCTTCATGCCAAGCAGCACCTACACAAGCTATTTGCTGATACTGATGTGAATCAGACTGCAGTGTTTGACCAGTCACCTGAAACCCAAACTCAATAGAATTTGCAAATAAACTATCATCTCGGAATTCTAAAGTTGCAGGAGACCATTCTTGTTTCTTAAGATTCCAAATATAAAAAGCTTGCTGCTCATTCAAAATACTTAGAATACTCCGCTCTCGTATGGTACCTTTCGTTAGCCAGGGAATTATTGTTGTATCGAGTTTAGAAAGATTCGTAATATCAAAACTGGTAAATGCTTGCCCATTAACGCGCACTTCTTGCTCATTCAAGATTATTTTTTCTGTAACTGTACTGGCTACCTCAGCTAAACGCTGCTGGAAGCGGCTTATCGCTGGACCAAGGACTGGATGCAGTTTGACAAAGTCAGCTTCAGAAACTGGTGCGAATAAGCTACTTGTTACCTCAGCACGATTAAGACCCATACTATTTTAATTGAGTCAATTTACTACACCATTCTTCTAAGAAGGCAGCATACTCTTTTGGATGCAAGTTTTCACACAACTCTTCTTGAGTAACCCAACTAAGGTTGTCCACTTCAGGATCAATACTAGAAATAGTTTGAGCTTCATCATCACTTACAGGAATTGTATAAATACGAATAAATCCTGTGGAATAAATTGCACCCTCTTTGGAATATTTATATCCATTTTCACCAATTACTCGAAGTGCTCCTGTTGGTAATCCTACAATCTCTTCTTGTATTTCTCTGCGAATAGTTGCATCTAAGTTTGGATCTATCAAATCCTTTGCTCCACCAATAAGTTTGAATACACTTTGGCCACCTCGTGCATTCGAAGTTACTGATTGGCATAAATAATATGGTTTACCCAAGATAGTTCGCACTGGCAAAACAACAGCATGTACAGGAGGTCTATATCCTTCATCCAAACGGCCTCGTTCCCAAAAAAATCTCACTCTTTCAGTAGCTGGCATAGTACGAGCACAATAATCAACAACATCTGGCTTCGTTTCACCTTTAGCAACCAATGCTACGACAGTTGCAGTAGGTATTAAATTTTTAAGTCTTGTAATATTTCTGCATTCATCTGCTACATCGTCAAAAATAATTACATTTTTGCCGTTAGTCTGTATTTGAATTTCTTCTTGCGTGAGCTGTGAAGCAATCAAAATTTTCACTCCACCAAATGCAAGTGAAAGTTCCGAAGCGCCAAAGAGTTCATTCCTTCCCGGAATGATAATAATGTCTGGGATTCTGGTTTCTTTTCCGAATGCCAATTTTTCTAAAATACTAGCAATATCTGCAGCAAGATAGTGATCTGAATATCTTGTTTCCTTTTCATTGAAAGAGCTTCTCTCAACTGGTAGTAGTGCAGATCTATGACGATTACTCTCACGAATATCTGCCACTAATTCTGGCCATGCTTCCTTCCAGCCTGTTCCATAAATATCTGTTGGATACAACAAATCCATGACACTTTCATCCCATTTACCTTGTGCAATTAAGCGAACCAAACTAAATTCTTCATGGCCTTTTCCATCTGCAATACGGCTATCAAGATGAGAACGAAGCGTGTGCAATTGTAATTCAATGAGTGATCCTTGAAAATTGAAGTGAACCTTAACAATTTCAAGTTTTGAACTGGAACCTGGATTTGTG
>OMIS01000012.1 GCA_900299155.1 bacterium
CTGCCATATATTAAACAAACAAAAGAGGGAAAATACTGGCTTGATTTGCAAGAATATCAGAATTTTCGTGAGAGGCTACAACGAAATGAAAGCCGAATCATGTATATCCTCATTGGGCTTTTGGTTGTATTGATTATTGTTGGAGTAGTACTTGGAAGTAAGTAAGAAGAAACTACCGTTTGTATAGAATCGCAAATTCTAGATTAGCTTTTAAGTAAAGTACAGTTACTGTTATTGAGAGCAAACCATTTTCTGAAATGGTGCTGTTGAGTCAACCCTTGAGATCACACATATACAAGCACCCACTAATCCCGCTATTCCATCTCTTGAATGAGCTGTAGCATTGATTTTTGTAAAGGCGGCTCAGACGAAAGGGGAGTATCAATTGCTGAAAGGTACTCACTATATAATTGGGCAATATCTTCTTGATCCAAATGAACTGGGGGAACAAATTCTTCAGTTGGTGAAAACATATGACCTGGTAGGACTTTACCTCGATAGCTTAGAAACTGATCAACTCGAAAATTTGGATTGCTCTGATGTAAATAGTTTCCTTTTAAAACTAGCACTTGCGCACGAGCTTGGACAGCTTCCAGCTTATTATCATGCATCCTGATACAGGCGTAGTCTGCAATAGCATATAGGGCACGTTTGAATAACTTTATTGACGGTGTAAGTTTTGCTTCCTCAATAGGAGGCTGTGATGGAGAAAAAAACAACGTACTAGTGATGATATTTGTACCACTATGTGTACTCAAAACTCGTGTGGGTTTTTTAAATTTCTGCCTCAGTTCATCATCTATGGGCCCGATAATAATTGGCGCATTTGGCTCCAAAAACGGCAGCCCTTGTTCTCTGCATTGCTCAGCAATTTGTGTCAGAAGAGCTGTTTTCAGTTGTGCAGCAGTACTTTCAGAGCAAGGCTGCGAATGCAAAATTTTTGTTTGAATCATAGAAAACTGTGGATATGGGGCAATCTTTTCATGCGGCATCTCCAGATAATCAAGCATTTGCACAGAAATCTTCTTCTTTTCCAAGGGTAGTAGCGCTTCGTCTTCAAAATAAACAATATCTAGTTCAGGGAAAAATTTTTTCAAGAATGCTGCAATGAATCTTGCTTGAATTTTCTCACCTAAACCAGGGCTTTGTTCAAAATAAATAATACTGTTTTTACCATAGTTGATTGATCTTGCGAAACTATGTAACTCAGCCAAAGTTGGAAAAGGATTCAGCACAGATATTGCAAATTCTGATACCGCATCTAGCTCTTGCAGTACAGCAATCAGGGCAGTATCTAACTTGTTCTCTGCAAGTGCTTTTTCATACAGTGAGGTATGGGTAGTTTGTAATGGATCGGCTGCCTGCAGAGGCGCTTTAAAAATATTTCTTATTCTTTTCCAAAAAGAGTCATCCTGCAGTCTGTCAGCTTCAAAGGGTGGCATTACAACTTCACTCATACTGAAACTATACGGATGGCTTCCCCAATAGTAAATAGCATCTATATTGCATTCAACAATTTTGCGTACTACAATGTAGTTTCTAGTGCATCACACTAGTTTTTTTTTGCCGTTTTGTGCTTCTATACTTCCCCAGCTAGGAAAGTATTTTTCTTTTCTATTTTTCTTTAACTTAATTATATCAGTACTGCTTCCTGGGAACCATTTTGTATCCACTATAGTAATTATTTTCAGAAAGGACTGTTATGCTGAGAAGGCGTGAGCAGGAAAATACATTTTATGGTCGAAACTTCATTGAGATTTCTTAGATTGAAAGTATAGAACAGCTTCAGTACTTATTTGAACTGGCAGAAAAATTAACAGAACTGAAGCAAGCTGAAGATCCTATCTTAAAAAAGATGTTGGAAATGATAACTGTTGCGATTGTCTTTTACCAACAAAGTAGCCGTACCTATGGTTCCTTTGTCTCAGCAGCTCAACTGCTAGGCGCAAATGTAATAGCCGTTCACGATATGGCACACTATAGTTCTGCTGCAAAGGGAGAAAGATTGACTGATAGTGCTATGACAGCAGTCAAATCTTGGGGAGCTCATGTAGTAGTGCAACGCAATCCAGAGAATGGCTCTAGTCATCGCGTAGCTAGTAAACTTGATGAAATGGATAC
Organism: bacterium; assembly: GCA_900299155.1. Classification (GTDB taxonomy): domain Bacteria; phylum Patescibacteriota; class Microgenomatia; order UBA1400; family PJMF01; genus OMIS01. Next base: position 2,122 of record OMIS01000012.1, read on the forward strand.
AGGCGCACTTACCATTAATGCTGGAGCTGGGACAGAAGAACATCCTACGCAAGCACTGGCTGATGCATATACTATCTTCAAAGAATTTGGCAATTTGGCAATTTGGACAATTTACGAGTAGCCATGGTAGGAGATATGAAGTTTGGCAGAACTGTAAAATCATTGGCCAAACTCCTTGCGACAGCAGGATATAATAATACAATTATTTTTGTAGCACCTCAGGGCTTAGAAATGCCCGCAGAAACCTTGGCGGAGCTCGAAGGCAGAGTAGAAATTATACAGACAGACTCTTTGGAAGATGCCTACAATGCAAATGTTGTTTACTGGACAAGAGTACAGAAAGAATGGTTTACGGACAATGATCTCCTCGAATTTTATGGAGAGATAAAAGATAAATTTATACTTACTCCAGAAATAGCAGATCATTTCCCTTCAGATACTATCTTCATGCACCCACTGCCAAGAGTTAATGAAATTTCAGAAGAAATTGATACTGATCCGCGGGCACTGTACTTTGAGCAGATGGCAAATGCACACAGCATCCGAATGGCACTACTATCAGCAATGCTAGTAGAAGACCCTTACAAGAAAATAGAACAGTCACGGTTAGCCAAAATTATAGCAGGATTCAGAGCTATGTTTGCATAATTATTTACTAGTTTTAACCTGAAATACATTGTTCAGTATCCTACTTCTTTGAAGCAGTATGCTGCTTTGTCAAAAAAATAATTGACAGAGGTATCAGGATAACTGCAGTTGCTAGTTTTGGTCTGTATGGGAATTGAGTAAGTACCAGGAAGTTTGAGAGTACCGCCCAAGGCATAAGTATTGCTACCGCAGTGATTTTTTTTGAGAGTATAAAAAGTATTAGTAGTAGTGGGATCACTACCACATACGCGAAGCGGTACTGTGAGACGTGCAACTGCATGGAGTCTCCAGATGGCAGCAGTAAAAATACTGCAAAGTTATACAGTGCCAGACTAAGCAGCGCGCGGATAGCTGGCCATTCTGGCATTCTAAAAACTACTGGGACAGCACCAGTTATAGGTATTTTTGTTTTATGACAGCACCAGCTATATATCAAGTACACGATCATACCCAAGATCATCACGGGCCAAAACATGAACTCGCTCACTGCACCATCTAGCATTTGACGAGGATAGAGTAGGTAGGCTTTCCAGATGGGTACTTCAATAATTGCATTGCCAGACACTCCAGCAAAAAATGGTGTGTCTAGCGGAAAGAATGGATTTCCGGTTACCCACCAGTTTCGCAGATACCAAAATCCACCAATACCTACCGTGCACGCTCCAGCTGCCCCCACCTTTATCCAGTTACTAGAAAAGAGGATCTCCGCTGATTTGAAGTATGTATCACTGCTCGTTTGCAACCGAAGATTACTATTTGTTTTCCCGTTCAACTTACTTTCTCGCAAAAATTTCCAGAAATGTGCTCCAAAAACCAGAATTAAACCTATAGCAAATAACGGGCCCGAGTACTTACTACCGATCAGTAAGCCGAGGAAAATTCCGAGATTAAGAAAATAACTCCAGTTTGTACTAGGCCGTTTCAAGAGAGCTACCACTGCCACATAATATGCAGCTAGCCAAATATCCACAGTTTGCGCATGCACCCAGCGCACGACACCATAGAGAGTCCCCACTGTGACGGCAAAAGTTATAGCAGCTTCCTTTTTAAGGTCATACGCTTGGCCAAGCAAAAAACAACTTCCCACCAGAGCAAGTACTCCAAAAACATTAAAAAATCCAACAGGGATACCAAGAGCCATCTGGACAGCTAGCAGTGTTTCTGTGGCAGCAGGGAAGTACATATGAATAGTATTTCCGTACCCGCCCCCGCCAAAATTTCCTTGCAGAAATCCTTCTGCCAACGGTATGTGGTAATGCAAACTATCCGCCTCAGTGGGGAGGTACGTCACTGCTGAAAACGCAGCACTGAAAAGCACATAGATAAAAACTACCAGCATCACCAGCTGTATGGTAAAAAATTTTGAAGTTCGCATCCTAAACTTGAGATCCTACCATGACATGGTATTCAATTCATGTACTGAAAATTATCCTCTGTGCTCCAGTCAAACGAACGAGTTTCTTGGCTGTAGAACTACAAAAAAGCCCCCTGATTACTCAGGGGGCTTCTCGATTAGCAAAAACTAATTAGTCGCGATCATAGCCACCACGGTTTCCACCGCCAAAGCCACGTCCGCCACCACGGCGATCATTACCACCACGGCGGTCATTGTAACCACCACGATAGCCACCACCGTTACCACCAAATGAGCGTTGTTCACGAGGAACTTGTGGACGAGCGACGTTCACAACGAGTGGACGACCACCAAATTCTTGGTTGTTTGCACCATTGATTGCGTCTTGAGCTTCTTGTTCAGAACTCATTTCCACAAAGGCAATACCTTTGGAGCGACCAGTCATGCGGTCAGTGATGAGTTTGACTGAAGTGACAGTGCCATATTGTGCGAATAAATCTCGAAGTTCATCTTCGCTTGTGTTGAAAGGCACATTTCCAACAAATAATTTCTTTGGATCAGCTACTTGCTGTCCTGCTTGAGGGGATTGAGTATCCATGATTCCCTTTTATGGTTTGTGATTCCACAAACCGACTACTACTACAGTAGTTTATGAACAAAATGATGATACAGGGGAAAGGAATGATATTCGCATTAACACTGTATTAGTGTTCAAAAAACTAATATAGCTATTATAGCACAATTTCAGCAATATAAAGGATTAATATATTGAAGTGACCGCATAGCGATGGTCTTGGAAATCACTATATATCTGTAAGTTATGAGGTTCTGGTTTCTGATAAGTTTTGAATTCTCGATATAATCCATGGTTCATATATCTACCTCGTAATTCACCAGAATATATAGATACTTCTTCATCTATCCAGCGGTTATGATTATTTTCTGCTTCATGATTGTGCTTGATAATAAACTCTTCTTTATTTGCCATTAATCGTTTTATTTCAATTTCACAGTAATACTTAACTGTACTACTTGTACGATTTACACGCATTTTCCAACGATCAGAGCTTACATCATCTACACTTACTTGAAATGAACGATCTTCAATACGATTGCTTCCCTTATAAATATCAAAAGTTACCGTAAAAAATCTCTTTGTTGCAGTAGCATTTCTGAGTAAATATAAAAGCACTGCTAGTACTGCAAAGCTATGTGGTCTCATACTAACTATTATACAATAGATCGGACTATTTCTTGAGCGCCATTTTAAGGGCTCCAAAGACTGGAGGCTTTTCTGGTGAAACAAACGAAACTTCTGGGAAGTCCGCAATTACCTGATTTTTGATAGCTTGCTGTACATGCTCAATTTTCAAGATCGAGCCTGAGAGAACTAGATCTGTTGGTGTGTGTTCCAGCTCGAGTCGCTTAATAACAGTCTGAATCATCAAAATTAATTCTCGTTCAATCCACTCAAAGATATCCTTGGCTGCTTCATCACCAGCTTCGTATGCAATACTACAGAGTTGTGAAAGCTCAGCTACTTCAATTTTATTCAAGAGAGGATTGTACACTTCATTCTTTAAGTGACTAATATCCGCAATAGAAAAATGCTTACAGACTAAATCTTCTAAAATGGTTTTATGCCGCCTACCATCAAAACTCTTTACAGCTTCGCGTAAAATGTGCCTGCCAATATCATAGCCAGAACCCTGATCAGTCAATAAATAATCCATTCCGCCAGTTTTAGCTGTTTCACCTTTAGCATTTCTTCCTACACATATTGAGCCAGTACCAGATATGACAATTACAGCATTTTGATTATTAGTGCCATTTTCCAAAGCAATCATACTATCATTAACTAGCGTAAAATTTTTAATTCCATAGGGATGCAGTATGTCGATAAACGTCTTATAGGCCACTTCATACTCACGCTGTGAGTCCATCCCCGCTAAGCCCATAACTGCAGATACTATCTCTCTATCTTGGGGAGCATTTTCTAAGGCCTGGCGAATGGCTTCCTTGAGGTTAAAACTAGCGGCACCTACAGTAGTTGAAGTTAAGTTGGTAGGTCCTGAAGAACCATGCCCGAACTCATGTTGCTGGTCATCTGTACAGATGACGTCTGTCTTTGTACCACCACCATCAATACCTAAATAAAGTTTTTGCATACTACCTGCATACTAACGAGCACAGCACTAAGATGCAAGAGATGGATATGAAACTAAAGAAACAGATTAGCGTTTCTATGGCATATGTATGGCACATACAAATGCGCCCGTTTATAACTCATGCATGACTCTGGCAGTTTTGTTCTCAAAGTTTTCTAGTTCTTTTTTTCGCTCTATATAAAGCAAAACAGTTTCAATATAAACTGCGTGGCTCCAGACAAGTGGAGTAGCAGAAAGTGATTCACCCGTATATGGGTTTAATTGTTCTGCCAAAACACCAGATTGATACTTATAGTTCAAAACCCAACTGAGTACTTGTTCAACATACTTGAGATCATCAAGGGTAAGTTGTGACTTATGCAGCGTTCGCTCAGCTTCCCAGAGTGTTGTAATAAACCAAGGATTAGAAAGATCTGTAGATTTAAAGTAGTGATCCTGTTCGTAGCGGATATAGCCACCTACAGGCCCAGGTGTTTTCAAGCGCGCGTCCACTTGGCGCTGGGTTTTGATAAAAAGCGGATGATCCTGCTTGAGCATGCCGAAGTACCAGAGCCCAAAAAGCGTGCTAGAATCAACTATTTCTTCATGAATCACCTGTCCATTTTCAAGGCTTGCTGTTCGCACAAACGAGTCGAGTTTTTTA
>OMIS01000013.1 GCA_900299155.1 bacterium
ACAGGAATATAGACATGATTATCCTGTGGCGGAGATGGTGGTTCATTGTGTATAGGCAAGTACACATGATTATCCTGTGGTGGGGTACTTGTAATTGGCCCTCCTGATCCTGATCCTGATCCTGATCCTGATCCTGATCCTGATACAGTTCTATTTTCAGGATCATACTCCATTCTATTTAATCCTGTTGTACGACGACCTGTATCCGAATACGATCCAGTAACGACATCACCACCCCAGCCACTATACGCTTTTGATGCTAAATCAGTACTATTTGAAGCTGCATTCTTTGATGCTAGTAAAACTCCTAAAGAAACAATAGCCAATCCAAATACACTAAATACTCCAATCACGGCTCTAAATTTTGTTGTCTTCGCTTTATTTGGTGTTTTGTACATATTTTATAGTTGTACCATTTTTTACAAGAGAGATGCAAGAGCAGCAATTTAGAGTTATAAGTATGTTTTTACACTTGCAATTTAGCAGACTACTAGTTAGAATGCTAATCTATGACTGATACTACAGATATAAAACCAGAAGAAACCATCTCTAAACCAGAGTTTTCCCAGGAAACAAGCTCAGAGTCTGCCGGTATGGACCAGCTCACAAATTCAGTGAGTGCTGATAAGCAGAATGCTGCCATTTCAGAAGATAGTGAGACAAACAAAACAACTGATCAATCTCAGATTATTTCTCAGACACCACTAAAAAAGATTGCAAAGAGTGGTAGTAAAACTAAACATCCCTCTACACACATTTTGCCTGTAATACCGATTCGTGAAGGAGTGCTTTTCCCAAGTACAGAGTCAGTTCTGACATTTGGAAGAAGTATTTCTCTCAATGCTATTAAAGAATCCGCCAAGAGCAAAAAGATGATCGTGCTGCTTACTCAGCGTAACCCAGATATTGAAGTGCCACAGCCTGCCGACCTCTACGAGATCGGAACGCTGGCAGTCGTTGAGAAAACGCTGCAAGTAGACAACAGTGTCAATGCACTTGTCCGTGGCGTGGGCAGAGTGAAGATCAATCATTTTGTGTCCACTGGCTTAAAATTGAGTGCTGAAGTGACCGAACTCAGTGACGCGCAAGATAAAGATGAGGAAATGGAAGCACTCGTCAAACATTTGCAGAAAGAGTTCCGTAAAGCAGTGCACCTGGGTAAACCAGTAGAGTTTCTCAACTTTATGAAGCTGATGGGTGGCGTAACCAATGGTGAACTAGTAGATCAGATTGCCAGCACACTTTCTATTAAAACTACCGAAAAGCAGGAACTACTTGAGCTTACTAGCGTGAAGCTGCGCGTGAAGCGCGTGATTGAACACCTGGCACATGAGTTGAAGGTACTTGAAATTGAAAAAGATGTTGTAAATAAGACACAAGAAAAATTTGATAAACACATGCGTGACAGTGTTTTGCGAGAACGCTTGCAAGTTATTAAAAAAGAGCTGGGAGAAGGCGCAGATGATGATGATGAGATCGTTGATGATTACTTCAAAAAACTTCGCCGCACCAAATTCTTTGATACTGAGACTGCACAAAAAATTGAAAAAGAAATTAAACGCTTACGCGTGATGTCACCCAATAATCCTGAGGCAGGATATGTCCGCACTTGGCTGGATACTATTTTTGAACTGCCTTGGAATAAGCGTGCACAAGGCGAAGTTAGCTTAGAAAAAGCGAGTGCGAGCTTGGCCGCCAATCATTATGGATTGGAAGAAGTTAAAGATCGCATTTTAGAGTACATCGCTGTCTTGTTGCGTAAGCAAAAACAACTCAAAACAACGCACGTCAGTTTACCGACCATTTTATGTTTCGTCGGCCCTCCAGGAGTGGGTAAGACCAGTATTGGGCAATCCATTGCAAAGAGTTTAGGACGTAAGTTTGTGAAAGTTTCTCTGGGCGGCATTCATGATGAAGCTGAGATCAGAGGACATCGCCGTACCTATGTTGGAGCTATGACAGGCAAAATCATGAGTGGAATTCGCCAAGCAAAATCCATGAATCCTGTGTTTATGCTGGATGAAGTAGATAAGATTGGTTCAGATCATCGTGGAGATCCTTCGGCTGCACTTTTAGAAGCACTTGATCCTGAGCAGAACAAAGGCTTTGCAGATCACTATTTAGATACTCCATTTGATCTTTCTGAAGTGATCTTTATCACCACAGCCAATACTTTGGATACTATTCCTGGCCCACTCCGTGATCGTCTGGAAATAATCCGATATTCTGGCTATACAGAAGAAGAGAAGTTTCACATTGCCAAAGAACATTTGATGGATAAGGTACTCAAAGCCAATGGTTTAACTCCTAAAAACATTGACCTTTCAGATGAAACAGTAATGCATGTCATCCGCAGATACACTAGTGAAGCTGGAGTGCGGTCACTAGAACGAACTCTCAATAAATTGGCACGAAAAGCAGCGCGTGAACTGATGGAACATGAAGACATGCAAAAAATTGAAGTTACCGCAACTAAAGTACGCGAGTACCTAGGACCAGAGCCATTTGACGTCACCTTAACTGAAGAAGAAGATCAAGTGGGATTGGCAACTGGTTTGGCATGGACATCAGTAGGAGGGGAAGTGCTGTTTATTGAAGTTGCACTCACTCCAGGCAAAGGCACCATCCAACTCACGGGCAAACTAGGTGATGTGATGAAGGAGTCTGCACAAGCAGCGCTGACATTTGTAAAAGCAAATGCCAAGGAGCTCGGGATTGATCAAAAGATTCTGCAAAAAACAGATGTACACATCCACGTTCCTGAAGGGGCAGTGCCCAAAGACGGCCCTTCAGCTGGAGTAACTATCACTACTGCAATTGTTTCAGCATTTACTAAACGTCCAGTAAAGCGCACGGTGGCTATGACGGGGGAAGTAACACTTCGCGGCCGAGTACTCCGAATTGGGGGATTAAAAGAAAAGAGTATTGCTGCTCGCAGAGCAGGCAGTACCACAGTTCTGATTCCAAAAGATAATGAGCGAGATCTAGAAAAAATCCCTGAATCAGTCAAAAATGATATTACGTACGTACCTGTGAAAGATGTTCGCGAAGTATTATCACGAGCTCTTATATAATCCAGAGCCATACGCATGCTTTCATGATACACTAATGATATGAGATGGTTTCGCCATATATTAGTTATTCTTGTGGCGGCAATAACCTTGAGTGGTTGTAGCTTTAATCCTATGGACTATAAGGCCAAATCTGGATTACAAGTTATAACTCCAGACCAGTCCAGTTCTGTCTTTATCGATGGGCAGTACCTCAATAAAACGCCACTTATTGAAAAAAATCTCAAACCTGGGGTTTATCACATCCAAATCCAACCAGAAAATACTGAGTATGTTCCCTATGAAACAGATATCACCCTGCGCAAAGGGCTGCTGACAGTCATTACATGGAAGCCAGATAAACGACCAGAGCTCAGTAGTGGAGTGATCATTGAGTTAGAAGCATTGAAAGATAAAAATGCAAGCGAAGTGAGTTTCACTACGATTCCCGATACTGCAATTATTACTATAAATAATAAAAAAGAGTTCTCACCTGTGGTTCTTACCAACGTTCAAAGTGGGGTTCAAGAGTTTGAGGTTACTTTGCCTTCATACGAAACACAACACCATGGGATTGACGTAAAACCAGGGTACCGTACGCACGTTACCATCAAACTGGGTAAGCTGCAGACTGCCTCAAACACAGATCCAGAGGCCAATGCAGATAGTGGTGACGCAGTAACTGCCACACCTTCAGCTGGAGAAAAAATACAGGCCCAGCCAGATGCTCCCGTAGCAGCCAGCAGTACTCTCAGTGCGACTACCAATGGTATGATTACAATTCTCAAAACGGGTTTCTTCCAAGAAGGTAAAGAAGTTCTGCGCGTCAGGGAAGCTCCAGATAGCAAAGGTGCAGAAAAAGGTTTTGCTCCAATAGGCGCTCAATATCAATATTTGGGTGAACAAAAAAATGGGTGGTATAAAATTTCTTTTAATTCAGGTGAAGGTTGGGTCAATGGAGCATATGCCAAACTTAACTAACTACAGGCAAGCATGCTAAGTTTTTTAGAATTACTAATCACATTTTTTTCTGGATACATCATAATTAAATCATTACCTGTGCTGTGGTACAGGTTCGAGTTTGTATCTATTTCATATACGACTGGTTTATTGGTCGTTACCTGGTTTAGTTTTCTGTGCTCGCTGCTTTTTGGTTATACGGTGGGAGTACCACTGGGGTGGCTGTTAAGCATGGGGGCAGCTAGTGGGATCTCTCTCTTAATTCATAAAAAGCTACACCTTCTCAAGAGAGCACAGTTTACACAGAAGCGTCACTCTATTTGGCAACTGATTTTTCAGCCGCCTAAATTCATCACACTTGGCTCATCATGGCAACGTATCGTTTTTAGCATATTTTGTATTGGATGGGCACTTGTCTTTAGTACTGTCTTCGCACACCACTCTTTTTCAATACAAGATGACGGCTGGTATTCTGGAAGTAATACTTGGGGGGACTTGGCACTCCATAGTAGCCTTATCTATCATTTTGCAGAAAAAGCACAGCCTATTTTGCAATTTCCCATTTTTCCTGAAGCGAAATTAACCTATCCATTTTTGTTTGATTTTTATACGGCCACCTTACTCCAGAATGGCATGTCCATACAATACTCCCTCCTAATCACCAGCGTTGTTACTGCCATGGCAGTAGTTATGCTGTGTTTTAGTGCATGTATGCGTATAACGCAGTCGTTCTGGATTGGGATTGGGAGTACGGTATTATTTTTATCCAATAGTAATGTCGGAATCTGGTACGCATACCAAGATTGGCTGGGATCTGGCAGTACACTTTGGCAATTTTTACAAGACATTCCTCATAACTATGTACATTATGAAGAGCATGGCTTGTACTGGGCGCAAGTTGTTACTGATTTATTGCTTCCACAGCGGGGGATCTTGATGGGGATCTCGGTTTTCTGTACTGCTGTTATTTTACTAATTATCCTCGCTCAGTCGAGTACATTTTTTACATCTGCTACAAGTAAAAACGAGCTAAATAATTGCCGCACTTTACACGCAGATGAAGTAAGTTTTATTCGGTATTTATTCGTATTTTTACTTGGAATGTTACCACTGTTTCACATTCATTCGTTTCTTGTGATCTGCGGAGTCTGGGCATGGTATCTTTTGATGAATCTCGTGACACATACACAATCATTTAAGCAGCTTCTTGCAGAGTGGATGAAACCAGGCCTATTACTAGTCTGTTTAGTACTGCCACAGTTACTCTGGCAATTCACGGGGACAAGTACTAGTAGCTTTGTGAGTTTTAAGCCTGGCTGGCTCAATACAGAAGGATCTCTACTCATCTTCTGGATCAAAAATTTAGGCATACAGCTTCTGACTACGCTCATTGGGATTTATTATGTCTTCTTGATCAAACGTGATGCAAAATTTCTTCAAAACATCCTGACACCACTGCTGCTTTTATTTATATTGTGCAATCTCTATCTATTTCAACCCAGTGCATGGGATAACACCAAATTCATGCTCTATAGCCACTGGGCGATGGCCTGTTTGACTGCCCTTGTATTGCATGCTTTCTGGAAATGGGGGAGCAGGCAAAGTAAGCAGCTGAAAACTCTCACTATTAGCACTGTTGTATTCATCTTCGTTCTACAGCTGAGTGGAGGAATTATTAGTATTGCCCGCGAGTACCAACTGGATTGGCAGATTATCACTTCAGAAGAACTTGCCGCAGCAGCTTGGGTGAGAGAAAACACCCCTCCAGACGCTGTCTTTCTTACTGCCAATAATCATAACCATCCGGTTCCAATGTTGACTGGCAGAACCATTGTGATGGGATATCCAGGCTGGCTGTGGACATATGGTATCAACTATACCGAAAAAGAACGAGCAGTTAAGAATATGTACGCTGAAGTTGGAGGCATTGAGTTACTTTCAAAAAATAACGTCTCATATATATATGTAGGCAATCAAGAACTCAAAGAGTATCATTTTTCTCCCACAAAATTCCACCAGTACAAAATCGTCTACAGTAGCGACACGATCACTATTTACCAAGTTAAATAACCCCGGTTATTCAACACGAGAAACAAGCTCAGCAAACTTTTTGCCATCCAAAGAAGCACCGCCCACGAGCACACCATCACAAACAAGGGCATATTCACCGACGTTCTCTGGAGTAACGCTTCCTCCGTAGATAATGGGAACTTCCTGACCAAATGCTTGGCGTATTTCAGCAAGTATTGTCTGAACAGTACCTACATCTTCATTTTTTCCACTGCCGATAGCAGAGAGTGGTTCATACGCTATGACACTTGAACTACACAGATCACCACCCAGGGCTGCAGCTTGCTCTGTGATGTACTCTTTATCAAGACACAAAATAGGAGTCATGCCTGCATTACAAACTTCACGCACCTTGCGTGCCACATCTTCATGGGTTTCATGAAAATGACGACGACGCTCAGAATGCCCCACGATCACATACTTTACGCCAAACTCTTGCAGTTCCTGAGCATTAACGGCACCTGTATAACTTCCCATAGGATATGGACTGACATCTTGAGCGGCCAGTTGCAAAGTTTCAATAGGTTTCATGAATCCGCGTAGCTCAGCAAGTAGGGTAAATGGAGGTGCAACAGCAACTAGATTGCCTTCTGCAGGAGTGTACTCACTGATAAACGCATCCCACCACTCTTCCAACCCATGACGTGTTTTATTGGACTTCCAGTTGGCAATGATAAGTTTTGACATAGTACTTTTACTATACCTCGGATGAATGCGCATGGTAGTAGTAAAACCAACCCGCTCATTTTCCAACTTTTCGTGTGCAGCAAGTAATGCTAGTATGGATCTGAATGTCCGAACTTTTAGCAAAACTTAATCCTGCACAGCGCGTGGCGGTCCAACATGAAGGTGGGCCAGCTGTGGTATTAGCAGGAGCAGGTAGTGGTAAGACTACCGTGCTAACACACCATGCAGCTTGGTTGATCCAGGAGCGGGACGTTGACGCGAGCAATATTATTCTGGTGACATTTACCAACAAAGCCGCTGGAGAGATGAAGGAGCGCATTGAGCGTTTAACGGGTAGTCAGTTGCCGTATGCAGGCACATTTCACAGTATTTGTGCTCGGATTTTGCGCACTCACGGCCGATTTGCAGGACTTGATCCCAATTTTGTGATTTATGATAGTGATGACCAGATGTCACTATTGAAAGACATCTATAAACAGCATGGGTTTGATGTCAATGAATACCGCCCACAAAGTGTCAAAGCGGTGATTTCAAAAGCCAAAAACGAGCTGATTTCCTATCAAGAGTTTGCGGAAACTACAGCAGGTGACTTCAATAATTTTGTCGCGCGCGTCTATAAACTGTATGAACATGCGCTCAAAGAAGCTCAAGCTGTAGACTTTGATGACTTGATGCTTAAAGTGGTGAAGTTATTGCAAAACCACCAGCGAATTTGCTTGTATTATCAGCAACAATTTAAGCATGTGCTTGTAGATGAGTACCAAGATACCAACAAAGCGCAGTATGCATTAACCAAACTGTGGGCAGAACCAGAAAATAATTTGTATGTGGTTGGTGACTTTAGCCAAAGTATTTACGCCTGGCGTGGTGCAGATTATAGAAATATGCTCCAGCTTAAAACGGATTACCCCACGATCAAAGAATACCGACTTGAACAAAACTACCGTTCCACTCAAAGTATTTTGGATGCTGCCACCGCTGTGATCTCAAAAAATACCTCGCATCCGATTTTACAACTCTGGACAGAGAATCTTTCAGGGGCGCAGTTAGTCTGCATGGAAACTGGTTCAGGAGAACTGGAAGCCATGAAAATTATTGATGAGATTAGGATTAAGCGGAATCGTGGCGTGCCACTTGATGAGATCGCTATTTTGTACCGCACCAATGCACAGTCACGGCTTTTTGAAGAAGCATTGATCCGATATGGTATTCCGTATCGATTGATTGGTGGGACTAAATTCTACGAACGCAAAGAAATTAAAGATGTTTTGGCGTATGCGCGCTTGCTCGTCAATCCTTCAGACAGCGTCAGTCATAAGAGAG
>OMIS01000014.1 GCA_900299155.1 bacterium
ATACTATAAATAGTATTTTGATGCTTTTTGTTAGATATTTATAGGGATGTTTGTACATCTAAATATATCAAATGATAGCTTTTATGCTCTTGAGACGTACTCGTGGGTGGTTGTATCCACGATAATCTTGTCACCTGTCTTAACGAAGAGAGGAACTAAGAGCTTCATACCTGTTTCCAGTTCAGCTTCTTTGCGAGCATTACCCACGGTGTTTCCCGCCACAGCATCTTCAGCATATGTGACTTGGAGGGTTACTTTTGGAGAAAGGCGCACTCCAATTGCTTTATCTTCATAGAGCACTACATATACCATAGCTTCTGGTGTTAAGAGTGGTAAATCTTCTTCAATTAAAGGAAGTGGGACACTGGTTTGTTCAAAGGTACGTTGATCCATAAATACAGCTTCAGTATCATCAGCATATAAGAACTGCATCTCAATGTTCATCACTTCAATTTCTTCCACAGATTCAGTAGATTTGTAGGTGAATTCTTGAGAGTTACCGTTCTTTACATTACGCATTTTGACGCGCATGAATGCAGAACCTTTTCCAGGACTCATAAAGTCTGTTTTTGTAACTTGGTATGGTTCATTCTTAAAGAGAATGTACATGCCTTTGCGAATATTGCCGCCGTTTATTGTCATAAATCCTTTCAATCTGGAACAGACGTATTGTACCTGATAAATGTGATTTGATAAATTAAGAATTAATTACTACTCCAAATTAAAAATTTTATTAGCAGGGAAGAATAACACTTCTGATATTTCAGCTGAGTCAGTAAAAAGCATCACCAACCGATCAACACCAATTGCGATACCACCACAGCGAGGAAACCCAGATTTTAAAGCATCAATAAAGTGCTCATCAACACCCCAAACAGCTTGTCCGTTTTCTTTTCGTACTGCAAGCTGATTCTCAAACCGCTCCTGCTGTTCTTTCCAATCGGCAAGTTCAGAAAATGCATTACCAATTTCTAAACCACCGATGTACAACTCAAACCGCTCTGCTAGCCGAGGATCTTCTGCTTTTTTCTTGGAAAGTGCAGCTTGGCTGGCAGGATAATCATATAAAAAGGTGGGTTTACTTTCACCAAGGTGAGGTTCAATTTCATTGAGCATGACTTGGTAAAATGCATCATCATAGGTAGTAGTTTCATCTACTGCATAGCCTTTTTCCCTCACTTTAGTGAGTAAAAGTGCCTCAGTGAGTAGCTCTTCTGTAGTGATACCCGCATATTTTTCAAATGCTTGCGGGACACTTAGTCGCTCCCAGCTACCACTCAGATCATATTCTTTACCTTTGAATCGTAAGATCAAATCTGAAGTAGGGAGTGCATCAATAGCATATGGATGTGCCAGTTTATCTGCTTTGAGAGCAGCCACATAGCTGTGTAAAAATCTAAATAACCCTTCGCAGTCCTGCATCACATCTCTGTAATCTGACTCCACTCGGTACCATTCTAAAATAGTAAATTCTGGATTATGGCGGGAACTGACCGGCTCACCATTACGAAAACTCTTGCAGATTTGAAAAATATTGCCAGAGCCTGCTGACAATAATTTTTTCATCATAAATTCTGGGCTACCATTTAAGTATCCTGTTACTGCGTAGTCATTGGCTTTGTGGACGGTTTGAAAGAGCTCAATAGTAGGTTCTGGATCTGGATTAGCCACAAAAAGTGGTGTTTCTACTTCTCTAAATTTCTGGAGTTTGAAGTATGCACGAATACCATCATTGATCCATTCACGCATGTAGGCTTTTGGTGTAATTGACATAAATAAACTATAGCTGAATCTGCATATACTAATTTTCCCTGCAATTATACCGCGCATGCTGCACGCTGTCAGAAACAAAATATTGATATTGCCAGGCAATTATCAGAATTTTGGCATATAATATACAGCTATGGCATCTATAAAGTTACAAGCATACATGGCACAAGCAGGAGTTGCTTCACGAAGGAAAAGTGAGGAATTGATTGCGGAAGGCAAAGTAAAGGTGAATGGGGAAGTGGCACATGTAGGACAGCGGATTGATGCACAAAAGGACAAAGTACATGTTTTAGGTAAGCGTCTAAAAACCGCAGAAACAAAGAGATACTTTCTAGTCTATAAACCTCGCAACTATGTTTCAACTACTCAGGATGAACTTGGCAGACGTACAATTTTGCAGTTACTTCCTGAAACCACCGAACGACTATACCCTGTTGGACGGCTTGATTATGAAAGTGAAGGATTAATGATTGTAACCAATGACGGTGATTTTGCGTATAAAACGACCCACCCAAAGTTTGAGATTCCTAAAACATACAGAGCTACTGTGGCAGGGACGCCTACGTATAAAGCACTCAACATGATGCGCGAAGGCGTCAAACTAAAAGAAGGTTTTACTCGGCCAGATAGTTTAGATGTTGTAGAAGAGAAGGACTATGAAACAGTCTTGGAAGTGACCATTCACCAAGGATATAACAGACAAGTCCGCCGCATGTTTGAGAGAATTGGCTATGAAGTGGTGCGCCTCGTGCGTATTAAATTTGGCAAGCTCTCACTGACTGACTTACATGATGCTCCATACCGAGAGCTCACAAAAGCAGAAGTACACGCAGCTGTATAAATCTCTTTAAAAAATACTTTCATATACTAAAGTGCCACGGTTGCAGAGTGAATGTCAGTGGTAGTACTATAAATAGTAGTACATGCCGCTACAACACAGTTTAGAGAAACATCATCACAATCATAAAGAAAATGTCGTAAAGATTATTGAAAAATAGGTATACCTCCACACCTGTGTTTGTTGGTAGGTTCAGCAAGTATTGCGCAGCAAACTATAGATCAATATTTACGACGGCGGCCTGGTGATTTAGATTTTTATGTAGACAATCCCACAGTCTGGAAATATCTCAAGCAGCACGGCAAAGAAGTACCAGGAGCTATTGGGAACTCAGTAATCCAGTTTACTATTGATGGTATTGAAGTAGAATTTTTCCAGTTTCTTCCCGGTTATCCAGATCATAGAATCGGAGGAGTATTTAGACGCGGAGAATGGAGTAATGGGGTACTTTGTATGAGTTTGTGGGATATTGCACTGTGGAAATACCATCTACAGAAAATGGAATCACGTGCTGAAAGAAAAAGAAGAAATGATAGAAGCGATGCGATAAGAGCAACATATAGGGAAATTAAAAACATAGTTTTTGGTGCAATGGTAAATGAAAATCATGGTGTTGTAGCTAGTATGATTAGTACTGGCATGATTCATGCCTAAATACCCCCAGTAAATCTTGCTATACTATATGTATGAAGTACATTTTCTTTGCTTCATTACTGTTGTGCACTGTGTATTTCACATGCTTATTTTGGACCTGGAATTTGCTGCAGTTCAACGTATCCACACATCATGCTGATGCTATACTTACTTTTACACCAGAAAGCAAACCAAAAACATACTTTGTGACTACGCGTGATAATAAAAAAATTGCATATTGGTACTTTCCTGTAGAAAAGTCACGGGGTGTTGTGATTTTGGTACATGGCTATGGAAATCCTGGTGGAAAATCTGCAGTATTTGGACAAGTGGAGTATTTGCAAAAAGCAGGATATAGCACAGCATTGCTTGACTTACGTTCATATGGCGAAAGTGAAGGTCAGCAAATTTCAATGGGCGTTCATGAGTGGAAAGATCTCGAAGCAGTGTATGATCAAATGAAGCTGCTTCCAGAAAATAACAATAAAAAAATTGGTTTTCTAGGTATTTCGATGGGAGCCGTTTCGAGCATTATCGAAGTAGGACAAACAGGGAAAGGTGATTTCATCATCGCATCAGTACCCTATGCCAATTTTGATTCTTTGTTTAGTGCTCAACTTACCAGAGAGGGAGTATCACCAACTTTATTTCTGCCTCTTATGAAACAACTTGCGTATACTGAGTTTGGTACTGAGTATCAAAAATTTACTGCTGAAAACTATATTACTCGAGTACATGTGCCCATTTTAATTATTCGAGCACTCCATGATGATGTTGTGAAAAGTGAAGATGCACAAGTACTGTATGAAGCTGCTGCTCAACCAAAAACATATGCAGAAATAGAAAGTAGGCATGATATTTTTTATTTTCATCCAGATGAATTTAAGGAAGTTGTCTTAGATTTTTTGCAAAAGAATAGTAATTAATTAAGGAAAATTTAAGTTTTTTCAGTATACTGGTATGTAGTAGGGAAACTCACTAGATAAAGGAATCTATGTTGAAAAAAGTTGTAGTAAGTGTTGTAGCACTCACCAGCAGTGCTCTGATTTTATCTGGATGCAGCCTTTCATCACCAAGTGGTCAGCCAGCAAATATGAATAAACCAGCTATTGAAGATAAGCTCCCCGCTAGTACCATGCCTCAGAGCTCACCAAGTACTAGTACTGATACTTCAAAAACATATACGTTAAGTGAAGTCGCTGCACATAAATCAGCTTCAGACTGTTGGACAGTTGTGGATGGGAGTGTATATAACGTAACTGATTTCGTATCTAATCATCCTGGTGGCGCTGCTATCTTAAAGGCATGTGGTAAAGATGGGACAAGTATGATTACAGGTGAACGTGAACATAAAGAAAACATGGCCAATGTAGAAGCAGCACTGATGAGCATGAAGATTGGCACTTTAGCAAAGTAAAGTACGCTTTTTTTACTATTTACTCCCTCTAGTAGCTCCACTTTAGGGAGTATTTTATTGGTATACTAAGCATATGAGTTCACACAAATTAGATACGGTACAATCTTATAGCAGTACGGGGAAAAATTTAAGTATAGTACAGAAACTCCATCTTATTACAGTGATTTGTACAATGCTTTGCTCAAGATTGTTTTTAGCACTATCCTGGCAGCAATCTTGGATGGAAGGCATTAAGGAAGATCACTGGCATCATGCGTATACTGGTATTCTGATAGCTGTAATAACAATAGTAATCCCACAAAAGTTTCCAAGAAGCAAGGCATTTTTTATGGGTATAGGCTTAGGTCTAATATTTGATGAAATTACAGTAGTATCATACTTTTTAGGTTTAAATAGCGAGTTTACAATTGGATATTGGGAGATCGGAAGCTGGGGGAGTGCAATAGTTGTTACAGCACTATATGTGTGGTGGCATTATAAAGACTAATGTTTGCTTAGACTCATGGCTTGAATTTCAAATCACTTACGACCAATTCATACAAAAAATCCCTCGTTGCGGGGATTTTTGTATGAGCGGGTGAAGGGAGTCGAACCCTCGTCACCAGTTTGGAAAACTGGAGCTCTGACCGTTGAGCTACACCCGCACTACTAGTGTATTCTACTGTGTCTTTTCAATTCCTGCAATTTGATTCTTGTGCGCGTTAATGAGCACAAAGCCAATAGCAAAAATCACTCCAGCCATAATAAAGACGCTTTCATGGGAATAATTTGCCACAAAGCCTGCCATCAGTGGCCCAAAAACTTGTCCCACTGAAACATAAGACTGATTAATGCCGAGGATCACACCCTGCTCATCTGGATGCACAGATTCTGACAGCAACCCAGAAATAAGTGGCATAAGTGGAGAGCTTCCAATGAAAAATAGGAATGATAAGACAGTGAAACTTATGTAACCAGTGGCCAAAAAGACAATCGCACTAGCCACGGCTGCTACAAGCAAACTGATAGTAACCACCAACGGTTTTGACTTAACCTTCTGCAAAATAAATTTTATACCTACAGCCTGCATCAAGATACTGATCAGACCCGTTAGAGTAAAGTAAATACCAATCTTCAAGGTTGATAAATGGAGTACATCATTGGTGAAGGATTGAGAACCCAGAATAAATGAGTTGAAGCCCAAAGAAACAATTAAGCTAACCCAAATCAATGTTCCCACCACTGGTTTACGCAAGGTATGGATCATCTCACCAAAGTTAAATAATGGCTCTTTGCGTTCATGAACTTTAACGTTTTCAGGTAAACTTTCTTCAAGGAAGAAGTAGCCAAAAATTGTCGCAATAAATGCAAGAATACCAGAGAAAATAAATGGGGCACTTAAACCATACGTACTCAAGAAACCACCAATTGCTGGTCCAAGTAAGAAGCCAAATCCAAAGGAAGCACCAATCATACCAAACGCCTTTGCGCGTTCTTTTCCAGATGTAGTGTCAGCTATTACCGCTTGTGCTACGGAAATATTGCCTCCTGTAATACCATCAATAATGCGTGCTAGAAATAACTGCCAGATACTGTGTGCCAAACCAAACATAATTAGTGAGACCCCTGTGCCAAAAATACTCACTAGAAGGAGTGGGCGTCGGCCATATTGGTCAGAGAGACGGCCCATGACTGGAGTGGCCAAGAACTGAAATAGTGAAAATGATGCAAATAATAATCCTAAACCTTCCTCACTTAAGCCGAACTGCTTTGCAAATGGATACAATAACGGAATAATCGTGCCATATGCGAGTGCATTGACTAGCATCAGCAAAATTAAGAAGAATAAGGTTTTGTTTGATCTATCAAACTTCATACGGCCTTTTTGAATAGGGAGCAGCTTTTGCCGCGAAGCTGATATTATATACTACTTTTACTCAATTGAGTGTTATAATTGCGTGTGTTGTGAACTGAGCACTTGAAAAAGTTACTCAAGCAACAAGCCTCGATGGCGGAATTGGTAGACGCGTCAGACTTAAAATCTGATAGCCTTAAAAGCTGTGTGGGTTCGAGTCCCTCTCGAGGCACTATACATGAGAATTGCTGCTGTTACAAATATCTTCAAATAAGCTGATATAATAACGTAGCTCAATTACTCGGGGAGTAGTTCAGTTGGCTAGAATGCGCGCTTTGGGAGCGTGAGGTCGCAGGTTCGAGTCCTGTCTCCCCGACCAACAGAGAAAAAGAGTCCGTCGAGTTGGAGGCGCTCCGTGCGCCGCCGCCCGCACGGAGCGCCGAGAAGCC
>OMIS01000015.1 GCA_900299155.1 bacterium
CAATTGGGTGTATATCTTAATCAATTGCATAATATAGTCTTCTAGTTCAACTGCAGAGTCCAAGTCAATTAATCCTAAAAATGCAAGATCACGAATAGCTGGCGGGATATTTTTAGCAATTTTTATGCTTATTGCACTCAGTTGAATAGACAAATGGATGATGTAATGAAATCCTGCTCCAGTAAGTCTTCTAGAACCAAATGAGTAAGAGAGTGTTTCTAGTGCATTTTTAATTATTTCTTTAATTCTATATTTAGCTTCTCATATTTGTGATTCATTTATGATCCCACCATCTGGAGAAAGCTTAAATCCTTGTAATAGAAGCTCTTTAGCATTGGTTAGCTGTAATAGTATTCGACTCCGTTCATCAGTCTTATCTTCAGGGAATTTCACAGCTTTGATACTCTCTAGGATCTTTACACAATACTCTGGATCAACATTTAACAGCTCACGCAGCGTGATTGTTTTGTCGGCAATGTGAATCTCAGCTTCCTGCAGCTCTTGCAAAATTTGACATAATTTACTATTGCTAGTTCAACAAGGGCGCAATATCGCATAATTTCAACGTGGTTACTTAATTGAATAAACCGGGCATTCTTGCCTTCTTCAAATTTTTGTAATGTGTCTTTCTGAAATCCATACTTCTTAACTAGAGTTTCAATTAATGTATCTAATTGAGTTATAGGTGAACCACCTACAGTATCATTGAGTGTTTCACCTACTTTATTTACAACCCATACTCCTGCTTCTGCTCCAAGTGGTGTTTCAGCTACTATGCGTTGTTCAGTTGCAACTTGATTATGTGCGCCTTCATTGCTAACTGAAATTGGAACAGCTCTACCCATAGCTTTTACTTTTGCATCTTTCTTAGTAAGTCCTACGAATGGGGTAAGTAATGAATCGAGAATTACTGGTAGAAACTCACGGATATATTTAGCTGCCAGTGGGTTGGTAAACGCTACACCAATACTGTAATCATCCCCACCAGTTCCGTTAGGTTTAAAGAGTGTATACTCACTTATGTTTGATTCTGCAAAGTTGGTATCTTCATCTGCTTTAATTAATAAGCGATCCACCCAATATAAGAGTTCAAGAGTGAATTGTTGCAATGCAATATCTGCCACCGCATCTCCGTAAATGTCATTCAAGTATTTAAGAAGTCGCATATCAACTTCAATCATAATGAAGCCACATTTTTCTATAAGAACTTTTCTTTCGTAAAATTCTAAAAAACTAAGTCTACCAGCATCATTCCATATTGGTAACGCAGTTAAATCACTAATAACAATGGGTGATGGTTCAATTCTTCCTTGCAAAGTGACTGGTCTAAGAGGCCTGTACCGTTGCAAATCTAGACCTGATACTGCTGTAGCCATTTCACTTGAGTTCTTCTTTTGTCCTAGTAAGTTGATAAGTTGGGCATCGGTAAGACGTTTAAATTCATCCAGAGACTGCTTGAGCTCAGGAAAAATACCAAAAACACTTGCAACACGAAGATCAATCCTGCTAGGCTCGCTTATTCTATTTGGTCTATTTTCAATACTTTGCATATGTGCGTTATTTTCTAAGAAACTTCGGTATACAATAGCCAAGTATGTTTATTAGAAAAATTTTGCTAGAGCGGTTTCGTATCCATAGATCGCTCTTATTACATTTTACCACAAAAACTGCAATAATTATAGGTCATAATGCAAGTGGCAAAACTTCGGTGATAGAAGCTTTATATTTACTTTCGACTGGAAATAGTTTTCGAGCTGAAAAGATTCTCGAGATGGTAGCGTTTGAAAGTGAACTAGGCAGAGTGAAAGGCATTGTAGAACTGCAAGATTCACAGCCTATTGAGGCACTCCTTGATGCCAAAAATGAAGAACTAGAACTGGAAGTACTGCTAACGAGAGGCGCTGTACAGGGTAAAAAAACACCGTTTCGATTATTTAGCGTCAATGGTGTCCGTAGGCAAAAACGCCAAGCCACAGGCAAGCTGAAAGTCGTGGCATTTCGCCCAGAAGATATGCGGCTGGTGGAAGGATCCCCAAGTAGAAGACGTCAGTTTTTGGATGCACCGCTGTCTTTGTTATATCCAGACTACGAACAAGCTCTGACAAACTACGAACAAACATTGGTACGCCGAAATAAACTACTTGAAGCAGTCAGAGAACGAGAGCAACCACAGTCTGTTTTGCAGTACTGGAACATGAGTATGCTCAAAAATGGGGAAATTATTCAAAAATGTAGACGTGACTTTATAGCCAGCTTTTCAACAGTCCAGTTTCCCTATGATTTTTCTATACAATACAATCCATCAGTTATGTCCCAAGCTCGGCAAGATGAGTACCTAGGAAGGGAAATTGCTTCGGGACATAGTTTGATCGGCCCTCATAAAGATGACTTTCAAGTTTTGATGCCTGCGCCTACCACACAAGCAGTGAGCGCGGAGAATACTACAATTGATGTCGCGGTGTATGGTTCTCGTGGGCAACAGCGTTTGGCGGTGCTTTGGCTTAAAACTGCTGAACTGGCATTTGTGAGAGAGCAGACGCAAGAATTTCCTATTCTCTTACTTGATGATATTTTGTCTGAACTTGATGAAGATAGTCAAGGTTTGGTGACAGATTTACTTGGTCAACAGCAGTCCATAGTCACCACCATAGATCCTGCTGCCGTGGAGCGGGTGGCGCACAAGGTAGGGAAAGAAAATTTGCAAGTTATACAAATGAATAGTGCTACTGCGGTGTATCGTTCTGATTAGTAGTGGCCAATGCAGAAAAAAACATATACAAACCTTCATGATATACAACTCTGCTTGAAGCTCCCTCGGTAAGTTGCTTGAACATTGCGATATTTTCTGGCGTAGGATCGCGAAGAATTGCAAAACTACAACCATTTTTTAAACTTACTATTGTGTGGTCGGGAGCTTTTGTTGATTGTTCAATAGATTTTATCTTGTCTCTCATTGTGCCATATATAAATCTATAGAATGCTGCTTCTGTTTCCATAACTGTCTTTTCCTGCTTAAAAAATATCTAAGTTCTTATAGTAAAATGAGCTCACTATGTCAACTACAGGTATCGGTGAATATTTACAAAAATTGCAGCTTCCACAGCCGCAATCACATAAAGGACAAAATGGAAAATTATTAATCATTGGTGGATCAGATTTATTTCATGCTGCCAGTAAGTGGAGCCTTGATGTGGCCAGTAAGTTTGTAGACATGGTGTTTTATGCATCAGTGCCCAGTAATAATCAGCTGGTAGCTGAAGCAAAAGGTCAGTTCTGGAATGGAATTATTGTGGAGCGCACAGATATTGAAGGATACCTTGAAGAAGCTGATGCTGTGTTGATTGGACCAGGGATGACTCGTGGGGAGTTCAAAGAAATCGATGTAAAGACCGCGCCCACTGAAGCAGAGTGGTCTCACGATACACAAAAAGTCACCAATTATTTGCTTAAAAAATATCCCCATAAAAAATGGGTGATTGATGCGGGGGCATTACAAATGGTTGATCCAGATCTTTTGACGGACACAATGATTGTGACGCCGCATCATCAGGAGTTGGAGCGGCTCGAGGGGTTGGTGGAGCGAGTTTTACATGATTCTACGGCTACTCAGCAGCAGCGTACTTCAGAAACTTCTAGCCAAGATGCTGCTATACCTCGCTCTGTCCTACAGCCCTTCGACTATCTCCTCTCCAAAGGAATTACGATTGTGCTTAAAGGTTCAGTCGATTTTGTCTATTCTGGCAAAGAAGTGGTAGAAGTGAGTGGGGGAAATCCAGGTATGACCAAAGGTGGTACTGGAGATGTTTTAGCAGGCGTAATTGCTGCACTGTATGCCACCAATGACAAAATGACTGCTGCCGTGGTGGGAAGTTATGCCAATAAACTGGCTGGTGAATCTTTAGCTCAAAAAGTGGGCCCATTTTTCAATGCATCTGATTTGGTGCAAGCTGTGCCAGAAGTTTTGTGGAAAAATTTGAGTAACAAGGATTGAAATATCAAAAAATTTCCGTTACGCTGACTTTGTATGTCAGCACTTCAACAAGACAATGAAATTTTGAGACTAAATAACGCTGCTTTAGCTACTGAAAGAATAGATCCCGAAGCTGAAAAAATTAAGTATTTTTATAATGAGGCGATTGATAAGGTTCTAGCAAATGAGCATCCTGCAAATGCTGGTGAATGGATCAAAAAGCTAGGTGAACGTAAAACAGCAAGTGGTACTGAGCTTATTTCTGAAGAAAATTTTAGAAAATTATTAGATTAACTCTATAAACATCCTGCAGTACCTGAAGCAGTACGGCGGTATCAAGAAATTTTCTCAGAAAAAGAATACCTTACCTTTCATGGTGGTGTACACGGGTTTGATATTGCCCTCAAAGGGCTTATCCTTGCGATGCAAGAAGGTATCATCCCAACTACTGAAGTAACTGGCCTGACCGTAGGTATATTTATAGGGTTGCTCTTCCATGATATAGGCATTACGTTACTTGATGGATATCTTCTACACGAGGCAGGCTCAATAATTCTTGCAACCAGCTTGCTTATTGATTTAGAAACTAAGGGGAAAATTAGTGAAGAACAAAAAAATGATATATGGGCTGGTGTATTCTCAATTTATGGAACAAAATTATATATCGCATCTAATAATAAACTTGAGTCGATGTCTTCTCAAACGAAACATGAATTCGTGCAAGTTATGTTAGCTGACTTAGAAAAATTTGGAAGCCAAAGCAACAATACACAAAAGAGGCCTATTTTTAAGGCAGCAGTTGTGCAAAGTAAAGCAAAAGATTTTATCTTGAATACCGAAAATTATGAAGTAATCAAGCAACTAAGCATACTGTATTGTGCTGCTGATCTACTTGGGTTGCTTTCACAAAATTCATTAGAAGGTACTGAACGTGTAGCAACTGAAGTAGATTATCTGAATAAACGTAATCAAGAGGGTAAATTACCTGTAAAAGATTTTATAGGCAGAGTCCAGTTCCTGATAGATACCTTTTTAGGTGCAGTTAATAGGTTGTCTCACTTCCCCAAGGATTTGATAAGTGATAATGCAATAGTGCCTTGGATTACTACGGCAATTACATTAGCAAAGCTTACAGAGCCAACAGAGATGAACAACGAAACTGTTTTACCTGAGTTTCTATCAAAATTTGATGATATAAAGAAAGAATTTTTATTGCTATGCGAACAAGCAACCACAGAGCAAAAAACTGAAGAACAGTGATAAGCTTAGATAGCTGAGTTTATAGTAGCTCTCAGCTCTTTTTCCTCGCACAATCTGCAATAATAATGGTACAATTGTGATCTACTTCAATATAGTAGCGAAGTACTGATAAATGTCCCATATGTTGCAACCAAACTTTCAAATTACTTCAAACCTTCTAACTTACATTAGTCGGATTGAAGCGGCTAAATCAATTATTGATCTCTCACCCTTGATCCCTGCATGGGAAGCCAAGTTTCGCGAAGATGCTATGGCGCGTACCGTGCACTATGGTACAAAAATTGAGGGAAATGATCTGACTGAAGCTCAAGCACAAGCTGTGGTGCGCCTAGACGGTGATATTGATCCAAAAGCTGCACAAGAAAAAACAGGTATCATGGCTCGTGAGCGTGATATCCAAGAAGTACTGAACTATCGCAACGTAATTAGCTGGATAGATAAACAAAAAGATCCACAATTCAAACATTTGATTACTGAAGATACACTCAAAACATTGCATAAATTAACGATGCAAAAATTGATTGAAGACAAATTTGTGGGTAACTACCGTGATCGCCAGGTAATCGTCAAAAGTGCCACCGATGGCAGTGTCGCCTTTCGCCCTCCAATTTCTGTAGAAATCCCATATCTTATCAGTGATTTATTTGAGTGGTTGCAGAGCCCTGATTCTTCACACATTCACCCAATTTTCCAAGCCGCTATTACGCACTATCAGCTGGTGTATGTGCATCCATTTGTGGAAGGCAATGGCAGAACCGCTCGCGCTTTCGCTACTCTCGTGTTGTACACCCAGGACTACGACTTCAAACGCTTTTTCTCACTTGAAAAATATTTTGACAGTGACGTGGAAGCATACTACAGTGCACTTCTTTCTGTACAGCAAACCCCAAATCAAGATTTGACCTACTGGCTTGAATATTTCTGCTACGGACTGGCTTTGGAAATTGATAAAATCCAGCAACAAGTTTTGAAACTTTCTAAAGATCTCAAATTAAAGAAACAATTAGGTAAACAAGTTGCGTTATCTGAGCGCCAAATTATTTTGCTTGAATTATTCCAACAACAAGATGAAGTTTCCTCAGATGATGCTCAGCGAGTGTTACCTCAAGTTTCTGTAGATACTATTTTGCGCGATATGAAGGACTTAATTACTAAAGGTGTAATCGAAAAACGCGGTATCACCAAGGGTGTGACATATAGACTAGCTGAGTAATAGTTCTTCGCTCTCAGTCTTTCAAAGTATCCTCCTCAAAATCACACTTCTGCGGTAGACTAAGCCCATGCACTTTTCTGACTTCTCCCACCATTTAGAAAAACTTGAACAGACTGCTTCACGTCTGGAGATGACGGCACAACTGGCAGAAGTTTTCAAAGTACTAGCTGCTGAAGAAGTGGCTGCTGCGAGTTATCTACTTGAAGGAAGATTACTTCCTGCATATCAATCACTTGAGTTTCAAATGTCAATAAAAACGGTCGTGCGTGCACTAGCGCGGGCGCAGTGGCAGAGCTCACAAGCAGATGGCTCAGATACTGCCGTGGATACTTTGTTTGGCGAAGTAGATTGGTCATCCAGAGAAGAAACCGTGAACACAGCATACAAACGACTCGGTGACATTGGTGCGGCAGCGCAAGAGCTATTGGCGCAGAGTAATGTTCAGGTAGAGCTTGAGTCAGAACCTAAAAAAAACACGAGTACGGCAAACGCACTTTCAATTGTGGAAGTCTATGCCGCACTCATCGAAATTGCTAAAAGTAGTGGAGAAGGCTCTCAAGAACAGAAAGTGCAACTACTTGTGTCGTTGCTTAATAGACTTGAGCCAGTTGCAGCAAAATATGTTTGCAGAATTATTGTCGGGACACTTCGACTGGGGTTCTCTACCATGACACTTTTGGATGCGCTCTCATGGGCGATGACTGGAACAAAAGCAGAAAATTCATTACTTGAAGCGGCGTACCAAAAAAAGGCAGATATTGGCAAGTTGGCTGAAAGCTATTTGAAACACAAAGATGCAGCAGCGCGACAACAAGCTTTGGCAGACTACACCATTGAAGTGGGCGTGCCGATTGTGCCGCAGCTCTGCCAAGTTTTGGCCAGTCCTGAAGAAGTTATAGAAAAGATGGAAGAAGTGTATGTAGAAGCCAAATACGATGGGCTGCGTGTCCAGATTCATGTTTCTCGTAAGGGTATGCCCAATCCCGTAGCCGGTGGTGCATCTGTTCAGATTAAAACTTTCACTCGCAATCTTGAAGATTCTACTCATATGTTCCCAGAGTTGGTGGCACTGCTTGATCAAATTAAGGCAGATGAAGCCATCTTTGATGGTGAAGCGATCGGGTACGATGCAGCTACAGGCGCATTATTGCCATTCCAAGAAACAATTACCCGCAAGCGAAAACACGATGTAGAAAAAACTGCGCAGAGTGTGCCACTTAAGTTTTTTATTTTTGACATTCTAGCGGTAGATGGCAGATCTTTACTCGAAACTCCGCTCACTGAGCGCAAAAAACTCTTACAAACAATTTTGACGCAGAACGAGCAGTTTGTAATAACGTCATTTTTGACAACCGCAGATCCTAAAGAACTGCAAGCATTTCATGAAGAAAAGTTGGCAGCAGGTTTGGAAGGAGTGGTGATTAAGCAAGTTGATTCTCCGTACCAAAGTGGGCGAAAAGGTTGGTATTGGGTAAAGATGAAACAAACTGCGGGGGCACATGCCAAACTACACGATACGATTGATTGTGTGGTGCTGGGCTACTACTTGGGGCGAGGAAAGCGCACCGGGTTTGGACTGGGTGCATTTTTAGTAGGAGTTTTAACCAGTGAACAGACTGTCGTGACGATTGCCAAAATTGGAACAGGCATGAGCGATGAACAAATTAAGGAACTGAAGCAACTGGCTGATGCGCTCGCGGTAGATACACAGCCCACAGCCTACAGCGTGTCCAAAGAGCTAGTCCCAGATGTATGGATGCGTCCTGAACTAGTCGTCGAGATTGCAGCAGATGAAGTTACTCGTTCTCCGTCGCACACTGCGGGTGTGGCACTGCGGTTCCCTCGATTGATTAAACTACGCAAAGATAAAACCTGGGAAGATGCCACAACACTAGCGCAACTCAAACAAATTGCGCAGTTATAAGTCACAAATATAAATTCGAGGTTCTGGCAGGTATTGTTCACGAAACATATAATTAAGAAAACTAGCAAAAATTGCAGTATTTCAGGTGTATTTGCTATCCGTGGAAATTTATTTTAGACTTCAAAATCAATCAAAGATTTGAGGGTTTTTTGTGCTTGCTCAAGCTGCTTTTTTGAAGCAGTTCTGAGTGAGTTCTCAAGGTTAGTAAGCCAGCGTTGCAGTGTGATATTTTGCGAATTTTTTTCTGCATAGTATCCACCGCCGAGCATGGGGTAGTTTTTGTTGGAGTATGGCTGACTGAAATCTCCACCCAAAATATAGCGAGTTTGGTTATTTAAGAAAATACTGACGGTGCGTAAATTACCTTCTTTTTTAAGACGGCGGGTAGAGTAATAAAACTGAGGCTCACGAAATACTCTAAAAGAGTATCCAGCAGCAAACAATTCATCAATAAACTTAGAGTCTTCAAAGATAGTTTGTTGTTCATCAAAAACAATTTTTTTGGTGACTTCCTTACGGCACCCAATTAATGCACCAAGTGCTTGCGGCTTACCCATATTTACACCGAGGATCAATCCATAATTCAATCCACGCTCAATAATTTTTTGCACATTTGAAGATGATTTAATGTGCGTCCATGTTGTGAAACAATCAGTCGTTGGGTGTTTGAGAATTTGGTACTGCAAGCCTGTGAGAAAATACACTGGTAGCCGATTATCTGCATCCATGAAAATCACCCACTGTCCTTTGGCTTTTTCAGCACCCAAGTTACGTTGGTGACTGACATTGCGTTTGGTGGTCGTGAGTAACGTAAGTGGGAATTTATTTTCAAACTTCAGCGCCTGTGTTGTGGTTTTATCTTCAGAACGCCCATCCACCACGATCACTTCAAAATCAGTCGTACTCTGTTTTGCTAGATCTCGTAGCAGGAGCGGCAGAAATTTTTCCTCATTAAGTGTGGGGATCACAACAGAAAAAAATGGATGAGATGATTTTTTCATATCTCTGAGCGTATATTATACCTTACATAGACCTAGAATAAAAATTAAAGCTTGGCTACAATAAGAGTATGCACGTTATTGTAGGATTAGGAAATCCAGGAGCAGAGTACACACACACCCGTCATAACATCGGGTTTAGAGTGGCGGATGCACTGGCTGTGGCTATTTCTGGCAAGTTTGCATTTCAAAAGAAAATCAATGCGGAGGTTGTCCATACTGAGACTCCTGCATCACCTGCTGAAGAAGTATACATTCTTAAACCGCTGACTTTTATGAATAAATCTGGAGAGTCTGTTCGTGCTTTGTATCAATATTTTGGGGGCGGCAAACCCACTCCAGAAGTCTTGCAAAAATTATTTGTGGTGGTGGATGATCTTGATATCCCGATCGGGAAGTTCAAGATTCAACTAGCCAAGGGCCCCAAAGTGCATAATGGGTTAACGTCACTGTATCAGCAATTAGGTAGCAATGGATTTTTTCATATTAGAATCGGGATTGAAAATAGAGGAGTGAACCGCTCGGCTTGGCCAGGTGATAGATATGTGCTTTCTAAGTTCACCTCCGCTGAAGAAGATATCTTGAAACAAGTAATCCCACAAGTTGTTCAAGAGTTGCTAAAGCAGACTAGAATACGTTAGTATGAGGTCATGCCTCATTTTCGCTACTACTTGCAGCTTCCCAACATTGTCATCGATCAAAACAGAAACTTAAAATTTCTCTACGTCCTGCGCATTATGCGCGATATTATCAATCAATTCGGCTTGTTTTTCTTGCCTGTATATCTCTTTCAAATTGGGCAGAAAATTAGCTTGTTTGATGGGTATGGCCTGGACTCAATTCAAAAAGGCATGATTACGATTGCGCTTTTTTTCTTGGCTGAACGTGGAGGAATTGTGCTGACTTCCATGCCGATCGGCAAACTTATTTCAGCTACTGGTTTCACTAAAACAATATTCTTTTCTTATTTAGTACGCCTAGGATTTTTCACACTGCTAGCACTACTTGATGTGCATCCACAGTTATTTATGTTGGCAGGGCTTCTAGAAGGCATTCAAGCCAACATGTTTTGGCCAAGTTACTTCACCTTATTTGATCGTCACTCATCTAAAAGTAAGCTCGGTAAAGATTTAGGATTCCAGCAGTTTTTCTTACAGCTCTGTAGTGTATTTATGCCTGCCGTTAGTGGGTTTGTGGCGTTTCAGTTTGGGTTTCCAATTTTGTATGGGTTGGTGGGAATTTTTTCTTTAATCAGTCTGATTATTATTTTGGGTATGAATGTAGAAAAAACGCTGGATCAAGTAAGTTGGGAAGAGTTTATTTCCTGGCTAAAAATCCCTATTTTTCTCCGTTTTTCGATGTCCTCCGCAGGAAGATATCTCAATGATGCAATTTTATTTTTGTGGCCACTCTATGTATTTTTTGTGCTGGGCAATATAGAAAAAGTGGGGTACCTGTATACCTTTTCGCTATTTCTTGCTTTGCTTGCTGTGTATTTTGTGGGGGTATACATCGACCGTGTCCGTTCGAAAAAATCGTTCTTTTTTTCAGGCGGATTTCTATCATTAATTTGGGTGCTGCGGACGCAGCGACTGTCAGTCTGGGGGATCGCATTTGTGGATGCGATTGATAAACTATTGGGGAGTATGCACTGGATGTTTTTTGATGCCATGAGTTTACGCAATGCTAAAGGCAGTCAGGCACTCTCATATTTTGTGTACCGTGAGATTATTACGAGTGTTGTAGGTGTCATTTTTTGGCTAGTTTTTGCGGTATTTTTCTGGTATAACCAGGGCTGGAATGCGTTGTTTATAGCAGGCGGAATTGGAGTGTTACTTACGCTGCTAATTTCCGATCATAGATATGAGCGATCCTAACTCAAAACCCACCAACTTTGCTCCCCTGGGTTCATTATTTGATGCGTTCAAAATTGAAGATAAAGGCGGGTATATTACTCAAGAATTTCAGGATTTTGGATACCGGTTGGCTATGGAACTCGATGACATGGCACATAAAAGTTTATACATGCGATTATCCAAAACAGTAGATCGCGGATTATTGGAGCGAGCACTTTCATTTGTCAGTGATGCACAGAATGCAAAAAGTAAAGCACGCTTATTTATGTGGAAGTTGACTGAATTGAAAAAAGAAAAGAAACAACTTAAAAAATAGTTGGACCGTTTTTCAAATGATTTCTCGGGTGAAATACGCTAAAATGAGCGCATGGACTTAAAGACAAAGTTATTTTCAGTGCTTTTGGGAATTTTCGCTGTTTGGCTGGGATGGAAGTACTTTACTAGAGAAGGGATTACAGTCTTGGTACCGACTCCTACGCCTGCAGCCAGCGCTACTCACGCGCCAGGGCAACCACGCGCGACGCGTGCAGATATTGCGCAGCTACTCGCGGTGCCGATCACACTTTCTGGTGCTACGGTGTCTACGAGTTCAGGAAATCTAGCTTTCGCAGCCGAAGAAAAAGTAGGCTTTGTTTCACTGTTTGGAGATAGCATCGCATCACGCGCTGCCCAGCAAGCTATTAGCCAAATTCGTGCTGCAGTGGGTCCGCAAGTAATGGTGGCAGTAGACCATGAAGGTGGTACCGTGCAACGACTTTCTGGTACCGGCTTTACCAAACTACCTGCATTACAAGAACTCTGTGATTCTAGTGATGCATTGGCCAGACAACGGTTATTTGCAAAAAGTGCAACTGAGTTGCGTCAAGCAGGGGTCGATGTCATATATGCACCTGTTGCTGATTTGGCTAGTAACAGTGCAGTACTCAAGTCTCGTACTTGCAGTGACAATGAAGTTATCACGACGACCGTTAATCAAGAAATGATTAGTGCATTCATCCGTAGAGGAATTTTGCCTGTTATAAAACATTATCCTGGTATTGGTGCTATAACGAGAGATTTGCATCGCGAAATTGATGCGCTGTACGACACTCCCAAAGAACTTACAGTTATACAAACTCTGCTCCAAGTGCAACCAAACGCAGGTGTGATGACTACGTTTGTACTTGTCACGGGCATGGCAGAAAATGCCCCGTGCGCTCTAGATTTCAACTGTGTGATGAAGCTCAACAGCTACTCGCAGCGCACCTTGATTTTTACTGATGCTCTAGAGATGAAATCTGCGCTGACAGGTACTGATTTAGTAAGTCAAAAGACACTGGTTCAAGTATCAAAAGAAGCGATGCTCGCAGGGAATCATGTCTTGGTGTATGGTAAAGGTGTAACAGGAAAAGAGCTCTCGGAAGTTCTCAATATGCTTGTTTCGGAGTATGATAGTAACCAAGCAATGCGTGAGAAAATAGATCAAGCATTGCTCAAAATTCAGAATACAAAGCAGGAGCTTGCAGCAGAAATAAAGAAGGTCCCATGAAGTTTTTTGAGAACGCCACCACCCGTTTAGCATTTCAATATCTGATGCCACTTGTATATGCAATTATTTTTTATGGTTTCAAAGTTCTACCAAATGAAGCAACGGTAGTTAGTACGATTTTATTTTTATCAGGCTTTTATATTGGAAATGTGTTGCTGTGGGCAGATGGAACATTCTTATATCCATTTTATAACGAACTGCGAACAGAACCAAAGCAATTAATTACTCGGTCTGCAGCGTTTGCGATTGTGTATGTCTTATTGGCTTTATTTGTGGTGACTTCCAGTGGTAATTATGTAGGTTCAGGGCTTGTTTTTGGTATTGGATTAACCATCATTTCTGAGTACTATGCGTATCTCAACTATCCTGACGACTTTAATCAAAAATTTTTATTTCAATTAAAACGACCGCTACAAGCATTTGAAATTGTAAGACTGGTACATAGTTTTACGGCCGCAGTAGCAGTTTTAACGATCTTTTTCTATTTTTAATATGAGCTTTCACTGGTATGGATTTTTGGTGGGTTGTGCGGTACTGGTGGGTGGGTGGATCGCAGAACTCAAGGCTAGAAAATATAAGGTAGATTCAGCTTTTTTTGAACGAGCCTTGTGGGTCTGTATCTCGGTTGGGTTTATTTCTGCACGTCTCTGGCATGTCATGACTGAGATTACATTTTATGCAGATAACCTAATGGATATTTTTTTTGTGTGGCAGGGGGGAATGAGTATTATTGGTGGCGTGGTAGGTAGTGTTTTAGCACTCTTGATCTATGCTCACGCACAAAGGAGAGCAGCATATGTGTGGCAGTTTCTGGATATTGCTACATTTGCATTGCCCGTGGCACAAGCTATTGGGAGGCTTGGCAACTATGTAAATCAAGAATTATTTGGAGTGCCCACAGAGCTACCGTGGAAGATATTTATCACAGTGGAAAATAGGCCAGTACAGTTCCAAAACCAGAGTTACTTTCATCCATTATTTGCCTACGAAATGATCGCAACGCTGTGTTTTGCTGGTTGTCTGTGGATGCTTGAACAGAAAAAATATGATCTGCATGTGGGGAGTGGGACGTTGGCACAAGTCTACATTGTGTACTACGCTGTAGTACGTTTTGGTCTAGATTTCTTGCGGCCAGATCGAGGTGTTTTGCTCTATAATTTAGGATTTAATCAAGTATTTCTGCTGGGTGTACTGATTGTATTTTGTGTTTTACTACTGCGCAAGGTAAGATTGTGGTATGCCGTATAAAAAACCTCTTTTTTCACTCCTTATACTAGCTGTATTGGGCACTGCAATCATCTTGGCACGACCAGTTTGGCAGTCTGTTGTACAACGGCAGTGTAGCACGATGAAATTCATTAGTGACCCAAAGGCTGGCCCTCCTGTCCCAAACCAACCTTCACAACTCAATACACAACTCTATCCTTCAGTGGCACAAACACCTGACCATGGTCGTGCCATATTAAAAATCGGTACTACGCAACTTATTGTGGAAGTAGTCAACACAGCAGCCAGTGTTACTCAAGGATTAAGTGACAGAGCGGAGCTTGGTGCAGATGGTATGTTATTTGTTTTTCAACAGTCCATGATGCCACGATTTTGGATGAAAGAAATGCAGTTTCCGCTTGATCTTATCTGGATTAACAAAAAGAAGATTGTGGATATCACCCACAATGCACCTGCCCCAGATCCCACAACCCCACTATCAGAGCTGCCTACGTACGCTCCGAGTGCTCCAGTGGATTGGGTGCTTGAAGTTCCCGCCAGCACTGCTGCACAGCTGCGCTGGGAAGTGGGAATGCCTGTACTTGAGCTAGAAAAGTAGTTTCAGGGCGTGAGCTTTCGTTTCAAAAATGGTAGTATTAGTCTATGTCTCAAATCCAGCCTGCCGGTGGACGTCTCCTGCAGAGTTTGCAATCCAGAATTTCACCTTCCACACAGCAGCTATTTGCTGGTACGCCTATTGCAGCTGTTCCTCATACGCAAACTCAAAATCTGCCCACCACAACGGACTCAGTTTCTGACACTCCTATACAGGAAGATGTTGTAGTTCCAGCAAACCCTACCAATTTTGTACACGATCTCAACCCGTCAGATGATAACCTTGCGGAAGCAGAGAAGTTGGCCATTTTTGATGACGTGCTAGAGCAGGTAGAATCTGGAGCATATGCTCCACAGCAAGCCATCGCAACCGCACTTGATCCCACTGCTATATACACTCCTTCAGAGGATACTGGGTTATTTGCACAAGCCATTCCCGCCGCTGTAACACAAGCAGAAGAACAGATTCAGCAACAAATGCCAGCTGCTCCGTCTGGCAGACCCAAGGAACATTTAGAAGGTGCGGTAAGTGGTGTGGCTGCATCAGAATTGCCAGCCGATATCCAGTATGTAGAAGAGGAAAAATCACCTGAACTTCCTCCTGAAGTGGAAAGCTATATTCAGCATGTAGAGGAAGCTGCTCAGGTTGCGCCACAAAAAATTGTGGTGGCACAAGAACCAAGTACGCTGCCCAATGCTCCTGTAGCTCCACCCAGGATTGTCAAAGTTTTACCACTCACAAAAGCACAGGAAGAGATGGGACTACGTAAAAATACTTCATTTAGTATTCGCTGGTTGGTGGAGTTTGGGCATAAAATTGCCAAAGCACTGGTCGGACAGGTTGTGTATAAAGAAAATTGAATCTGTAGTACGGCGTATCGAGCCGTTCTACTTTAGCTCTTCCTCTGAAAATGGTATCATAAATTGGTAAATTTCGTTTTTTATTCATGTTAGATAGATCTAGTCAACTCGAGCAGCTTATTGGTACCCTGGGCGGAGTCGGAATGATTCTACTGATGTTTTTGGGTTCTCTTGTAGTTGTGGCTGCTCTCGCGTACCTCGCCATCCTCTGGTGGAAGAACCGTAATAGAGAAGCATATGCCCTTGATTTTGTGACGCTGCTGATCCGTGTCCCAAGAGATAATGAAACTAAAATTGATGCAGCAGAACAGATGTTTGCAGGTTTGTATTCATTAAAGAAAACTGGTTTTGGTGTAGATTGGTTTGGTACAGAAGACTTTTTTGCATTTGAAATTGTGGGACTCAAGGAAGATATCGCTTTTTATATCAGCTGCCCGCGCAAAATTCGTGACTTGGTAGAAAAACAGGTCAATGGTGCGTACCCCACCGCAGAGATGAAAGAAGTAGAAGAAGTAAATATTTTTAGTGAAAAAGGTAAAGTTGCGTTTGCATCACTGAATCTAGAAAAGGGGAATAACTACCCAATCAAAACATTCAAAGATCTTCCCACCGATGGTTTGTCACTACTGACTTCTGGATTAGCCAAAATGGATTATGGTGAAGGCGTGATTGTGCAGTTTTTACTCCAACCTGTGGGTAATGGCTGGAAGAAAAAAGCAAAAGATTTTATTTCCAAGGAGAAAAAGCGAGAAGCAGATCCTGAAAAAGCTACCTATGCACATGATCCAAAGGAGATGGAAGCAATCAGTGCCAAAACAGAAAAAAATGCCTTTCGAGTGGCAGTGCGGGTGGTTGTTTCTGCACCAAGTGATCATCTAGCTGAGTCACACTTAAATAATATTATTGGTGCATTTGCTCAGTACTCTTCTGCCTATAACGCTTTTCAGCGGACTACAATTTTTCTTAAGCATTTTTTCATGATCGACTTTTTATACAGATACATGCCGTTATTTAACAGAGGTACCAGTATCTTAAATACAGAAGAACTTGCCACCATTTTCCATTTACCCAACAAAACCGTGGAAACACCACATATTAAATGGCTAAATGCCAAGCATGCTCCCGCACCAAACAACATCCCAAATGAAGGTTTGTACTTGGGTACATCACGCTACCGTGGGATTGATCGTAAAGTATTTATGTCTTTGGATGATAGGCGTCGTCACATGTACATTATCGGAAAGACTGGTACGGGTAAATCTGAGTTTTTGAAGGAAATGATCTTGCAGGATATTGAGTCCGGACATGGTGTTTGTGCCATTGACCCGCATGGAGAGTTTGTGGAAGATATTTTGCAGTTGATGCCACCAGAGCGTGCAGACGATGTGATTTATTTTAATCCTTCAGATTTGGATCGGCCGATGGGTATGAACATGATGGAAGCAGATACTGAAGAGCAACGGCACTTTGTGGTGGGATCGGTGATTGGATTGATGTATAAGCTCTATGACCCACATAGAACTGGTATTATAGGGCCACGGTTTGAACACGCCATTCGTAATGCAATGTTGACGATCATGTATAAAAAGGGCACGACCTTTATTGAGCTTGTTCGTATTTTGACTGACTCAAAGTACGTGGATGAGATGCTGCCATATGTAAAAGATCCTGTGGTGAAGCGGTACTGGACTGATCAGATCGCGCAGACGAGTGACTTCCACAAATCAGAAGTCTTGGACTATATCGTGTCTAAATTTGGCAGGTTTGTCACCAATAAAACGATGCGTAATATTATTGGTCAGCCATATAGTGCGTTTAACTTCCGCCAAGCCATGGATGAAAAGAAAATCATTTTATGTAACTTGTCCAAAGGTATTTTGGGAGAAGAAGATGCTAAGTTTTTGGGCTTGATCCTAGTACCAAAAGTCTTGACTGCAGCGATGAGTCGTCAGAATATGCCGATGGCACAACGGCATGACTTTTTCCTGTATGTGGACGAGTTCCAGAACTATGCCACGGAAGACTTTGCAGTGATTTTGTCTGAGGCACGTAAGTATCGGTTGAATCTGACCGTGGCTAACCAGTTTATCGGGCAGATTGATGAAGAAGTGAAGAACGCTGTGTTTGGTAACGTGGGTAGTATCGTATCATTCCGTATTGGTGTGCCTGATGCTAATTTTTTGCAGCATGAGTTTACCCCAATTTTCAATGAGACTGACCTTACCAATGTGGAGAAGTTTCATGTTTATATAAAAACAATCGTTAAAAATGAGCCAGTGCCACCATTCAGTATGTCTCTAGTCAAAGATATGAGCCTTGTAGAAGCACGGATGAATCCGCAACAAGCTGAGATGATTAAAGAGCTTTCCCGCTTGAAATATGGAAAAGATAAAGATATTGTGGAAGCAGAGATAAAAAGTAGAAGTAATTTGTAGGGAGTAGTAAGGGACATTTATGTCAGAAATACAAGGAAACTGGGCACCAAATAAAATAAGAGGCAGAAATGATGCTTTGGGATTGGTTAAAATATCAAAACAAAAGCTTGAATCTGCAAAAATGCCAGATGAAGCAAAAGAAGCAATCTTACAAGCTTTAGATCAATATGAGCTTGAGTTGAGAAGCATGGGCACTGATGCTAATTTGGCTCGTATAGACGCAATATCTGAGCAATTAACTGAAACTGAAGCAAATTTGGATAATTTGCAAGAGGGTGGTATTGGCTTCTTTTCAAGAATAAGAAACTTTTTCAGGTAAATAGAGAACTACATAATTTTCCCTAGTCTCTTCTTCACCATGTTAAGCGCATGCAGTGCAATTCCATTTGCTGCACTATAAAGAGCTTGAGAGTCCTGTCCAGTTCCGAAGGCATGCGGAGCTGTATTATTGTTTTGCACCGCACCTATGAAAGCAGTTGCGGTCAGCTCACTCATCAGTAGCTGAGTTTGACCTTTACCGAGTTAATAGAAATTTCGTGTTGTTTTTTAATTTAAAATTCATTGAATAATAGGGAAAAAGTGAGATAATTCACACATTAAAAGTGTGAAAGACTGCCAAAATGATTAAAAAAAGTTATGCAAGATTTGTAGAAATAAGTTAAAGAAATACGGAAAAACTGCGGCTGGAAGTCAACGGTATTGTTGTACATTTTGTAATAAAACTGGTACTGATCAACGACCATATATCAGTCAGATTAACAGAAAAAAGATATTTCATGAGTGGTTGTTGGGGAAACAGGAATTAGGGGTATTTGCACAGAAGTATGGAGTAACTGTTCGTACATTGAGCAACTGGTTTACAGATTTTTGGGATCAAGGAATTGATCCTCAAAATCTAGCAATCAGTGACAACGTGATCATCATCGACGGGTATGTGTTGGAACAAGACTGTGTCCTTCTGCTCGTTACAACAGTAGATTCTGTCATCTTTTGGACGTTTGCACAGCGAGAGACATACTTGAGTTGGCATGCCTGTTTGTCACAGTTGAGTGGTCATCCTTCAGCTATCGTCTGTGATGGTCAGAAAGGCATGAACAGAGCCATCAAAGAGCTATTCCCTCGAGTACTTACCCAAAGATGTCACTTCCATGTCCAACAGAGAAACAGACAACTCCTCACCCTCAACCCTGAAACAGTACCAGGAATTGCTTTCAACACCCTCGTCAAAGACCTGCCAAAACTAAACACTCGTCCTGAACTTCTTGCATGGCTCACCAAGTACCAATCTTGGATGAACAGCCACAAAATCTATCTTTCACAAAAAACATACTACCCATTTGACACAGAATATATCTACAAAAACTTCACTAACGGTAAACGAAACTACTTCTTCACTCATCAAAGACTCAGAGCTGCAGTCTACCAAATTAAAACTGCACTTCCAAACCTTTTTCACTTCCTCAACCATCCAAACATCCCTAAAACAACCAACCACATTGAAGGTGGTATTAACTCCCAACTCAAACTACTGCTGCGTCTTCACCGAGGTCTTCCACTACAAAAAAGAAAGTACTTAGTCGCTTACTTCCTGTCACAAAAACAACCAACAAAAATTGCCAAATTAGCAACACGAAATTTCTATTAACTC
>OMIS01000016.1 GCA_900299155.1 bacterium
AATATCTATTTTTCATTGATCTTACAACCATATTAACACACTAGCGTGTGCTAAACGTCACAAGACCCAAAGTTATTAATGAATCTCGACGAAGTTTCTTGAGGGGAGCTGCTGGGTTAGTTTTGAGCGTGGTTCTTGGGATTTTTCATACTACAGAGTTACAGGCTTCTACAGAAGCTACGAAAACTACACAGGACACAAGTGCCCACCCAGAAGTAACGCCACTTCGTCCCGTCTACACTACTGAAACAATTTACTTAGATCATACAGCACCTATAGCAGGACAGGAAACCCAAGCAGCCGCGACAATGACCTGGAAAATTGCGGAAGTTACAGAACATCCTGACTTTACCGTCACAGGTGAAAATATAACCTATTACAAAATTACAGGAGAAGTTCCTAAAGTAATTGGAGGGACTCAAGTCGAGATAGAACCAGTCGAGTATTATGCCTATGCCGTTGAACGTCATCCACTAACTGATGCCAATTTCTCATGGGATGCTAATACTGCTATTACAGAATTCTTTAGACCTCAAGAGCCAATTACTCCAAGATATGTACAAGTAACGAACTCTAATGGCAAGGAAGAACAAGCAAAAATTATGATTGTTACAACTGATTACCTTGAATTAGGAATCATGGATACGACAGGTAAAATCAGAGACTTTGTAGATTCCGAAGATACTCAGAGAACAATTACAACTACAGGTAGAGAATTAAAGGTATTTCTCAGCACAGGAGTGAGCCAAAGCCTAGAAAAACAGCTTGCTCCATCAGCATTTCTAACGCCAGATAACCCAACAGACCTCACTGCACAACCAATTAGCCCTCAATTATTTACTTGGAATAATCGGCTTCATGCATATGATAGTCATATCCAAGTTGCAGTGGATAGACAAAAAGTACTGCCTCTTCTCGCTGAGCTACTTACACATCTCCAACTTATGCATAAGGTTGATGGATTAGATGAAGAAGATGAAGCTCGACGTGGGAAAGCAATTACTCAAATAGTAGGTCGTAGTATGGGGACTGATATAGCAGGATTATTCTACGGGAACGGACCAGATGCAGTACAGGTCATTAATCCTAATGATCCAACCAAACCTCAAGAAATCCCCGCAGTTACCTTCCTTCTTAATACTAAATATATGAACCTTCAGGAATTTGCATCAAATGATGTAATAGCACATGAGATGTTTCATAGTTATGACTTCCGTTTGCCCAATGAGATATTAGAAAAGCTTGCTTCAGAAGGAAAATTTTCTTCACTACCAGAAGCAATGGCCGTGGTGGCCATGTTTTTATTTAGTTCAATAGAGAATGCTGAGTTTGTAATTTCACGCCGTGAAGTATTCTACTTAGCCCAATATTTAGCTGATTCTGCCAACTCCTTTACAGCACTAGATTACTATCTCTATGTGGTTCCACTCTATTTAATTAACAAATATGGCATATCAGCAGATAAACAAGACTTCATGAAAATGTACTTAAATGCTCGTGATGAGATCGAAGCAGCCAAAAACAGGGGAGAAGATACACCATATAGCAGTACAGATCCCGCGCATGCAATTCATTGGGTAGCTATGCAAAAGTATGGATACACTGGACCTCTTATTGACATTCAAGAAGCTAATAGACAGCTTTTATTGGATATTATGAAGAATACCGCTCCGCCAGCAGAGTTTTTAAAGCTGCAATATAACAATATTTTTGCAACAGCAGCTGCTAAGGAATATACAGGGGATTCAGCAATTATTGATAAAATTTTCCCAATGTATAAGGATAAAGCGGTTAAGCATTCTTG
Organism: bacterium; assembly: GCA_900299155.1. Classification (GTDB taxonomy): domain Bacteria; phylum Patescibacteriota; class Microgenomatia; order UBA1400; family PJMF01; genus OMIS01. The sequence goes on from OMIS01000016.1 coordinate 1,805, forward strand.
GGCGTTTCGTGATGTGGGGCCAGTAGAAACGTTTACCATTAATTTTTTTGAAGCGAATATACAACGAGCGGTTACAGCGGCAACTCAATCAGGAGAAACGACTGTCAGTACCAGTGCGGTGGCAGGTGAACCTACTTCAATTCCTAACCTTTGTATTTTCATTCCTTGGAAAAATGAGCAAGGGTATAAGGGAATTATCACAGATGCAAGCCAAACAAGCATTGATCTAACACGAGAAATACAAACTGCTCAACGAGAATTAGGTGTATCTTCTATTCGTATTTTAATACTCAATGATACACCCTCAAATGGGATAATTGGTAGTCCCACACTCTCAGCAGATGTGCTGTCACAAAATGCAGGCGGATATTTGTTGCAGTTTGAGGAGCAAACGAAGGCTTATACCGTTAATCTCCCGATCGCCCGAAAGCCATAACTACGGATTATTTTCAGGGTTTTCATATCTTGATACCACAGTATAATAACTAGTGATTTCTGCTGATTTATCATCTATTTTTCTGACATTCATGTTTTTCTAATACAGCTTTGGGCAACTGTTAAAAACCCAATATAAATTTGTAAAACAGGGGAGGTTTCTATGCCTAACTCCGCGGAAATCCTTTCATTTCTGGAACAAGCCAGAGCAGAGGTACATCAGCAGTATATACTCGCAGCAACTAGAGTTATTATTTCATTGGGAGGCGGTTTATCACTCGCGGTTTTTGAAACAATTACACGCCCCGACCAAGAAACACAAAATCTAAGCGGGTATATGCCAGCTGCAGCATTCATACTAGTAGGCTTTTGCATCTATCTAACTTCTCAAGAAGAGAATGCATGCAAACTTATGGAGCTTGATGAAAATATTGAATTAATGACGCGTATTACTGCTGCAGAGCAACCTCTACAAAAAAATACAGATGATACTACTGCTGATTCAGCATGTTGCGTAGCAGTAAGCTAAGACTCTTGCGGCATTATTAATGCAACTCACTGTATGAATCCAGTATATTTAGTATAATTGCGCCATGACAGAACAAGGCCAATTTATTCCAGAAAAGTTTTCAACAAAATATATTGAAGATAGTACTTCTTTAGAACTGAGAAAAGAACCTACACGCTTTCAAAGAATGATGCTAGGAGTATTAGCTGTAGCAACAGGTGCTAGTATGGCATTTTCTGAAGGTAAACCTGTCTTCGCACAAGACGCTCCAACAGACACAGATAAAACTGAGCAACCCGCTAATGCGATGGAAGAAGCCATTGATTTCTCCTCTATTCACTGGCCAGGGATCACTGATGGAATTAATATTCAAAAGGCTGTAGGACATTTAGGTGAAATCGTGCAAGAAGAGCGTGAGAAATCAGCACAAGATCTCGAGCAAACAGCAGATTTTTCTACTGCAGAATCAACTGGAAACAGCACTTTAGTGGATGAAAGTGCTTCACAAAAAACTGAAGTTACTGAAGAAGCAATAAACTTAGCTCATGAGATCTATACTAATGCTTATTCCTCACCTAACATGGTACGTGTTAATAAGGATGGTCTGCCTATCATGTTTGTAGCAGGACAATTACTGAGTAGTATGGGTGAAGATGAAGCTAGAAAATTAGAAAACGAAGAACAAACTAAAAATGTTCTAACACAGTATTTAACTGACAAAGGTGAAACAGCTCCCAAAACAATAGATCCAGAAAATATTGTAAAGCTAGCTGCTGTTTTGCTGGCGTTAGATACTGAGCAGCCAATTTCTTTAAGTGATGGGACTGTATTGACAGATATAAATCAACTTACAGTGGAAGTCACAGAAAAGATTTTTTCTGAAAGCACTAAATATTTGCTGCCACTCTTTACAATAGGTCCAAATAAAAATAACCCCGGCGATACAACTATCTATATTGAATATACTCCACAAGAGTAGAAATTCGCACTTCAATCGGTTTTTCTGTGGGATTTTATTAATATCAAACTATATCAAAATAGCTTTATACACCAATATGTATCAAAGTACATCATTATTAGCAGACATATCATGCATTTGCTAATTTGACTCTTCACAAACAAAAACTCACTTTGTACAATAAATCGTATCTATCCTTGATCGCAAGAGAAAGAGAGTGATATATGGATCTAAATAAATTAACTACAAAGTCTGGAGAGAGCTTACAAGGTGCAGTAGAGTTGGCACAGGAGCTTAAGCACTCAGAAATTCGTGCACTACACTTAGCCTTGGTACTCGTTAAACAACCAGGTGGTATTGTCGCTTCACTTTTGCAAAAACTAGAAAAAGACCCTAGCACTGTGGCAGATGGACTCAAAGCTGCACTTACGAAGCTGCCCACCGTCAGTGGGCCATCACAACCAGTGTTGTCCGTAGGACTACGTACCGCGATTGATGCTGCTGGCAAAGCTGCAGAACAAATGGGAGATGAGTACATCAGTACCGAACATTTGTTTTTGGGCTTGCTGAAAGATTCAGAAATAAAAGCAATTGTAGGTCTAGATGAAAAAACCGTGGCAGATGCGCTGGTCAAAGTGCGTGGCACACAAAAAGTCACCGATCGTGACCCAGAAGGCAAGTATCAAGCATTGGAAAAATATACAATTGATTTCACTCAGCTTGCACGACAAGGAAAAGTGGATCCAGTCATTGGGCGTGATGAAGAGATTCGCCGCGTGATGCAGATTTTATCTCGTCGAACAAAAAATAATCCAGTTTTGGTGGGAGAACCTGGCACAGGTAAAACCGCGATTGTGGAAGGGCTAGCACGCAAAATTATTGAGAATGATGTTCCTGATCCGCTTCGCAACAAGCAACTACTTTCACTGGACATGGGTGCCTTGATTGCAGGAGCTAAGTACCGAGGCGAGTTTGAAGACCGTTTGAAAGCTGTGATTAAAGAGATAGAGTCTTCTGATGGTTCAATCATTTTATTTATCGATGAACTTCATACGATCGTGGGTGCTGGAGCACAAGAAGGCTCCACCGACGCAGGCAACTTACTCAAACCTGCTTTGGCTCGTGGCACACTGCGTACTATTGGAGCCACCACGCTGCGTGAATATCGCAAATATGTGGAAAAAGATGCTGCGCTGGAACGCCGCTTCCAACCCGTGATGGTGGAAGAACCGTCCGCAGAAGATGCCATCTCTATTTTGCGCGGCATTAAAGAAAAATATGAAGCCCACCACGGCGTACGCATTACCGACAACGCAATTGTGGCAGCAGTGACACTTTCGAAGCGGTACATTCCAGACCGTTTCCTACCTGACAAAGCCATTGACCTCATGGACGAGGCAGCGTCAGTACTGAAAATTGAGATTGATAGCAAACCTACAGAATTAGATCAACTGCAACGCAAAGTGAGGCAGCTTGAAATTGAGCGTGAAGCATTGAAAAAAGAAAAAGATGACGCTTCAAAACAGCGGCTCGAAACTATTGAAAAGCAACTTGCTGAACTCCAGGAAGAATACAACAGACTGGAGATGCACTGGAAAAATGAAAAGGAAGTGATTGATACGCTCAAGGACGGCAGCAAACAACTTGATACGTTGCGTGAACAAGCAGCTCAAGCAGAACGCAGTTATGATCTGCAAAAGGCAGCCGAAATTAAGTATGGACAGATTCCTGCACTCGAGCAAAAAATTAAAGATGCCCAGAAAAAGCTCACTGAAGTACAGAAAGATCACCAAATTTTGAAAGAGGAGGTGACTGAAGAAGATATCGCTAAAGTCGTGGCACGCTGGACGGGGATCCCTGTTCAAAAAATGTTACGCACCGAGACGGAGCGGCTGCTTAAGATGGAGGAGGAGTTACAGAAACGTGTCATTGGGCAGGAAGCAGCGATACAATCGGTGGCAAATGCGGTGCGCCGCTCCCGCGCTGGGATTGCTGAACCAAATCGCCCGATTGGATCATTCATTTTCCTTGGACCCACAGGTGTGGGGAAAACTGAACTGGCCAAAGCAGTCGCAGAGTTTCTCTTTAATGATGAGAACCAGCTGGTGCGGATTGATATGAGTGAGTACATGGAACAACATGCAGTGGCTCGCTTGATTGGACCACCTCCAGGATATGTGGGCTATGAAGAGGGCGGGCAACTCACCGAGGCGGTCCGTCGGCATCCGTATACTGTAGTTTTATTTGATGAGATTGAAAAAGCGCACCCTGACGTCTTCAATATATTATTGCAAGTTTTGGATGATGGACGGCTGACTGATAATCGTGGCCGTGCGGTAAACTTTACAAATACCGTCATTATTATGACTTCCAATTTAGGGAGTAAAGCGATTGCGGAGCTGCAAGAAGATAGAGCTGCCCAAGAACAGGCCGTCACTGCTGCACTCCGTAGTCACTTCAAACCTGAATTCTTGAATAGAGTAGACGACATCATTATCTTCCAGCCTTTGACAGAGAAGGAAATTGAGCAGATCGTAAGAATCCAACTTGCTCGAGCTCAAGCCCGCTTGAATGATAAAAAGATTACCCTCGAGCCCACTTCTGCATCACTTAAATCACTGGCAGAAGCAGGCTATGATCCTGTCTTTGGTGCTCGTCCACTGAAACGATTGATTCAGACATCTATTCTAGATCCGTTAGCACTCAAGCTTATTGAGGGGCAGGTTCAGTCTGGAGATACCATACAAGTGGAATATACTGACGGCAAAATTGTGTTGGCAAAAAAATAAATCAGCACGTTGCATAGGCTAAATCTTTTGCTATAGTACCAGTTCATATGCGTCCTGAACGTCAGCGGAGAATTGAAAAATATAGAAATCCATTTTCTGGACTACAGGTCGTTACTGATGTTCAAGAATACTTGGCTCAACACACTGAAGCTCGCGTTTTTCCACCTGAAGATGCCACAACAACCATCGCAGAGACCCATCTGTTACAGACACTTGCACAAGAGCAAGAACTTGAACCAGTACAACTTCCTTCTGATGCACAACAGTCATCACTTGAGATACAAGAAGCTAAACATTCTCAATGTAGTGCTGCGCTTACTGAAATTGCACAATCATGTAACGCGACACTAATTGGACCACTTCAGAGTATTGAAGTTATACCTGGATCAGTAGTGACAGGTATACAACTGCAAAAGAACAGCGATGGTGCAGTGGATACTATTACTGCATTTATTGTACTGCAGCAAAGTAACGTCTATAGCTTACAAAGTTTTTGTAATTATATTCTCAAGAATGCTGTTCCTGATAAGACAGCATATACTGTAGATCAATTGAAGAGGAGAATGAGTAATAAACTGCAGATGGTGATTATTCTTGATCTTCCACTAGGAGATCTTGCTTTCAAAAAAATCATAACAAACATAGAATGGATGTTTGATAAAGCCCGCAGAAAAAAATTACAAAAAACACATAAACAGGCTAAAAAAGTTTATATTGAGACTGCCCCAAATCCGATGCTTCGCACTTTACACATTACTGTTTCTAATGCTCTCAACGCGTTAAAAACTAATCTACACATTTCAAATTATTCAGAGATTTCCTATGCACTTCATTGGGGGATCCCCGTTTTAGTCACCAAACTTACAGTAAAAGGTACAACAATCACACTAGTATTCTTTTATGGTTCAAAAATTAGATCAACCACAAAATTGCATGCAGAATTAGTTGCACAAAACCGAATAACAGGAACTCTTTCTGAATTCTATACAAACCTTGCTGAACAGAATATGCTTCATTTCTTTTGTCACAGCACTACAACTGCGACATCCTTGGCAAGTTTAATCAAGAATCGTACTGAACACAATCAAAATACACCAAGCATTGCGCAGAAGTCCTTAGGACGCAAACCACTGGAGTAAAAACGTATATTCATCTCCACTGCTTCATGATACAATATGTGTTCGTCGAGGGTGTATAGCTCAGATGGTTAGAGCGCAGTCCTGATAAGACTGAGGTCCTACGTTCGATTCGTAGTACACCCACATCTGCCTAAACTATATGCCAAAATCTCCTGAAATAATTGACGAAATCATTGAATATATACAGGCTGTTGCAGTTGCTGAAACTAGAGGTTTGGCTCCATATGAATTAGTTGTAGTGGCTCATGCAGTAATTGCCTCATTAGCAGAAAAATTAGGTCCTGAAGATATAAGACGGGTCTTGTGACGTTTAGCACACGCTAGTGTGTTAATATGGTTGTAAGATCAATGAAAAATAGATATTGCAATAGATCA
>OMIS01000017.1 GCA_900299155.1 bacterium
AACCGCTTTGCACGATACCGTACCCGATTCAATCCATCTTGCATATCGAAACCTCTCATTCCGATATGTTTCCCGTCCTATTCATTAAAGAAATATATGGCAATCAACAGAGAAACAGAAGGTCTAGGGGTTATAGGTGATGGTGCTGCTCCTAAGAGCAATTCACTTGCGAACAATACTCCAGAACCAACACCCCAAGTTACACAGCATCTATTTGAGAATAGCAGTCAAGGTGAACAGCCAGTTGCTGTAATTGAGAGTCTCAAACCTCCTCCAATCAATTCAGCAGAACCACCTGACGAAGTCGTAAAACTAGATGGAGTTTTACTGCTAGCACCAGCTAGTAAGTCTGCTGAAGCAAGTAACTCACCACAACAAAATGAGGCATCTTCAGCTGAGTCTGGGAAGCCAACGAAGGAAGCAACAGGAATTACAAATATTCCAATATATGATGAACGGGCTCTAGGAGAGCTCTATGACCGCTACTCTGCAAGGATTTATAGTTACATTTATCGTAGAACAGGAGATAAACAGTTAGCACATGATTTACATTCCAAAGTATTTTTAAAAATGTTAGAAGCCATTCGTTCGGATAAAGCCTGGCATAGTTCATTTTCAGGATGGTTGTATCGGATTGCTCATAATGCTGTCATTGACTACTACCGTGAGAGAGACCGCACGCAACAAGTTTCGCTGGAAGACACTTTGACTACTACAGCTAGTGATCATAACCCAGTAGTCATGGCTGAAGCGAGACTGGATGCAGAACGACTAAGAGTAGCGATTTCTCGTCTCACTGAAGAACAAGCTGAAGTTATTACACTGCGTTTTCTAGAGGGATACTCTATTTCTGAAGTAGCAGAGATGTTAGATAAGACTGAAGGATCAATAAAAGCATTACAGTATCGAGCAGTTACTACGCTTCGCCAGCTCTTACAACATGAAGGATTTAACTAGGACACTTACACCCTCCGTCTACCCTCTAACGCTCGCTTGAGTGTCACTCCATCTGCATACTCAATATCTGCTCCAATCGGCAATCCATGTCCAATCCGTGTGATCTGCAACTCAAGCAATGATGTACCACTCTGCTGTATATATTCGCTGATATATAGAGCTGTTGCCTCCCCTTCCATCGTTGGGTTGGTGGCCAGGATTAGCTCAGAAACTCCTTCCAAGCGTTTGGTAATGTCGTGTAAAAACAACTGTTCTGGGCCAATGTTATTAAGCGGTGCAATTGCCCCATGCAAAACGTGATACAGCCCTTTGAAGGATCCTGAACGCTCCAGAGCCAACACATCTAGTGGTTGCTCTACCACACAGAGCTGCGATTGATCTCTGCTGGAATCAGAACAAACCTCACAGGGATCTTGCTCACTGACGTTATGACAAATCCCACATAAGACCGTGCCTTTCTTCAAAGCCACGAGTCTATCTGCAAATTCTTGCAGTCGATGCTCTGGATAATGCAGCAAATTGAAAACTAGCCGTTGTGCGGATTTGGGTCCAATGCCGGGAAGTTTTTCAAATGTTTCTGTGAGTTCTCTGATTGCGCGCGGGAGTTTGACCATTCACCTAGCCTACTCAAGTTTCACGAACAAGACAAGAGGAAAATACTATGCTTGTAGACTTTGCTGTGGACTCTCTGGGAAGTTCCATTTTTGTGCAAAGCTTGCAGGGACCGTTTGCTCTGCAATTAATTTTTTGAGTAGTTCTCCCCATTCAGCTTGGACTTCCAACATAGTTTCGTCAACGCTTATGCCTAAATTGAGCAACCACAACGGGATCTCATGAATAAGTGCAAGGTCAGCCAAATAATGCTCTAATCTTCTAGAGTTATGTTGCAGAGCTTGTGCAACCAATGCATAGATTTGTTCAATTTCAGTAGGTAAGGCATCTTCAGGTAACTGAGTATAGTTACTGAGTGATTTTAAAATCCAGTACACGCCCGACTCTGCCTTGCGTAGCTCTGGTTCTCCACCAGCAAACGGATTCTCCTCATCTGTGGCTTTGGTCAGTGCATCAGCAATAAATAATATAAAAGCTTCAAGCTGTGCAAGTGTTAAATAATTGATTTGTTCATCTAGAATTCTTGGGTGTCTGGTACCCACGCTTTCTGTGGCAAGTTCAGCTGGTAAACCCGCATATTTTAAAACTCTAGGTAAGAGTAAATCATGTATGACTGGATCATGGGTTACAAACCTCAGAGCATCATGGATGATATTTATACAGAACAACTTCCATGGATCTAGTGCAATTCCATAATCTTTTAAAACTTCATTAAGTTTTACTCCTAGTTTATACGCCACTTCAGCGGCTGCATAACTATGAGGCAAGATGCGTCTATAAACATTTTCCTCCTGTATTTTCTGCCCAAACTTTCTGGTATCTGAAGAAATGTAATCATGCGCATTACCATTAGAATCTTTTGCTTGTGGAATAATTGCAAATACCCATTGAATCAGTTGTTTGGCTGTTTCAGGAGAATATGTAGGATCTGTATCTCTTAATGAAGATGTATCAGTGAAATCTCTTAGTACTTTTGCTGCCCACTCACTTCTGGCAAGAATTCTTCTGCAGCCAGGTTCATCTTGCTGCCATTTACTGCCAAAGAGTTCTTGAACCTCAGCATTATCACCATTAAAAATTTCATCTCCTTCTTGAAGAACCCTGTCATCAGTTTTAGTTTCAGGTTTTGCAGTGTCATTGACTAAATGGGAAGCAATAAAATAAAGGTCTGGACTTAACCAGTTTTGTAAAAGCTCTGGTGTCGGACGTGATGTTTCTAGTGTTTTTTGAGTCATAGTAATAACCCAAAAAGCCATTATATGCCACCATCACTGAAATGTCAATAACTATAGGTTAAAAAAATACACATTTAGTGCATCTATTTGCCTGTTTATGAACCATGAAATGTACGGTATACTATCAACTTCCCTCGAAATCCTACAATTTCTCTGAAATCAGCTTCCACAGCTCTTCTGTAACTTTTTCAAGTGGCTGTGCAGCATCAATTATCTTCCAGCGCCCACTCGTATCCTCGTGCGCTAAATCCAGGTATGCTTGACGGACTTTTTTGTGGAAGTTGAGTTCTTCCATCTCAAATCGGTTGTTACCGCCAGCATCTGCCTGTCGCTGCAACCCCACCTGTGGATCTAAATCAAGCAAAATGGTCAGATCAGGATAAGTGTCTTTGGTAGAAATAGTATTCAATTGATCAATCAGCTCTCTGCCGAATCCACGCACAATCCCTTGATACACCACACTACTATCTCTGGAGCGATCCATCACTACAATTTTGCCAGCCTCTAAAGAAGGCAAAACGATTTCATTGTATATCTGGGCGCGTGCTGCTTGAAACAACAACACCTCTGTCGTGTATGAAATACCTGAATTTTTGGCAGAAAGTACAACTTCTCTGATCTGCTCACTAATCACCGTACCACCTGGTTCGCGCAGTAAAACGACATCTTTTCCAGCTTGAGTCAATCTGTCCCTCAAGCGCGCCACTTGGGTTGTTTTTCCCCCTCCTTCTCCACCTTCAAATGTAATAAGAAAACCCTTTTTTTTACTCATACATCTCCATTTGTACTCTGTACTTTATATCCCGCTACATTCTTATGTCTAGTATTTATGAGCTGGCATATTCGTCTAAATTTTTGCCTAACTTGCTTGAGTGGCTACCAGTATACCAGAGGATAATGTCCTAGTTGTATACCATGTGCCCTCTTCAAGGAAGAAGTCATGTGGTTTAGGTTGAGTGGCGAGCCGCTGCTGCAAAAGTGCACGCGCTGTATCAGAGTTTTGCCAATCGCCAATCAAGTCTCTATGAGGCTGCCAATCAGCTGGGGTTAACGTTCGTTGGACGTGTTTTCTGATCATTCTAAACATTGCTTCCAAATGCCCATAGAGCTGCAGGATTTCTCCCTCATCGGTCAGCGTTCTACCTGTCTGGGGATCACGTGGCTGGAAAAACTCTGACGGACGGTTTGAGAGTACTTTTTGCACTGTAGGCTCCATGTATCCAAAAAGTTGTGCCGGTGAAATAGGCACATGATGTGCAAAAGAATGCAGTAAACGAAATGCTTCAACAAGCGCTTTTGGATTATCTTGAGCATCAAAAATCACTTCGATGAGTTGGTCATAAAAACTAGATGCCTTAGCTTCTCCATTGGAGGAATAAATTCGTGGATCACTCAGGGTGGAATCCAGTACACCGAGTGCTACAGCAATAGACACCAAAAACACGATCACATCACTGTATTCCATTGCCCATTCTTTTATTTTTTCTGGGGTAACACTCAGTGCTTCTTCAAGTTCAACTACTTCACCTACAGCAAGGAGAAAAAGATTCGCGAAATTAACTTGATCTACTCTAGAAAGCAGTGGCAGTTGTTCGCGCATTCCTAGTACTGGTTGAGCAATAGTTTCAAAGATTTTTGGCACGTTTTTTATCCAACCACAATATGTAGTGGTTGTGCAAGTATTGAAAATACAAGAATTTGTGCAAAGTGAATGGCGCAAGGAGTATTTTACCGATACTAAACTGAGCCCGTGCTGCCAAAACCACCTCGGTCAGCGGCGCTAAACTGATCCACCACCTGCCACTGGATGGGCTGGCGACTCAAAACAATCAGCTGCACAATCCGCTCTCCTCGCTCTACTTGGACGTCATTGTCAGAAAAATTATACAGTGCAGCCTTGTATTCATCTCCATCGCCTCGATAATCATAATCACCAACACCAATACTATTTGCCATCATCAGCCCTTTTTTATGCAAACTACTACGCGCAGCGATCAGCGCAAAATGGTCTGGAGGAAGCTGCATCGCAATATTCAGTGGTACGTAGGCCACACCTCTAGCTGGAATGAGGGTTGTTTCTCGGGCGTAAAGATCCATGGCTGCTGCACCAGAAGTTTTATACTCCGGAAGTGGCAACGTTGTATCAAACAGCTTGATAGTGACAGAAAGAATATTTTTTGACATATTTTTGCACGGTTCATCAAACATTATAGGCACTTATATTCCAGCAGCAGTGTTTGTTCTGAGAGTTTTGTAATGCCTTGCAAACTCAGTTTTCGATCTGGGGGAATTGGTTGCGCAAAGAGCTTGATTCCCTCACCAAATACCACTGATTCCATAGTTAGGTACAGCGTATTAACTAAGCCTGCTTGCATGAACTGTGAGTAAATGCTGGAGCCACCACAGACCGCCACTTCAGTAATTTTTTTGGTAGTTCCATCATCGTTCATCAGTTCAGTTGTTTCTAGTTGTGTAAGAAGTTCTGCAGGTGAAAGTGAAGTATATTCCACCATATGATCTGGTATATCTGCATATTTATCTGGCTTAGGCTGAGAAGACAAAACGTAGATTTTTCTCCTTGGCAGTGCTCTGCCAATTGTTTCAAACGTCGTCCGCCCCACAATCATCACGCCCGCTTCTTTGGTGCGATCTCTAAAAAATTTTTTGTCTTCCGCACTCGTCCATTCTGTAGAAGTCTGGTGGCTCCCCCGATCAATGAATCCATCTATAGTAACTGCGGCAATTAAAAATACATGCATGTGTGTTCCGATCAATTTTGTATACTGATACTAGTTTTGATTTGAGCGCGCCACTATCTACCGAATTGTAATATACCGAAATCTTTTTGTGTTTGTTGATTGAGCTGCTCTAGGCTATTTGTTGTAGTTTCAAGCATACCAATAATTGGTTTTACGAGTGGCCAGACTTGGTTGATAAATAGATTAGCAATGATAAACAAAAATATAGCCTGCAAAATAATACCGCCAAGCGCTCTGCCCGCACCTGCAATCACATTTCTCCAAAATACTTCCCACTTGGAAACATCGTAGATGGTTCTTGTTTGTGTGAGTTGGTCTGGATCAGGGTTGTGAGTCATACTTTTATGGTTTTTACTGTTTATAAATACTTCCCAATCAATTTTTGACTTCTAAGCATTCCTGATTGATTCTTCTACATCATTTAATAAAATTCTAAATTCATCTAATGAAAACCCTAGCTTTTGAACAAATACACGAGTTAAGGCTAAACGATTAGTGAATTGATTGCCTAAATATTGACCTTCCTCATTATAAAGTCTATTTAGATATAAAAGCCAGGAATACTTCTTTCTTATTTGTATGTTCTTCATCTTCATATTTTCGAGTATTTTTGATTGATAGTTAGTGTTCTTTAGAAGGCTGTCCACTAAATAATAACCAAATGCATAT
>OMIS01000018.1 GCA_900299155.1 bacterium
TCATGTCTTATAGTTTTATTTACTAAAATATACGTCAATAAATGTAAAAATTACTAACAGTATACAAATATTAATCAAAGGTGTGGATAACTTGTTAATACTTACCATTGTGTCTACTCTTCCAGAGGTGGAAGTATAAAATCCAGCTAAATATATAGAATAGAGCCCAACCACTGAGGACTTGTGCAGTACGTTGTCTATAAGTGTTGATAAGAACGCTTGCCTACTCGAAGTGGTATACTTATATAATCATGGCCGTACCACACACATTACTTGAGCTGCGCGTTGGACGAAATAATACCTATACTCCTGAAGCGGCTGTTCAGCTGTTTGCGGCATTACCTGAGCTACAAAATTCACTCTGGAGTCGAACCACCGATGCCACAGAAAGCCTGAGTTTTGAAATCCTTGTAGAAAATCAAACGATCTTCTTTCTCTGTTACTGTCCTACTCGCCTCGTAGAGTACATCCAGAGCTTGCTGCTAGCTAGCTACCCACAAGTACTGATCACACCACTAGAGATTGACCCTGTCGATGGTTTTTTGCATGTTCATGATCATTTTGTGGAGAAAAATAGTACCTTTTTACAGCTCGGCACTATCGCACTTGGGAATGCTGACTACTTGCCACTTAAAACATACGACCAATTTTCCAGTACCGATGCACTTTTGCCGCTGCTCTCTACCCTTTCACAAGCTGGGCCTTTTGACAGAATCTTAATCCAGTTTGTTCTCTCTAAAGAATCACAAACTTGGAAACCCACTAGCTCTACGACCACAACACCACACCCGCAGCAGGGTTTGATTGACAAGAAAACAAGTAGTGAATCTCTGCAAGCGGCCATGCGCCTGGCAGTCAGTTCAGATACCAAAGAACGAAGTAATCTGCTATTTGAAAATATCAGTAATGCATTTCAAGCATTTTCATTAAGTGAAAGTAATTATTTGAATGTTTCTCAGCCTTGGTTCTTCAAAAAACAACTGCTCCAAAACATCAAGACTCGCTCGTTTGGTTGGCAAAAGACCAATCATATTACATTAGAAGAAATGGCGACACTCTATCACCTACCCAATAATTTATTGACGACTGTTATGAATATTGCATGGGGCAAGAAACTTCTAGGAGAGCCACCCGAAAATTTACCGATTCTCACTTCAGATATGCCACCAGAAGCTAAGCGCGAGATCAACTGCTTTGCACGGACGAGGTATAAAAACACCGATGCAGTATATGGCTTAACAAGAACGGATCGCCGCCGCCATATGTATGTAATTGGTAAAACAGGAACTGGTAAATCTACGATGCTGGCAAACATGGCCATCAATGATTTGCGAAACAACGAAGGACTCTGTGTGATTGATCCGCATGGAGATCTAGTAGAAACACTTTTGAACTATATCCCCTCCCATCGCATCAATGACACTATTTATTTTGACCCTAGTGATCCTGAGCGCACCGTTCGGCTGAATTTGTTTGAAGGAAATAACGTGGTGCACCGTGAGCTGATTGCTTCGGGAATTGTTTCTGTTTTTAGAAAGCTCTATTCCTATTCTTGGGGGCCTCGGCTGGAGTACATTTTGCGCAATGCACTTTTGACGTTACTAAAGAGTGAAACGGCTCGTCTTTCAGATATCGTGGACATGCTCACAGATAGTAAGTTCCGCGCGGAGATGGTAGAAAAGCTGGATGATCCAATCTTAAAAAACTTCTGGACTAATGAGTTTGATGTACTACAAGACAAACAACGCAATGAAGCAATTGCGCCAATCTTAAATAAGGTAGGTCAGTTTGTTTCTTCTCCGCTCATCCGAGATGTGGTGAACGCGCGCAAAAGCTCGTTCAGTATTGAAGAAGCTATGGATCAAGGCAAAATCGTGCTTGTCAATTTATCACAAGGTAAGCTTGGTGAAGATAATGCTACCCTGCTTGGGGCAATGCTCATTACTAAAATCCAACTGGCGGCTATGGCTCGAGTGCATATTCCAGAAGAAGAACGGCGTGATTTTTATCTATATGTAGACGAGTTCCAAAACTTTGCCACTGAATCATTTACCAAAATCCTTTCTGAAGCACGCAAGTACAGACTCAACTTAACTCTCGCCAATCAGTATATTGCTCAGGTGCCTGAGGAAGTACAAAAAGCCATCTTTGGAAACTGCGGGAGCATCGTCAGCTTTGTGATGGGGGCTGATGATGCACAAGTTTTTAATAAAGAGTTTGGAGATAGCTACACTTCAGAAGATCTGGTCTCACTAGGAAAATATCAAATCATTAATAAGATTGCGATCAACAATCAAATCTCAAGTCCCTTCCCTGCTCAGACGCTTGCAATCTCTAAAAGTAACAACAGCAATAAAGACAAAGTTTTACGCAGCAGTCGTGAGCGATACGCGAAGCGCAAAGACTAAGTTTCCTCCCCCTTTTTATATTCACCCTGCTGTGTCGTAAGTTGTACTACGCTGCGTTGGAAAATCAGTTATTGTTCTGTGCAAAATACAGCCGTTACTCTCACTAATTGATTTTTGTGGGCAGGGCAACCATCCGAAGCATAAGCGAATATATCGCCCATAATATTTTACGAATCTAATCCGAATTGATGAACAATATCTTTAATCGATTTATGTGTTTGCTTTGATATAACATCCTTAAAACCAAGGCGCATGCTCTCTTTTACTCTCCGCTCAAGCAAGTTAACCTGGCGAATTTCCCCAAGTAGACCTACTTCACCGATGAAGACGGTACCCGTTGGAATCGGTTTGTTTTTCAATGAGCTGGCGATTGCAATGGCCATACCTAAATCCAATCCCGGTTCTTTTGTGGAGTACCCTCCCGCTAAGTTAATAAACAAATCATAACTGTCCAACGGCATGCGGCAATATTTCTGTAATATTGCGGAAATAACTTGGATACGGGTGAGCTCCACTCCCCGCCCCACACGACGAGGCATGGCCAGCTGAGAACGCACCGCCAACGCCTGAACTTCCAAAAGCAACGGCCGAGTACCTTCTAGAACACAAACTGTGGCCGATCCTGCAACCGGCTTCTGCTGATGTTCAAGGAACAAACTACTCGGGTTGGCTACCGAGATAAAGCCTGCTTCACCAAGCTGCAAAACCCCCACTTCATCCGTTGCACCAAACCGATTTTTTATAGCACGCACCAAGCGCAAATCATTGGTACGCTCGCCAGTAAGTTCTAGTACTGTATCCACAATGTGTTCAAGTACTTTAGGGCCAGCCAGTTGTCCTTCTTTTGTAACATGTCCCACCAAGAACATCGGGAAGCCAAGCTCTTTGGCCACCTGTGCCAACCGCTCAGCAGACTCACGAACCTGCCCCACACTCCCTGAAGAACCCATCAGATCTTCTGTGGTCATAGTCTGGATACTATCCACTACCACCAGCTGTGGCTCAAGCTCACGCAGTGCAGAAACGACCTTATCTACATCAGTACTGGGTAGAAAAATCAGGTTTTCAAGCACAGATCTGTCAGATATTTTTTGTGTTTGTAGTTCTAAAATTCTATTGATACGTAGTGTGATTTGACTTGGACTTTCTTCACCACAAACATACACAATTGGACGATACTTAGGTTGCTCTTGTTGTGAGAAACTATTGGTTGGCTGTAATTTCCGCAACTGCTCTAATACAACTTGTGTGAGCAACGTAGATTTTCCGATGCCCGGTTCTCCACCAATCAGCATCACAGCTCCTTGCACCATGCCTATCACCTCTTTTTCTCCACCCAAAACACGATCTAACTCCCCGACTCCCGTTGAAAAACGCTTTTTTGCGTCTTTTATGAGCTCTACTCGAGAAAAAGGCAGGCCAACTGCTGGTGCAGCTACACGCCCCAGGCCAGTAGACTTAGTTTCCTTCACTTCTTCAACCAATGTATTCCACGCGCCACAGTTTGGACACTGCCCCGTCCACTTCGGATAGCTCTGTGCACAATTTTGGCAGACAAACTGGGTTTTAACTTTGGCCATGGTTTTGTATTCCTCTGCGTTGTTCTAATAGAATTGAAGTAGAGATAGCAGGATTATGCTCATGTACGACAACAACCGTTCCACCAAACTCCTCCATCAGCTGCTGCTTTTTCTCTATATGTGGAGAATGAGACGAGACAGCTAGGATCGTCGGACGGATTTCAGCGAGCAACGCGCGGTGATGTTCTGGTTTACTGAATGCTTCAGGTAATACAAACACTCGATCCGCAATCTGGAGTGCTTCTAGATTGGCAACACGAACAGTTTGTGAATTAACTGGCCGCCCTTCGCCTTTAAGCGCTCGGACGCGGACGTCACTTTCCACACCCACCACAAGAGTTCCGCCAAGAGCCCGAGCTTTTTTGAGAAAAGCCACATGCTCCGCATGAAGTAAATCAAAAACACCAGTCACGAGTACGATTTGCTCTGCCATACTGATATACCTTATCACACAACTGATCCCAACTGAGCTGCTATTTTGAAGCTACTGACGTATAGATTCTTGACGGCTAACTGTGAGTTGCGTTGTACGTTTTTCTGTAAGCCTTTATATGTATATTCTCTTGAACGAGTTTCACTCTGTTCTATGCGCTCAGTTCACTCACCACCGCATGGTGTCGGGCAGCCACCAACATACCAGTATCCCGCGGATGAAAAAATGCGGTATGCAGTGAGACTCGCTCTCGAGTCATATGTCGAGCCATGTAGCCACGTTGGACAACATACGCTGCGTAGTTACACAGCGACAGTAGCTCAGCAAGAATAGGCCAATATGGCAGTGATTGTGCATCTTGTGCTACTGGATATACTACAGGCTGATTCTTACACCAACTGTAGTACGCTGGAATATATCTTTGTACCCAACTATTTTGTCGTAGAAATGATTGCTTACACCCTGAAACATCAATCAGCCATTTTGCCTGGCAAACTTCATAGGCGACGTACAAAGAATGTGCTGCTGCTGGCTGGGCCAAGGATGAGCGTTCCAACCAAAGATTGAAACACCAACTATTTTTCTCTTCTCGATACCAAGTTCTGCGCTTGCCATAAATGAATGCAATAAACACAATCAGCGGACGCAGCAACCATAATCTATGGGCTTCCGTAATTATCATAATATCTACGTCATCATCAGTGTCTGCATTAAAAACTGCGGCTGACCCCGTTACCGCTACCCCAGCAATGCCTGGTAGTTTTCGCAAAATTGAGATCAGCGGCTCGAGTTCAGCAAACTTAGCTGCTGTTGTTTTCTTTCTTCTGGTTCTGGTCGCCACCGTATGCTGTCTACCGCGTAAAAATATATACCCGCCCAAGTACTCTACGTGCCCTAAGTTGATAAACTGCACCAACATGCGCAGCCATAATGAACGCTGGAATAGTACTTGAGTTGATGAAGTAAGATTGACGGTTGGGAGATCTGCAGCCTGGATTTGAGTTTGCAATTCTTTGGGTAAACTTTGAGAAAGAGACGATGCTCGTGTAATTTTGCGCAAAACAAGCTCGCCCACAGTCAGTGGATACCCAAACTGGGCACTATATGACACTGTTAGTAGTAACTCACGATACAATTGGTTTAGCACTCTGCTCATTATACCTGGTATGTGAAGGGGGTGCGGCTACGGAGTAGTTGTGGCACTTGCGATACCATATTGGCGAAGTACTTGGCTCACCCCTTGTGTCAGTGTGGCTTGTACTTCTTCTATTGATTTACCTTGGTTCAGTGCCGTAACTGCATCTTCATAGTACTTAATAATTTGGTCATTTGCACCATCGTCATGTGTATAAGAACTCATCTGCCAACCTTGTGCATATGGGGCATCCTGCATAATAGCACTGGCCACTGGATCACTTGCTAAATCATTGGCGAGATCTTTGCGAGAATACAGTTCCCCAAAAGCGCGTGTTTTAGCCTGGTCAGTAAATAGTTTTTGTTGAATCTCTTTGCTACTAAGATACTTTAAAAACTTCCATGCTTCATCTTTTTTAGTAGTCTTAGCATTCACACCTTCTGCCCAGTATGTTGCCCAACTAATTCGTTTATCTGAAAGCTGTGGCACTGGGGCAGTGGCAAACTTAAGCTCAGGATTCATTGCTTTAATTTCATGAGCTCTCCAAGAGGGAGCAAACATCATTGCCACTTCACCACGAGCAAATGCGATTGTAGAACTTGGCAACGTGTCACTCCACACTTCATCTGTCTTTACAAAATTTGTGTAGAACAAGAGTGCATCGTGCACTTCTTTGGAACTTGGTTTGGACAGATCACCACCATTCTGCAAGATCAAAAGTGCCAATATATCAGAGAAATGTTCAACATTTGTGGCATTTCCCATAGCAATACCGCCACGAGTAAGGGTATTACCAGATTCAAGTTTCAGTTGAGATGCCACAGTGCGGAGATCAGACCACGTCTTAGGTGGTTCTACGACTGCCGTATCAAATAGGTCCTTGTTATAGAACAAAACCAAACCATCATACATAAGTGGGATTCCCACAATTTGGCCGTTGGACTGTAGCTGGGAGACAGCCGCAGGATAGAAAGTGGTTTGATATTCATTGGGACTCATCACAGAAACTGGAAGTGCTGAAAGCTGCTGACGCAACATCGGCACCCAAGAAGCGTGGTATCTAAATAAATCAGGACCGTTATCTGAGTTCAGCGCATTCTGCAACCGCACTCTGTAATCTTGGTGTGACTGTTTACTATATTTAATAGTGACGTTTGGGTTTTTGGATTCGTAGTCTTTAATGACAGTCGCCATTGTCTCAGTAGGTTCCCATAATCCCCAATATTCTAACGTGACTTTAGGACCAGCGGCAGTGGTTGAACCATTGGTGCCTCCTGTGGCAGTTTGGCTACTGGATTTGCCATTTGAAGTACTTTGAACACTCGTGGTAGTAGTTCCACCCAATCCCAAAAACTTGAATGCAACAAATCCGAGAATAAAGAGGAGCAAAATTCCTCCACCAATATATGGTAAGAAACTCATCCATGACTTCTTAGGCTGCACAAATTGAGGGTCACCCGGCTTTTGAGGAGCTTGTGGTGTAGCGGTCATAGTTGGTGCAGATTTAGTTGGAGCGGGAGCAGATTGTGGTGTAGTTGGGGCAGCTCCATCAGCGGGGAGCTTATTACTTGCCATAGAAGAAAGCGCTGTTAAAGTTTTTGGTGGAGTTTGGATTCTGACTGGCTGCTGTGGAATTGGTGATTGTGGTGCGCCAGGTATAGTTGGAGCTACAGGTACAGGAGTTGCACCAGCACGAACGGCAGCTTGAGGCTGAACAGGCGCTGCAGGTTGTGCGGGGAGTGATTGTTTTGGAGCGGCGGGAGTAGAACTTGGTACCGTGTTAGTAGTTGTACTAGCAGGAGCACTCATGGGTGCAGTAGGAGCCACCGGAGCTGGCTTACTTGGCATAGTTGGTACTGTGACTGGTTTCACTTGAGCAGCTGGTTGAGCTGAGGTAGTTGGGACACTAGAAGTAGGTGCTGGAGTAGAAGCTTGAGGTGCAGCAACTTTTGGAGCTGGTGGCTGTGAAGCTTGAGGCGCCACAGGAATACTTGGAGTTGGTGCTTTTTGTGCTGCTGCAGGTTTTGCAGGAGAAACTGGAGGAGTACTAATACTCTGGATAGTTGGTTTTGGCAAAGTGGCTGGTGCTGGGGCACTAGAAGTTGGAGTTGGGGGGTTAACAGATTTTACTGTTGGATCAGCACTTTTTGTTGGAGGAGAGGCGGGTTTGGGTAATGGAGCGGGCATAAATTATTTTTAGTACTTACATTACTGCTAGATGTATCGCAGCTAATCTGACACAATATACACATAGCTTGAAGCTATATATACATGATAGCATAGCAAGCCATACTATGTCTGACTCTAAACAGTATTTTACTACTCCCTACAGCCAAACTGCAAAGGTAACTACGCTTTCGTTTGCGGCAGCGGGTTTTAGCTGTCTTATCGCAGGTATTCTACTGCTTCTTTACGTAAATGCCAAATCCCATTTACCATTGCATACTACTATTAATGGTATAGACGTGGGAAACCGTACCGTGGCTGATGCCAAAAACAAACTGGAAAAGCAACTGCTTGCTCCCCCACTTCATCAAGTAACTCTCAGTGTAGACGCTATTTCAGTTGCTTCCAATTCAAGTGAATTAGAAGCACGGTATGATGTAGATAAAGCTATCTTGCCACTGGTGGGCACACCTCAAAACGCACACATTAGGACTAAAGTATTTGCGGTGCTACAACGCTATTTCACTACACACGAGGCTACATTAGACATAACATACAACCCAGAGAAACTGAATGAATTACTTGCACTTTTACAAACTAAAGTAGAGATACCAGCTCAGCCACCTCGGGCTACACTTCGAGTGAGTGGCAATAGTAATTCATTAGAAATTTTTGCAGGTATTCAAGGCAGAACTGTCGCTGTAGAAGCCGCTACACAACTAATTGCAGAACAAAAAAAATCATCTGATTTTACAGTTGCTGTACCTGTGGCAAGTACTGGAGCTGTTTTAGATGAAGCAGGTGCACAAACTGCCCTTTCACAACTCCAACCACTGGTGGGGACTACTATTACCTTTTCTCGAGAAGGAATCCCGTTTGTTTTGAAAGATACAGATACCGTTGGTTTCATTGACCTTGTGAATGGTGGCGTTCAATCAACTGCTGTAGCAGCTACAGTCAGCCGCTGGGAAAAAGCTATCAATCGCCCGCCACAAGAGCCTCAGCTGGAGTACAACAAAGAAACGCTGGCAGTGACCAAATTTGTACCACCACGAAATGGGCTAACGCTTGATGTTGACAAAACTACCAAACTTGTTTCAGACGCAATACGAGAGCTACAAACTCCAAGTGAACCAAAAGTAAAACAGGTAGATAAAAAGCTTCCGCTTGCTGAACTTCCTCCAAAAAAATCACTAGCAGACTTTAATACTTTAGGGATCAAAGAACGCATTGGGTTTGGAGAAAGTTACTACGCCCACTCTATCCCAAATCGTATTCACAATGTGGCACTTGCCGCGAGCAGAATTTCACTCCATATAGTTAAGCCTGGAGAAGAGTTTTCATTTAATAAAACTCTTGGTGAAGTTTCAGGAGAAACAGGATTCAAGTCAGCATATGTCATTCAAGGAAACCGCACCGTGCTTGGGGACGGTGGTGGCGTGTGTCAAGTAAGTTCTACTCTCTTTAGAGCAGTTTTGAATGCTGGATTAGATGTTACGCGCAGACTTCCTCACAGTTATCGTGTTAGTTACTATGAACTGAATAGCAAACCTGGGATCGATGCCACCGTTTATTCTGGTGAAACAGATTTTAGATTTAAAAATGATACTGATCACGCAATCTTAATTTATGGAGAAGCCGATAGCAGGAATTTGTATATGTTCTATGAACTGTACGGAACTTCAGATGGTCGAACCGCAGAGATTGTAGATCATAAAACCTGGAATTTCCGTCCTGCACCACCACCCGTCTATATTCCTGATCCTTCAGTTCCTCCTGGCAAAACAGTACAGGTAGATTGGGCAGCAGCAGGTGTTAGTGCGAGTTTTAAGAACATCGTCAAAGATAAGACAGGCAGAATCATTCGTGAGGACACCTATGTCTCCAACTACAGACCATGGTCCGCAAAATACCTACAAGGGGTAGCACAATAAGCTCTCTGCTGGGTATACTGTGCTACTGTGCAAACTGAAATAACTATTCTCTGTAAGAACAAAGGCGTCTGTGAACAAGTGGGAAAAAGTGAGCCTTTTTTTACCGCAGAAAACATCTTACCTGGCCAAAATATTTCCCGCCCACTTACGATTCATAACCAGAGAAAAAATGATCTTTGTAGTATTGCAGTAACTGGCCACCAAACCGCTCACACTCAAACAGATTTAGCATCTCAACTAGAATTGCAAATTTTGAGGGATACTACAGTGCTGAGTGCATACCCGCTAACTCAAGTATTGAGCACAACTACACCACTGTACGTTGATACCATCACCGCCAATACTCTTCAAAAGTATCTTTGGCAAATTGTTTTTAAGAAAACTGCCTCAAATGAATACCAAGGGGCCAGTATAACATTTGACCTCAATCTCACCTTCACTTGTGATGATGGTACAGCACTACCAACTCCTTCACCGACAACTACATCAACACCACTACCCACAACAGTCCCAACATGTACTAGCATACCACCGACACAACTTTCCCAGCTTAAAGTAACAGAAAAGAATGATTACCAGGCTAAACTTTCATGGACTAAAGTGCCAAAAGCTACTCGTTACATTCTCAATTTTCGCACTTTAGACAACAAAAGTGTCTTTGAAAATATAGATTTGGGCACAAATACCACTTACACAGTCAGTGCATTGCAGTCACAGCAATCATATGCATTTACAATCACTCCAGCGACAGATTGTGCTGTAGGGGAACCATCACTACCACAATACATATATAGAGCTAAAACAGGACAACCTGCAGATCCAAACACACAAACTACGATACCTTCTGCTACAAAAACTTCAGCGGCAAATTCTCAAAATAAATCGGGACAAGTTCTTGGTACAAGTATAACTACCACAGAAACGCCTCAAAGTACTATCATTTACTCATCTACTACTTCATGGATAAGTCTTACTATACTTTTTATTGTTATATTCATTCTTTTTATTATATTTATGCGTAGAAAACGCAAAAAAACTCAAAACGATGATCCTCAATGATCCAATTTATTAATAGATGGATCTAGTTGACCAGATCAAGCCTTTTTCAGTATTGTTAGATGTGTTTCGTAAACAATGACTATAATTAATTCATTCTGTATATTAAAAATATCAATCATAGA
>OMIS01000019.1 GCA_900299155.1 bacterium
ATATAACATTAATGAACTAGATATTAGCAGTCATTTGCAATGACTGCTAATTTTGTTATATGGCCTAATTGCTGAGATTGTTAGTCAATTGAGCTAAGTTATGCGTTTAATTCTCGTTCAATTTCTAGTAACCTGTTGTACTTAGCTACTCGCTCCCCGCGTGTGGGACCAACCTTAATGAATCTCCCACCCACTGCTACAGCTAAGTCGATCATTGCGGTGTCGTTGGTTTCGCCCCCCCCACGATGTGATGGGATGACAGACATGCCGTGTGCTTTGGCTAGCATGCACGTTTCAACTGTTTCACTTAAACTACCGATTTGATTAAGTTTAATTAAAATGCTGGAAATAGCTTGTGAGTCTATTGCAGTTTGCAAGCGCTCTTTATTTGTGACCGTAAGATCATCTCCCACTAATGCCACGTTGTGTGCATCACACATTTGTTTTGCAGCGGTCCAGTTACTCCAATCATCTTCATGGAGTGGATCTTCTAAAGTTACTATTGGATACTTTTCGAGCCACCCCTTAAAGTATTCAATCACTTCAATGGATGAAAGTGCTCTATTTTCTATTTTTAGTACATACTTCCCGTCACTGAAAAACTCACTTGCAGCCGCATCAATAGAGAATCCAACATCCTGACCAGCTGTGTACCCTGCCCGCTCTATGGCTTGCAACATATAAGCAAATGGTGCTTCGTTGGAAGTAATACCATTGGGTGCAAATGCCCCCTCATTACCCACATTAGTAGAAAGTTTATTTTCCTTCAATATTTTTTCGAGTGAGTGATAACACTCGAGCATAATTCTGATACTCTCTGCCCGTGTTCCCTGCTTTAGTACACTAAAGCAGTATTCTTGCAGGTCTGTAGAGTTATCCGCGTGTTTTCCACCTTCAATAACTACTGCCATCGGTTGTGGGAGCGCAGAAAAATCTGTGCCTGTTTGGTAGTAGTCACGAATATGAAGATAGAGTGGTTTTTTGAGTGAAGCTGCGGCTGCACGCGCAACTGCGAGGGAAACTGCGAGTATCGCATTGCCACCCAGTTTTGATTTTTGCGGAGTGCCATCTAGTTGAATCATCGTAGAATCTATCAATTTTTGATTGCTTGCATCCATCCCGAGCAAATGTGGAGCGATTTCTTCGTGAATATTTTTAATGGCTGTAAGCATTCCTTTGCCGTTGTAGCGCATCTTGTCTTCGTCTACGAGTACCGAAGCTTCATGTGAACCTGCTGAAGCGCCGTACGGCACTGAAGCCACCCCAATACTCCCCTCATCCAGTGTCACCTTAACTTCTACAGAAGGATACCCTCCCGAGGCAATAACTTCGTAGGCATGAATGGCGGTAATTTGCATAAAAATCCTTCTTCTATTTTGTATACTCGAGTTTGACTGCTGCTGCAAGGCTGTATTTAGTGAAACAATCTAGGCTTTGTATTCTGGCGGAAAATGCACCTCTACACTTTATGTGAAAGAGTCTTACTTCTCAGAAGACATCAGGTATAATACTGACTGTATCTGCGCCTATAGTTCAACGGATAGAACAGGGGCCTTCTAAGCCTCAAATCTGGGTTCGATTCCCGGTGGGCGCACAAAAGATGATTTTAGGGTATAATTAGCATCCGCCAATGGTGGTATTAGCTCAGTTGGTTAGAGCGTCGCTCTGTGGCAGCGAAGGCCGCCGGTTCGAATCCGGTATACCACCCCATTAGAAATTCTTCCTCTAACTTTTAGCAATGGTAGTCCTAAATTATAAGGATTGTTTACTGTAAAATAACTGTATGACAAAAATAACCTACACTTTTGGTGAAGAAGTTGGAACAATATATTGGGTAGCTGCAGAACAATTTAGTGAACTTGCAGGTAAAAAATTCATCCTTGGTGAGATGGAAGCAACACAAATAGAGAAAAGGAAAGACCTCACCATAACAGCGAAGATACTTCTTTCTGCTGTCGCAGGCGCAATCATTCAACGTTTAATTGATACTAATATCCCAGTTGAAGTAATTTTCAATAGAGGCACATTTATTATAGAAGGATAAGGTTGTAATGTCGTCAAAACCAGCCCAGTCAGATTTAAATTTCACCAAAGAAGAACTGCAAGATCTTCGTGAAGCAATCCAGGCCTATTTTCTTGATGAACTGGATATGGAGATCGGCACACTTCAGGCAGATTTGTTTATCGAGTTTCTGCAGACAAATGTGGGTAAGCAATTTTATAATCGAGGTGTCCAAGATACAATTAAAGCGCTTCGTGAAAAAACTGAAGATTTAGTACTTTTGCTGAAAGAATAACCCAATTGGTAATGAGTTATTCTACAGGTGCTTCTCCATATATTACTACTTCAGTTCCAGGATTTTCATCAGTCGCTTTTGTATAATTCTGGTCACCAGTGGCTGGATCAGCCCAGTTATATATAAGTTCTGCTTCTTCAGTTTTCATATTAATACAACCATGACTCATGGGGTGCCCAAAATTATTGTGCCAGTATGTACCATGAATCCCAAATCCGCGTGCAGCAGGTACTTCATCATTGGCAAAAAACATCGTGAACGGTACGTTGGGAAGGTTATAGTATGTCCGTAACTCTTTATTTCCCCCAGACATATGTTTATACCTAAATTTGCTCCAAATATGGAATGTCCCTGTAGGAGTTTTTCCCCATTTGCCAGAAGATATCAAGAATTCATAAATTTTTTGGTCTCCTTCATAGGCAAATAAGCGCTGATTGGTTAAGTCAACTTCAATCCGCTTCTCCCCTGTAGTTGAACCAAGTACCGCAGTGTGTTTTTGTTTTGCTGCTACTGGACTTGAAACTACAGTCTTGCCATAAAATTCACCCTGCGTTTGAGTGGGGTCATAATTGCCAGAAGCAAATGCAGTTGGGTCTAGTTCTGATTGAGACTGTGCTACCAGTACTGCGGTGCGGAAAATGGCACCAATTGAAACAGTGAGTACTAGTGTTGTCAGTAGGTACCGTACAATTTTATGCATGCATTCATTATGTGGGTATTGATCGGTATAGAGCAATAACCAATACCACTACTCTATCTTAAATACACAGTCATGTGGCTGATCTGTACAGCCAATAAGCGTTAGAGCTGGAGAGTGTTCCAGTGTTGTAAGTAATCTATCGGACATCATAGGTTGTGAAGTATTTGCTGTATCTGTAAGATCACCTAGTTGTTGGTATTCATCGAAATGAACCACAATGAGTTCAACTCCAGTAGATTGCAAAAGAATAACCGATTCGGTATCTGGGAACTGTTGCTGTAGAAGTGTGAGCTCATGAGCACGACGCGGTGGAGTTAGTCCGCTGACACCATTGAACAGCACTTTCTCATGATAAAGTTGGTAGCGCAACCGCTGGTTCTCCTGTCCAGCCAGTGTACCGTTATTCCATTGATAGACAGGGAGTTCCGCAACTATTCTTTCTGGACGTGTTTTTACCAGCGAATAAATCTCAGGGATAGTTTGTGGAGTTGGGTAAAGATATTGATTTTTTAGTTCAAGTACATAGCTGAGGCTAATATAGAGCGCAAAGAAGAACAGCACAATTTTTTTTCTACCTTCTTTCAATTGTTGCTGCACAACCCATCCCAATCCGAGTGCCAATCCCAGATTAAGCACGATTGCCCACCGTGATACCGAGCGGAATGCTTGAATACCAGGTATGACATAATACAAAATGGCATAGGGTAGCGGAATTGGTACCCCTAATATTTTCAGTGTTTCATCTCCCACTTTTACGACTGGGCCGAGCATGAATAGTGCGCCACAAAGTATAAAGCTAGTTATAGCTATAATTAAATATTTAGAAGATTGGTCGATTTTTTGTCGCACTTTAGTTAAGTAAAGTGCAAAAAATATCAGTGGCAAAAATATTTCAATAGAAAGTAACTTTTCAATTGGATAAGAAAAATGTGCAGTATCTCGTATAGTGCGAATTGCTGAAAAATCTTGTGCAGTACGTACGTACGGGAGGTAATACCAAATCAGTAACCCACTAGAAATCACCACACTACTCCACCAAAAAGTATTACAAATAATTTTTCGATACTGTCGTGTCGAAAAAAGGTACAAAATTGTAACTGCAAGGAAAAAATATCCTGTCATGGGTGCATTTAAGCTTTGTAAAACAAAACATATGCCCCAATAAAGAGCGTACTTTTTTCTTCCACTTTCTATATATGAAATGAGTGTCCATACGCCAAGTGGAAGTCCAAAAAGTAAGTAGCTATGGAGATGAGGGATAAATTGGTACTGAGTATAGGAAAATGTAAAAACAGATGCACTTACGATACTAGCAAAATAGTTTTTCCAAAGTTTCTGTGCTAGAAGATACACAGCCCAAAAATTTGTACATGCTGAGATCATTAACAAAAGGTTGTACTGTAGAGTTATATTGCTAGTGAACTGTCTAATCAGTAGTAGCAGTGCCCCACTCGTCACAAATGGATCTGAGTATGTTGCTGTAAACTGGTATGGATAAAAAAATGGCCAGTTATACCAGTCTCCTTTTCCAGTTAAAGCGTTGGCACTTTGGTGACTCAGCCAAACGATCAGTGCGCCGTCGTTAACTGAAGTAGTGTGAGTGCTAGATCTTATGAGAAGTGGAGAAAAAAATAGCAGCAGTAAACAACAAAAAAGTAGCCCTGTCACTAGTGTCTTCTGCAGCATGTCTGCATAGTAGCACTAGAATTACTTTTTGAAATACTGAATTACCCTGCCCATAGGCTTGCTGATTTTCTCTCCAGCTCTACACAAAAAAGCCCTGCCCGCGTCGGCGAGCAGGGCTTCACTTTTTAACGAGTTACAAATTATTTTGTAAACTTGCGAACTTTTTTCTTGGCCACAGCCACTGCTTGTTTAGCAATTTTTTTGCTTTGAGTAGCAACTTGCTTTTTCACTTTAGCTGGATTTTTCTTATATTCAGCTTCAAGTTTTTTAGCTTGAGCAACAGTTTTCTTTACTACTTTTGTAGCTTTAGTTCTGTTCTCTTCTTTTGAAAGAAACAAGGCAGCTGCACCAAGTGCAATGCCTGTCATAAGTGTACCTAATAATGATTTTTTCCCCATAACACCTCCTTTGTAGTTTAGGGCAGTTGTACTACATTGAGCGTGTTGGTCATTCCTGGATCACGCCAATATGTTCCATGAACTAGTAAAATTGTGTCGCCACTCTTTCCTATCTTCAATTCTTTAATTTTGTTGGTAATCTCGTCCAAAGTCAACTCCTTATTTGGGAAGTCCACCATCATTGGTTCAACACCATATACCAAACTTAATCGGCTATATGTTTCTGCAGATGGAGTGAGCGCATAAATCGGTAATGCTTCTCTAAATCGTGCCAAATATGTGGCAGTAGAACCTGTCTCGGTTAAACATACAATGGCATCAAATCTGAGCTGATTTGTAGGACGCTTTGAGGCAGCAATTAAACTCATCGCAGCGTGGGTAATACAACCAGTAGAATCAATATCTTCCGTATTGATAACAGGAGGCACTGCATGTGTTTCTGTATATGCGGAGATCTGTGCTTGGGCTTCCACTGCTTTTACTGGATACTGACCGATCGTTGTTTCATCTGAAAGCATCACGGCATCTGTACCATCATATACTGCGTTTGAAACGTCAGTAACTTCTGCGCGAGATGGTCTGGGTGAAGTGACCATGCTTTGCAACATTTGTGTCGCAGTAATTACAGGTTTTGCAAGCTCACGAGATTTTTGAATAACTAATTTTTGCCAGCGTGCTAACTCGTGGTATGGTACTTCCACTCCCAAATCTCCGCGAGCGACCATAACAGCATCTGCTGCATGAATAATCTCATCAATATTATCAATCGCAGATTGATTTTCAATCTTGGCCACAATACTTGCGGTTAAATTGCGTTTTTTAAGCTCTGTACGCAAGATCTCAATATCTTGTTTGTTGCGTACAAAAGACAGCGCCACAAAGTCTACTAAATCATTGCGAGCAGCATCAATATAGAGCAGATCTTTTTCAATCAATGAAGGAAGGTCCACTGTGACACTTGGTGTGTTAAGTGTTTTACGACGTTTAACCACAATTGTTTCTTTGGCGTGAACAGTGATTGTTTTTTCTTCCTTTTTAGTAACGACAAACTCGCCTTTGCCATCATCAATTAAAATAGTGTCACCCTCTTTGAGGGCATGTACCATTGGTTCTGGAACGAGCACTGCTTTGGCATCACGCTTTGCAAACTCAGTATCACATGTGAAGTACACATTGTCTTCTGGTTTCGCTTCAAAACTTTCTGATCCGTTCAAAAAATCTGTACGGATTTCAGGACCTTGCAGGTCAACAAGAACAGCCACTGGTTTACCGAGTTTATGTCCTACGGCGCGGACACGTTCCATTCGTTCAATGTGCCATGCTGGTTCATTGTGTTTTGTATTAAAACGGGCCACATTCATGCCAGCAGTAATGAGCTGCTCAAGCATTTCTTGGGATTCAGTGGCAGGTCCGATCGTCGCCACTATTTTTGTTCTTTTCTGCATAGGTGTGATTATCCTCTATACGCATTACGCATTACAAGAGGAAAATTTAACTATATAATTAGCCTATGAAAAATTTGCCTATGCGTAGTTTCGCACCTGACCTAATTCGTGCACTGGCCATTTGTGGAGTGTTGCTTATACATTTGACATATCCAATATATGCACGGCCTGATTTCCTAGGTGGTGGAACATGGTGGCTGGCCCAAATAATTAATGCTGTGTTCCGCATTTCCATTCCACTGTTTATCATGCTGAGTGGATATCTTCTGTTACATAAAAATGAAACCATAGAAAAAACGGTGCAAAGAACAGTACTTCGGTTAGTAGTTCCACTGCTTGGATGGACAATCATTTATGCAATTTGGGATGTCATTTGGTTCAATCATCCTATTGAAAGTACAGCTCTCGTAAAGGGGCTACTCAGTGGCGGTGCTAATCATTTGTATTTTTTAGGCATACTTATTAATTTGTATCTCTTACTTCCTGTATTGCGCTTATTTTGGCAACATTCTAATCCTCTATTGAAACAGTATCTGTTAGTACTGAGCCTTGGTTTTGGGTGGATATATACAGCTCTAGGTTATTTTGTGTTTGAGCAAGAAGCATTGATGCCCACCATCTTCACAATAGGGTTGCCGTACTTAGGATACTTTTTAATTGGGGGGTATATGCGCTCGATTCAGCCTTCAGTAAAACAACTGAAACTGAGTGCAAGTGTGTGGTTTTTTGCTACTGTGGCTACCGCAGTACTTGGATTCTATGCACTCACATTATTTGCCAGCGGTACCCTGCTTTTTGCAGGAACAGTTCCCTACTTTGATAATTATTTAAGTTTCAATGTCGGTGTAGCAGCAATCAGCGCTTTTATAGTACTGATATCTGCTAAAAATCAAGAAAAGACTCTTACTAAGCAGAATCAGTATGGGCTTTTGCATAAGGGTATTCCCGTACTGGCCAGTGTATCGTTTGGTTTGTATATCATGCATCCATTACTAATGAATGTGTTAGATTATTATTTTTCTTTTCAAGTTGATTTCATGAACTACAGCTTACTCAGCTATCTACTTTTTAGATCTTTGCTTGTATTTGTATCCACTATTGTCGTAAGTTTTGTTTGTACACGGTTGCCAATTATCAGTAAGTTACTTGGAGAATAACTGCTACATTTATCTTGCACTGCATTCTTGCAAGTTTTTTAAATCTGGGGTACAGTGACACAGTCTATTGCAAAAGCACATTCGCAAAGTGAAAGGAACTATGTCAGACGATCAAACAAAAGTAGCCCAAGATGACCAAGTACAATCAGGTGACGATTTGGCTATGGATGCGTTGGCACAAGCAAGTGAAGTCTCAAACGTGGATGCTGGTGATGAAACAGTGCAATCCGATAAGTTGGCTGAGACATTAAGTACTTTGCAGAATTTACTTGAACGCTATGCAGTGGAACTCGAAAATATAAATAATCAAATTAAAGAAAAGCGAGAGAGTCTTAAAGGTGTTTTTGAAAATGACAGTGAACTTGGTGCAGCTGAAGAAGAAGCTAAAATGTATGCACAGCAAGCAAAAACTCGTAAAGCTGCATTGCAAAGTAGTCCTGTGGCTGTGGGCTTAAAAAATCAATTGGCTGAACTTTCAGGTCAAAAGAAGGAAGTTGAAGAAACAATAAGTAATCATTTATTGAACTACTATGGCATTACTCGTTCTAAAAGTTTTGATACGAGTGATGGCGATCAATGGGAGTTTGATATCCGCGCTAAAGTAAAAACTCGCAAGAAATAAGTATTTATACTGCAGCAAAATAAGTTCATAGTACAACTACTAGTAGTATTGAAGTAGTGTATTAATACTTATAATTATAGTAATGCAATATATAGTTAAATATTCAAAAGTAATCCTGTGTGCTTTTTGTTTAGCAATACTATCATTCCTATTCTTTTATAAGTTAGGAAATCAAGCGTTACAAAGTTATGACGAAGCATGGTATGGCTCAATAG
>OMIS01000020.1 GCA_900299155.1 bacterium
AGACCACATCACGCACTTGGCCTCACCACACCATCTGCGTTCCTACAACAGTATTACTAGTTTTCCGAAATGTATCCGTCCAATACACTAATTTGACATTTGTAAGAGGTTCTGTCATACTACGTCATAACTTCAGTACGAAACAAAAGTTTTCATTCTTGAATCGTTCGTTTTTATCCACACCAAATTAGTAATTAGTAGTCCTACCGCCAGGTAGTAGAGTATATAAATTTTCACTGTATGCCAAAAACCGCTTCCGATGCAGGTACTTCTGTAGAAAAAACAGAAACCGCACAACTTGTAGCATCTGTTTCTGAAAAGTCAGAAAAACCAAAAACTCCTCGTAAAATCATGTTAGACGTTGAAAAAACGGCTACAGAAGCTGCTCCAGCAGTTGTACCTGCGCCCATCGAGACAAATACTATTTCTGCGCCGAGTACTCCAATTGCTATGCCTGCACCAAGTACTGAGCCTGTAGCCGCTGCCATCACTGATTCTGCAAAAGCAGATATGGTGTCATCAGCCAAATCTTCCGCAAAAAGTGTTCCAGTGATCCCGATTCAGCCAAAATCAATGAACCGTGGCCCTCGTGGTACTGCTGGTAAAGTGGGGCATCCAGCTGCATTAGTTTCTGCAGCAGCCAATGGCAACGGAAGCTCAACTTCAAATGGCTATACCAATACTCAAAATTACTCCAATCAAGGCTATTCCAACAACCAAGGCTACTCAAATAACTCTCGCTACAACAATCGCCAGGAACGCCAAGAAGAAGCTGGTGAAACAGCCATGATTACTGGTGTGCTTGATACTTCAAAAGATGGACACGGTGTTTTGCGCGTTAACTTGAGTGGTGATGATGAAGGCGATGCTTATATTTCTACTTCACAAATTCGTCGGTTCAAACTCCGTCCTGGTGATGTCGTCACAGGTCCAGCTCGTGCTCCAAAAGAGAATGAGCGGTATTGGGGGTTACTCAAAGTGGACATGATCAATGGTCAAGTTGCTGAAGAAGCAATGAAGATCGAACGGGTAAAGTTCAAGTCTTTGACTCCTGTTTATCCAGATACACAAATTAAACTAGAAACTGGTGATGAACCATTATCTTTGCGTATTATTGATATGATTGCGCCAATCGGTAAAGGGCAGAGAAGTTTGATCGTTTCTCCTCCAAAAGCAGGTAAAACGACACTGCTCAAAGATATCGCTACTGGTGTGGCCACAAACCACCCAGAGATTCATATCATGGCAGTGCTTGTGGGTGAACGTCCTGAAGAAGTGACCGATATCCGCCGACATATAGACCGCATTACCAAGGGTAAAGGTGAAGTGGCTGCCAGTAACTTTGACGAGTCTGCTGAAGACCAATGTCGTGTAGCTGAGTTGGCACTCGAAAAAGCAAAACGTATGGTGGAAGTGGGCAAGGATGTGATGATTCTGCTTGACTCTATCACTCGTCTGGCTCGTGCCTACAACTTATCTATCCCAACTTCTGGTAGAACTTTGTCTGGTGGATTTGATCCAGCAGCGTTGTTCCCTCCTAAAAAGTTCTTTGGTGCAGCTCGTAATTTTGAAATACAGGGCTCATTGACGATTATTGGTACTGCTCTAGTAGACACTGGTTCTCGTATGGATGACCTGGTCTACGAAGAATTTAAAGGTACTGGTAACCAAGAAGTACAATTGGATCGTAAACTGGCCGAACGCCGCATTTATCCAGCCATTGATGTGCAGCGTTCTGGTACTCGCCGTGATGATTTGTTAATTGATGGTGTGACCTATCAAAATATTGCCACCTTACATCGTATGTTGGATATGCTCGACAGAGAAGAGCGTACCGCTACACTTGTGGAGCAGATGAAGAAATCTAAATCAAATAAAGAGTTCTTGGCATCACTAAAAGTAGGATAACTGCTTTCAGTCAATGCACGCTGATAGTCTGTAGCCCAGAGTATCAGCGTTAAAATACCTGATAAACTTCGTGTTTTGATTGGGTGCAACAAACTACAGATTCAATGGTACACTTAAGGCATTGCTATGGGAATGTTTTCTAATACGTTTAAGCTCGAACTGCGCATCCTTGAAGATATTCGAGCATTTGGTACCTTTCTTATTTGGTATGGAAGAACTCGTAGTTATGCTTGGTTTAAACGCTTTGAGCTGGCAAAAGATGCGCTTGTAGATTTGTTGTACCAGAAGAGAGGCCGCTATGTTCGGCCATTTTTGCACCTGGGCACAATTGTTTTAATCTTCTTATTCATTACCACAGGTCCAGTTCTGTTCTCTAGAAGTGAAGAAAATAAAAATGCTGAGACGGGAATCTTAGCCACAACGGCATACGGTTCGTCCATTTACACCCAACAAGCAGAAGAAGTGCGTGCCTTTCGTGGTGGAGAAGTAATTACACACGTTGTCAGTGAGGGAGAAACATTTTCCAGCATTGCACAGCGGTATGGACTGCAAGTCTCCACAATCCTCTGGGAAAACAAGATGACCGAGAAGACACCATTAAAACCTGGAATGGATCTGCGTATTTTGCCTGTGGATGGTGTCCGTCATCAAGTACAGCGAGGAGAAACAATCTTTAGCATTGGTAAAAAATATGGCTTGGATAACTCACAAGCTCAGGTTATCGTCGACTATCCGTTCAATGAGTTCTTGAATGATGAAACGTTCGAACTCGCGACCGGTCAGTATCTGATGGTTCCAGACGGTGTTATGCCTGAGACGGTTATTGCACCGCCTCGCCCAACATCTCCTGTGATAATCCCGGCCCCAGGCTCGGTACCACAAGGCTCAGGTTCATTTATATGGCCAGCTGCGGGTATGATTACGCAGGGCTACAAGTTCTATCATAAAGCATTTGATATTGCTAACCGTGCTGGTGGTCCAATCTTGGCAGCTGATAGTGGAGTGGTTATTGGTGCTGGATGGGATGCAAGTGGCTACGGTAATAGAATTTTAGTGGATCATGGTAATGGGTACATTACGCTCTATGGTCACTTGAGTGTTCTCCAAGTATCTGCAGGACAACGAGTAAATCGGGGTGATGTCATGGGCCAAATGGGTAGTACTGGTCGCTCTACTGGTACGCACTTACACTTTGAGATTCGTCAGGGTGGAGTGCTGCTTAATCCAGGCAGTTTCTTGAAATAACTTATAAAAGTGTTTGAACTGAACCATATAATTAATGATTTGGAGCGCGTACGTATGCTCTATGAGTACAAAGAAATAACTCCTCAAGCAAAAAAACCTCTTATAAAGTAAAATATAATGATTGAACAGACAAAATTAAGGTTTTAAATTATGACAGATTTAGTATTTTTACATCTTAAGGCTGGCAATGGTGGTGATGGTAAGGTTTCATTCCGCCGCGAGAAATATATTCCTAAAGGCGGCCCTGATGGTGGCGATGGTGGTCGTGGTGGAAGCATTATTATCCGTGGAGCAGCGGGTGAAACAACATTACGATCCTATGCGGGTAAAAAAAGTTTTGCAGCCGCTCCTGGTCAACGTGGTGGAGGCAGAAACTGCTCAGGTGGAGATGGTGAAGATCTCTATTTGGAAGTGCCAATTGGTACCGTAATCTGGCAATTGAGTGAAAATAATATTGCACATAGACGTCGCTTATTTAATGGCGGAGCTGCACCTTTGAAAAAAGATCAAGTTGAAATGGAAGTCTATGTCTTAGAAAAAGATGGAATTACACCTCCTGCAAGAGAACCGGATGCTTTATTTGCCCCTGATGCACTCGAGAAATATGCCCAAGAGCGGTTCAACCCTGAAGTAGAAGGTTTGACAAAGCTATTTGAATTTACAGAAGATGGTCAAGAATTTTTGGTTGTACAGGGTGGTTTTGGAGGTCGTGGTAATGATGCTTTTAAGTCATCAATCAATCGTGCTCCACTGCAGGCTCAGTATGGAACCTTTGCTGAAGAGCGATTGGTTGCATTTGAGTTGCGCTTGTTGGCTGATATTGGGCTTGTGGGTTTGCCAAATGCTGGAAAAAGCACATTGTTGTCTATTCTTACTAAAGCTCGCCCTAAAATAGCTTCATATCCTTTTACCACCTTAGAACCCCATTTAGGCATTTTGCACGATGAAGCCAGTGGCAGAGAGGTTGTTTTGGCAGACATCCCCGGACTAATTGAGGGTGCAAGTGAAGGCAAGGGGCTGGGTTTTGAGTTTTTGCGTCATGTTAAAAATAGCTCTGCACTATTGTATGTACTGACATTGGAAGAAAATCAAGTATTTAATGAAGCACTCTCCAACGAAGAGAAGGCCGCTGTGTTATGGAATCAGTATCAAACACTCTATTCAGAAATTGCTGCATTTGATCCAAAGCTTGCTGAAAAGCGATCTATTTTGAGTATTAGCAAAATAGATATATACAGTACTGAGCTTATTGATGCTATTAGATCGTATTTTTTACAGAAATCGCATAATGTGATGCTTTTTAGCTCAGTAACTGGACAAGGTATGCCACAGCTTATACAAGCGTTGGTAGCAATGGTCATTAAGTAATACTACTAACTGCTAGTTTAGATATTCCATTTAAAAATACTATATAAACTAAGTAAGAAATTGGTGAGTTGGTTTGTTGTACATATTTTGTAGTGTTCTCAATCGCTTTGGAGTTTGCAAAAGTTTGTGGTAAAACTGATAAGTAGTTCTACATAGCTACCAATATAACTAGTAAGAGAGCCGATTCTATAAGAATCGGCTCTTAGAAGTGCGTATATACGTCTCCTGAAACTATTATGGTGCTATTGGTTCAGGGCTGGCTGTTGGAGCTGAAGTAGGGGCTGGAGTAGCCTTTACCTCAGTAGAAAGTTCAGCGTCTGATGGGCTTGAAATATCAGAATCATTTAATTTAGGATCTAAGAGAGAAGGTGTGTTTGACTTCTGGCTTTGAGTCCCAGTTGCTTGTTGACTTGTACCTGTAGTAGTTTGAGTCGCCTTTGGATCCTTTGGCATAGCAGCGATCTTTTTCTCAACTTCAGCAAGTTCCTCTTGTACCTTTTTAAGCTCTTCAGGACTACTGTTGATTAATGGGATCAGTGCCTGGTATGCTGCCTTGGCATTTTCATAATCATTCAGCTGTACTAAAGTAACTGCTAGGTTATAGATAGCATTAGGATAATCCTTCTTTAAAGCAACTGCTTCATTAAAAATATTAGCTGCTTGAGAATACTGTTTCTGGCTAGAAAGTAAACCGCCTAATGCGACTCGTAGACCAGGATTGGTAGGATCATTGTCAATTGAAGCCAAGAACGCTTGTACTGCAAATTGATCTGCTTGATCAGCTGCACCAATTAAGTTTTGATAAATTTGAGCCAACACAAGAGTGTTTTGAGCATCTAGTGGATCGAGTGTGACGGCTGCTCTAGATTCACGAACCGCTTGTTGAATCAAAACACTGACTTGATCCTTTTCAGCTTGCGTGATGTCTGTCTTTTGAGCTAATGCAGAAGCAATTGCAATATTTGTGACTGCATACTGTCTGCGATACACGTCATAGTATGGATTTAACTGCACTGCTTCTTGTTGCTTCTGATAGGCTGCCACAATATCTTGTTTTTCCGCAGCTTTAGCAGAATCAAAGAACTTAACACTAGCGACGTAGTACTGTGAGCCAAAATAACTCACAAATGCTAATACGATTAGAATGATTCCACCTGTGAAGTAAATAGGGAAAGATACTTTACGGGATGGTGTGTGGAAAGCCTGATCCTGAGTATCCATAGACATAGTCAGTGCTTGAAAGCGCATGACTGGTAATGACCCATGCATACTTGCCACCAAAGCAACTAACAATACTGCTTGAAGGAGAATGATAAGAATGTGGGTGGGCATCACTAGCTGGAAGGCGATGCTTGCTAACAACATGTACCCAATGACCCGACTCTGATCTTCTGTGGCAAATCGTGTTAACTTGAAGATTTGGAATACTAAAAATAACCAAGTAATTAATCCAAAGAACCCAGACGTTGTAAGAAGTGTAAGTGGCAGATTATTTGCTTGGCTGAATGAGAAATCCCATTTATCTGTTTGGTTCATCCACACTGGTTTAAAGCGTGTGTAGAGATTACTGTATGCGGCTGGACCAGATCCAATTAAAGCAGCGCGTGGTGCTCTAAGAGAATCAAGAGCTACAGACCAACTAGCAGTCCAGGATGGAAGTACTTGTGCTGCTGGTTTACCTGGCAGTAATGACCATCCTAAAACAGCCATACCGATTAGGAGAATTGGAAAAGTGATGGCAGTAATATTGCGGATGTGCTTGGTTGAAATACTTTCTACGACCATCCCAACAGCTACAATAGCTATGAATTGCAGTGCAAACATTGAGTTAACTGCTAGATTGAAGCTTAAATTGGTAGGAAGTTGTAAACCGAATACTGCATTAATTATATTGGCAGGTCCGAAACCAAAAATTTGTGTTACTGAAAAGAGCGTAATGATTCCCGCTGTTATTCCAGCAGTAGGAATCAATAAATCTGCAAGTTTGCGAGTGGTCGTCGTACTAGCAAA
This sequence comes from bacterium, assembly GCA_900299155.1. Lineage (GTDB taxonomy): Bacteria > Patescibacteriota > Microgenomatia > UBA1400 > PJMF01 > OMIS01. Next base: position 6,532 of record OMIS01000020.1, read on the forward strand.
AATAACAAAAGAAACTAATAGAATGAATGCGCCGCCGAAGCGTAGTAATCCTTCTACCGGATAGTTATTTGTGAAAAAAGTTGATCCTGCCATAGCAAGACCAAAGATAAAAAGTGGAATCGTAACGGGTGAGAGTACTAATTCAATTGTTTTTTTCTGAATTGAGTACACGACAAAACTTACACCAAGTAAAATCGTGGCTGTAAAGAAAACAAATATTTTAGATTGGTTAATAAAATCATCACTAATTGGCAGTACTAACAATAATCCCAATACCATTGCTGCAAGCACAATGTAGTTACTAATTGATGAGATAAGAGTAGAACTTCGGGATAACATAGAGACCCTTGTTAATGGCTAAGACAGTAATAGGACGTACTCATTTAACCAGACGTAGTTAATCTTTGTAAAGTAGATGTTTTGCTTAATTTTTGATTAAGACTTGAGAAAAGACAAGCAAATAGCGTACTATAGACGTATGAAACATGGCCGCATCTATGGTCTACGGTATGGTAAGGGATTCACATTAATTGAAGTTCTCATGGTAGTAGCTATCATTGGGTTGCTTTCTGTTACGCTTTTTACATTTATATTGCCAAGTTTAAATCGTGGTAGAGATGGTCGTCGTAAGGCAGATCTCCAGAGAATTTCTATCGCGCTAGAGGAGTATTACAACAATAAACTATCCTATCCAGCAGCAATAAGTTCATGTGGGAAAAATACGGAGATATCTGACGTATTAAATGATGTTCCTTGTGAAGTAAATACCTCTATACCGTATTTATATATTGCTGAACCCACTGGATGTGATGCTGAAGCGGTAAAATGTTATGCGTATCGTTTATTAACTGATCTTTCATATGATAAAGATCCTGATATACAGGCGAAGGGCTGCGATATAGATTTTTCCGGTGCAAAAGGTTGTCACCAAGCTGGTGGAGTCATTTATGATTATGGGTTTGCTTCTGGGAGACCCTTGGCTGATTAGACGACTCAAAGATTAAAGCTATGCAGCCTGTAGAAAAATAGATATAATAAAGTTATGAACTTTTCTGGTATGCGTTCACAATCTCGAGGATTTACCTTAATAGAATTACTTGTTGCAATTACAATTATTAGTATTTTGGCGACGATTGGATTGCGGACATTTCTGGGAGCTCAAGCAAAATCTCGAGATGCCAAGAGAAAAAGTGATCTAGCTGCAATTCAAAAGGCAATGGAGCTATACTATAATGATTGTGGGACATATCCAACTACTATCGGTGATGGAGATATCATAGGCTGTGGAAGCAGTGGTAGTTGCAATGTTGGAGCCGAGGTATGTACACCAGGAGAAGAGTGGATTAGAAATGGTGTTACATATATGCAAGAACTGCCCAGTGATCCTATGGGAAATTATTTTTATGACTGGTCATCAAGTGGGTACACATTATTTGCCCGTTTGGAAAATACAAGTGATAATGATGTACCCCACTCAGGTACCGTGCCACAAGCCTATAAAACTATATGGTGCCGTCAGAGTCCTCATGATGAGTGTAATTATGCACTTCCAGGACCAGGAGCAAATCTATCACCTATCCTTATAGAAGATTAGTTTATGAAAAAAATAACATTTCTAAAGGGGTTTACATTAATTGAAATATTGGTTGTAATCTCAATTATTGGTATTCTTGCGGCAGTTCTTTTACCCAATCTTCTTGGAGCTAGAAAGAGAGCAGCGGATACAAAAAGAAAAATGGCCTTATCACAGCTCAAGAGTGCTCTGCGACTATATTACAATGATCACCAGACTTATCCAGATGTTGCTAGCGAAACGAATTGTAATGATTCAGCAATAACTAGTGCACTGAGCTCATATATAGATTCGAGTGCAATCCCAGTGGGGTGTAGATATATTGATGAAGACTCGGGAAATGCGTTTTCTGCATATGTTACCCTGCAGATATCTGCAGGAAGTGATGATACAGACAGTGCTACTCGCTGTGGAAAGTCAGAAGTTGAGCAGCGGTACTATGTTTGTAGTAAGTAGCCTATTTTCCCTGAATTACAGCTACGCCTACTAATTACTGATATATTCCCACGTAATAAGAGATCAATTTCCTTGATTTTTAGAAGCAAATGGTAAGTAAATCAGAGTATTCTGTGGAACGTTTGGATCTGGATTACCAGGTAGAATAAGAGGTGGTTGAGTAATTTTTCCATCTGGACCATAGGTATTTACCACTGCATTTGCTCCAATGAAAGTAATTTCCTGACGTGCACCTTTTTCTAAAGCTGTACCTACTGAATATTCATAGAGATTTCCATTGTACTCAGCTTTAACAGAATACCCATTGTTGTCTTGACCAGATATATTTAAATTGAGGCGCAATGTCATGAGTGCTTGCTTGAATAACCTGCACGTCTGGATTTGTATCTATACTGACTCCACCTTGTGCTAAATCACTCACAGTGATACTGGTGCTAGGTTCAATCTCAATTGCAATTTGATCCTCTAATCCTGTTTCATCTACGCGTACTCTTGCAGTTGCTTCATCAAGTTTAGAAGTATCTCCAGCTACATTTGCACTGACAACGCCTTCAGGATTATTTAGTGTTGTAGTCATTACGATTGCAGTTTCAGGTTCTCCCGTAGTTGCCCCAATTGATTCAGGGATACCACCATAGAGTGCGATTGTGGCAGCTAAATCACGTTGTTGACTCTCAATAGTAATCTCGTAATCAGTAGTTCCATTTTCTCCAAAAGAATATGATGTTAAATCACTGGTACTTCCATCCAGTCCTGTATTCACTCCAATGATGAGGTGCGGATCCTCGCGGTGCATCATCACTAGTTGCTCTTGTACTGGTTGGCCTTCTGCATCTTGCACTGAAACTGTAAAGGTATGCTGTGGTGGGATAGGTTCTGGAGTAGGAGTTGGAGTAACAGTGGGAGTCTCAGTAGGTTGTGGGATAGTTCCTCCAGGAATATCAGTAGGTGTCTCCGTAATACTGGGAGTTGTAGTCTCTGTGGGATCTGGGATGGTTTGTGCATTTACAGAGTGGTATTCACCATTCATGGCAGAGAGCCATGCGATTGAAAATAGTCCTAGAACAGCAATGCTAGTTCTAATATTTTCTTTGGAATGTGCCCTTAATTTATTAAGCAACTCTGTAAAGTTCATACAACTCCTTGGACAAAATTATCTCACTCAATCATACTAGAGTAAATGTGCGTTAAATACGTAAAAAAGAACGTTAAATAGATACAATTATTGATGAATATCGAAATAAAATAGGTAAATCAAACTAATTATTTTCTTACA
>OMIS01000021.1 GCA_900299155.1 bacterium
AACCACAGAAATGAAATGTATAAAGTACTTTTGGACAACTTAAAATCTAACCCGCTGACGCTCTAAACGTCACAAGACCCAAAAACATATGACTATCTTTTCTGGGATGGTGTCATTGATACAAAGTTCTCTCTTGATAGTGGCTTTGTAGTCCCTCAGGGCGAGTCGGCAGCTTTTCTAGAAAACGTACTTGCTCAACAAGGCTTAACAGATCGTGAAATCAATGATTTTATCGTCTACTGGCTGCCAGAACTACAAAAGAATCCATACAATCTCATCCATTTTGCTACTACAGAGTACACCAATATTGCCCCGCTTACTGTGGAGCCACAACCAGAAAGTTTGATCCGTGTATTTATGGTTTTCAAACCACTACAAAAACCCATTGAAGTTCCGTCACAACAATTGCCAACGCATACACGAACAGGTTTCACTGTTGTGGAATGGGGTGGCACGCAACAAGAATAAAAAAGAGACCTATGGAGCCAAAAGCAGAACAACATACAGCAACTTCTGAAGCTACTGAGGAGATTGAAGCGCGCGTGGCACGTTTATTGGATTTGGCACTTCCTCAAACGACGAAGGCAGAAACTCAGGATGCTGCAATTGCACAGTACAATCATGTAGCGTGAGATCCATATAAAGCAGTTACGGAGTACTATGGAAGATTGGATGCCTCAATACAGGAATTTATTAAACAAAATTTAGATGCTGGTGAACCACTTGAATTGATTCTTAAATCTTTACAAGATTCTGGCTTGATTGAACCTCAAGGAGGTGCAATGCCCAAAAGTTATGCTGGTGATTCCGATGCTGAACAGCAGCGGCAACGGAAACAATTTGAAACCTCTATCAGGGAACTTATTGACAATGGTAAAACTGATGATGAAATTCAACAAACACTGGGATTTGGTGCGTACACTCCTCCACCCAAAACTACGAAGTAAGCCACTGTTGTAACTCCCACAGATGACCATCAGGGTCAGTGAAGTATGCAGTGCGTTGTCCCCACGGCTGTGTAGTCGGTTCTTTGATAAACTGGACACCGTTACTTTTGAGTTCTATAAAATCTGCGTCAATATCAGTACTATCTTTAAAAGAATAGACTGCTCCCCCGCTTTGCTTGAGCACACCCGCGGGAAGTAATTTTTGGAAAAAACTACGTCCATAAATGGCAACAAAGCAGTTACCAAGTGAAAACTGGCAAAACTCTTCTGCAGCCACTTCTCTTTCAATGGCAAAACCCAGTTTTGAACTATAAAACTCCTTGGAAAGTTGGTAATCATCGGTCACTAGGATTATCCAGCTGACTGCACTTTTATCTTGCATGTTCCTATTGTATCAGGAAGCTTCACATATCGCATTCATACATACTAAATATGTATATATTAAGGAAATTATGAATAAAACAGCAGAACAAATCGCGACTGCCCAGCAGCTTGCACACTTTTTATTACTCAATGAATTTTTAGCTGATGCTAGATTATTCACTCAGCATAGGCAAAATACTGTACTGTCCAGCACTGCCACTGACAGTAAAGGTGTAGGATTTACCACTCTCTAAAGTGGTGGTAATACCTGCAACATTGTGTCTTTGATTCTCTATGACAAAGTTGGCTTTTGAATAGTTCTTCTCCACATTTTCTGTTTGCTTGTAACTACTCATGCTCCCAGCTGAAATTGCGCCAAAGGCGGTATTTTCAGTAGCACCACCTTCTGGGCCAGCGCCCAGCCAGAAGTTATCAATATCTTCCCCAGTCTGGTTATCTATACGAATGTTCACTGCATCTTGTGGGGTTTGAGTATTGGTCAGAAACCTGAAGACTATAAAGACTAAAGTAACAATTGCTATGATTGAGAGAATATTTTTCATACATTTACTATAGCATCTTCCTCACCACCACACACTCTACTCTCTCACCACCTGGTGCCTGCCAAGCCAGGTGACAGGTATGATCCTGGTGATAACCATGGGCTTCATAAAAGCCAAAGGCATCAAAGTCAGGATTCTGCTCTTTGCTGTAGGGATGCTGTTTGTCCAGTGCTTCCGCCAGTTCAGCTAGCTAGACAGCATCAAAACTTCTTCTGATTGCTGCTGCATTGGTTCCGGCAACAACATATTGATTTGCGAGTTTTTGCAATCTACTGCCTTCATCATTTATTTCTTGTGGTATTTGACCACTGAAATATGCAGTAAGTGCCCGAGCAGTGCGGACTAATGTGGGCTTCAAGTTTAGTGTAGTCCAGTCGGCAAGACCAATTAGCGCATTTGCAGCAGAGTTTATGTCTTGTGCTTGATTTATTCTCATGACCTGTGGCCTAAAACTATCTAAAAGTGCGGCTGCTTGCTGAGGATTTATTGCATGCATATTCCGTCCATCTTGTGAAAAAGTATCCATCATGGTTTGTATACTTTTGAAAGTAGCGACAGTTTCATCTTTTAACGTGTCCATATCATGTTGCATCTGCTCTATGATCTGGAGCTTGGGTAGTAGTAGTTCAGCAATTTGGGGTTCACGTTGCGCAGCTTCTAAAATGTCTTGTGCATGCCGCAGCTGATTCTCTCTGAGGGCTTGCTTATATTGTGTGATGACCTTGTCTACTAATGCAGCAACTTGCTCCTGGTCACGCTGTTCCAATGCCGTTGGGGTTGCTTCAGGTGTAGCAAGTTTGGGATCATCATCTGGAGCTGCATCATCAGTGGGTTCATGCAGTTCATGTAAGCCTGGTTCAGGTATATTAGCTTCATTCATATAAAAATTATAACAGTTATTTTCTCACTATCACATACTATGCTCTGCAACCATCAGGATCAGTACAACAATGATATGTATGATCTCTAGTCAGTCTCAGTCACTCTTCTATCGCACTGTACCACTTAGTGGTATGATGTATCCCATATGAAAGTGCTGCATTATTCGGATCAAAGTGAACCAGATCTGAACCAGCTTTTTTTGCAAGCTGATGTACTTTTTACCACAGGTGATTTAGCGATTTCAGATTTTAGTGGAATAGAAAATCAGTTGAAAACAAAACCTTGCTTTGGTGTCTATGGTAATCACTGTACTCCAGGGTACTTGGAAACGCTCGGTATCATCAATCTACATCTGCAGGTGTATCAATGGAATAATTTGTTACTTGGTGGATATCAAGGCTGTCTCAGATATAAAGCAAAAGGTGGGCCACAGTTTACTGAAGATGAAGCTGCTCAAGATTTGCAGAATTTCCCTCAACTAGATATTTTACTTTTACATGCTGCCCCTTACGGATTATTAGATACACCTGGGGATGAAGTACACACTGGCTCTCAAGCGGTAAGACAGTACGTAGATACTCGTCCACCCAAATATATTTTTTGCGGTCATGACAGTCCGTCTGCTCAGTTGAGTTACAATCAAACAAAAGTATTTAGAACTCATCAAGCACAGTTACTAGAAATTTAGATACAGCTACCAGAAAGGAAATGTATGTCAGCAACATTTGAATTTTTACCAATAGGAAATGCAAAGCCAGCTACTCCCCGTGAGAAGCTTGAAGAACATCTCGCGCCACATTTCAGCATCAAATTTTCTGATAAAACGGTAATGAATGTGCTGCAAGATTTCCAAGTTTTTATAGAGAATGAGCGGCTTAAAAAAAGATATGCTGAACCGATAGAATTCTATTATGATGATAGGACTTATCATATTTGTACGACTATCAATCCTTCGGCTTTTACAAGTGATGAAGAAGTTATTTTTATGCACGTCTTAGGGATGATTGCTGAAGCTACAAACTGCGGGGTGCATTCTGATATTACAGGGGAGGACTTTTTACCAGGAGAATTATTGTCACCATCTATTGCAGAAGAATTGACTAAACCTGTGCAATCAGCAGCTGAGGTTTCACAAGCAAATAAGGGTTTTGCAGCAATGCTTAAGAAGTCTGAGTAACCTTTTTCCTCACCACCACACACTCCACTCTGCCACCATCTGGTGACTGCCAAGCCAAGTGAGACGAATGATCCTGGTGAAATCGGTGCGCTTCATAAAGTAATAGATTTTATGATCGCCATAGCTGTGCGGAGATACGTTGATTCAAAGGTCTCTGAAAGTTTTTTACTTAAATAGTTTTTGAGTGTGCTGTGTCTACAATGAAGTATTTAGTACTCGTTGTAACTACTTCTTCCTTAAAAATAGCAGGGGCAATCTTTGTGACAGTATATGCATATACTTACATGTTATTTGCTAATTTGGTTATTTCTCGTTTACTTTCTTCTAGCTGTACCAAAAACTTAATAACTTGACTCACCTCGGTATATGCTTTCTTCAATTTCTTCTCGTGTGCGATTAGCTTTGTCAATTAACTCTTGAAGCTCAGTGGCAGTAATCTCTGTGTTATTGTTAAGCTTAGTGACGGTTGCAAATATGTGAAGTGCCTTAATTTGCTCAACTAAAGTAGTTGGATCTGTACTATTAGCTTCAAGTTCACAAATCTTAAGATATAAAGAATCTTTTGCATCCTCTAATCTACGTTGTGCTATCTCAGCCTCGGGGCGAGGTTTATAAGCGGTTGTTTCTTATAAATATTCAGGTCCCATTTCTTGTGTCATTTTTTCTTTCTCTACTAAGTATTTTTAGTATTATACTCTTTTCCTCAACACCACTAGGTTTGGTATAGTAGTATTAAGTAACAAAAAAAGAAATAAGAAATGGGTATAGCCGAAGAGATTCACGCAACCACACCTCCTCAGGAACTTCCGAAGATTGAGTACAAAAATACGGTAGACCTTGATGAACAGTACATGTTGCAATTGAATCTAATGGAGATAGCACGCTTACTTAAGGCGCGTGGTGTCCCTGACGACAAAATTGGCACATTCAAAGTGGAAATTATTGGCGGGCGTGCACCAGATATTTTGCAACAGGCAGAAGCTGTTTATTTATTCTTAAACGATAGCCTTACTATTTTCCCCAAAAATATAGTTAGTGACTATGAAAAGTTGACGCAATTAGCGGAAGAAATTGTAGGAGGGAAAAATACTACACTGAGTGAATTTAATTCACTGCTTGAAACACAACGTTTGGGTGGATATTTACAAAACGAACAGTCCCCAAAAAGTAGAAGAATCAAATTTGCCATGAAACTATTGTGGAAAGGCACACAGAAGAAGATTACTCCCCTGATTGCTCATGAGCTCCAACATAAAATTGACTATGAACATACTCCCACCTTGTTTAAGTTTGTTTTAATCTCTGAAAAATTGTTACCGTTACTTGGTTTGTTGGTGCCCAAACTAGCTGAGCACTTAATTGAAATAATGACAGGTACCGAGTTAGAACTTACTGAGGATACAGTAGCGGTTTATCTTTTTACTGCGATGATGTCAATGTACTTCATACAGCGATATGCCTACTTATATTCATACACTGAGAAAAGCGCAAATGCTTTGATGCAAGAAGTGGAAGATGTGGGTGATGCTGTAATACTTGGTAAACTAGGCACTAATTATAAAAATAAATTTTTGGATGAGCCTTGGCATCAGACGAAGCGCGAGTAAGTTCTTCCTCACCACCACACACTCCACTCTGCCACCATCTGGTGACTGCCAAGCCAAGTGAGACGAATGAT
>OMIS01000022.1 GCA_900299155.1 bacterium
AAAAGATCAATTTAGCAGACTTGTAACTTTACTGCTAATACTGCCATTTCGAACAATAGATTGATGCAGCAATCTATATTACTAATAAAATATTTTTGGAAGTCGCTCAGATATATCACTACAGGCTTAAATGCGGGTTCGTTTGGTGCGTTCTGCAATGCGCAACTCGAGAAGTGCTCTGCGCAGCGATGCTTCAGCCATCAAGCGCTCACGTTGATCCTGACTAGATTGCAAGGTAGCTTCAGCTGCTTTAATAGCTTCTTCTGCCTTTTGCACACTGATTTCGCGAGCATGCACAGCAGTATCTGCCATGATGGTAATCTCGTTATTTGGAGCAACGGTTAAAAACCCACGAGAAATTACAATCGAGTTCTCTCCACTTCCCATCCGATACACGAGTTCTCCAGTCCCTAGTTTTGTAAACAAGGGGATGTGTCCTGGCAAAATAGTGATTTCACCTTCTGTTGTCTGTGCAGTCACACTATCCACGCTCTCGCGGAGAAGCTCGCGTTCCTGAGAAACAACTCGTAGGTTCAGTTTAGACATAAGTAATTTATAGGTATGAGCGCTACTTTATATTGTCTTTGCTTTTTCCACTGCTTCTTCAATGGTTCCCACCATGTAGAATGCTTGTTCTGGCAGACTATCGTGCTTTCCTTCCAAGATCTCTCGGAAGCCTCTGATATTTTCTTTGATAGGCACATATTTACCAGCCACACCAGTGAACTGTTCTGCCACAAACATTGGTTGTGATAAGAAGCGTTGCACTTTGCGAGCACGAGCCACCACCAACTTGTCATCTTCACTCAATTCATCAATACCTAAAATAGCGATGATGTCTTGCAGCTCTTTGTAGCGTTGTAAGATCTTTTGTACTGCACGAGCAGTATTGTAGTGATCTTCACCAACTGTAGCTGGATCAAGAATCTTGGATGATGAGTTCAATGGATCGACTGCTGGGAAGAGTGCTTGCTCTGCCAGTTTGCGGTCCAATGAGATGGTGGAGTCAATGTGTGCAAAGGTCGTAGCAGGAGCTGGGTCTGTGTAGTCGTCAGCTGGCACATAAATGGCTTGCATGGAAGTAATAGAACCCTTCTTGGTAGAAGTAATGCGTTCTTGCAAAGCAGCCATTTCGGTGGCGAGTGTAGGTTGGTATCCCACTGCTGAAGGAATACGACCAAGGAGTGCTGATACCTCAGAACCTGCCTGTGAGAAACGGAAGATGTTGTCGATAAAGAGCAATACGTCTTCACCTTTTTCATCACGGAAGTACTCGGCCATAGTTAAAGCAGTCAAGGCAACGCGTAAGCGGTTTCCAGGTGGCTCGTTCATTTGACCAAAGCACATGACAGTACTCTTCATAACACCAGAATCATTCATTTCGTGGTAGAGGTCGTTTCCTTCACGGGTACGCTCTCCAACACCTGCGAAAACAGAGTGCCCGTGGTGTTCTTCTGCGATGTTACGGATCAATTCTTGGATAATAACCGTCTTACCGACACCTGCACCACCGAAAGCACCAACTTTTCCTCCCTTTGCAAATGGAGCGACTAAGTCAATGACTTTGATACCAGTTTCCAACACTTCAGCACGAGTAACTTGATCAGTTAACTCAGGAGCTGGGCGGTGAATAGGTGCAAAATGCTTGGCTTTGACTGGTTCTTTTTCATCAATCACTTCTCCAACCACGTTGAAGATACGACCCAAGGTCTCTTCACCCACAGGAACGGTAATTGGTGCGCCAGTATCTACTACTTCAATACCTCGTGATAGACCATCCGTAGGTCCAAGTGCGATACAGCGAACTTCATTGGTAGAAAGTTCTTGTTCAACTTCTAAGGTGAGCTTTGAACCATCTGGATGTTGTAATGTTAATGCGTTATAAATGGCAGGGACGTGGTTCTCAAACTGTACGTCCACCACTGGACCCATGATTTGGGTGATGACACCAGTTGGTAGTGGTTGTTTTGGCATACTATTCCTTTACTTTTCTCTACTGCGCGAGCGACAGCGTGGCAGTCGTTATATCTAATAATTCTTTAGTAATACTTTCTTGACGTGATTTGTTGTAAATAAGCCGCAACTCTTTAACCAAGTCTTTGGCGTTATCACTGGCATTTTTCATGGAAACCATGCGAGCACTATGCTCACTTGCTTTACTTTCCAAAAATGCCTGGTAAACGTTGTTTTCCAAGTAGTATGGTAACAACTCAGTCAAGATCTCTTTAGGGCTGGGTTCGAAAGTGTACTCATGGACACTTTCTTCCTCAATAACAGACTCTTCTTCTGCGAGCTCATGAGCTTTAATAGGCAAAAGCTGCTGGATTTTTACTTTTTGTGACAACGTATTGATAAAGTCCATGTAGACTATGGAGACGGACTTAAAGTTGTGTGCCACAAAATTATCAATAACTAAGGTGGTAATGGGCAAAATATCTGGAGTTTTGATGGTGTCAGGCATGTTGGTGAACTGTGCAAAGACATCAAGAGCCATGAAGTTGGAAAAGGCTACTGCTTTTTTACCGACTACAATAAAACTACCATCTGGATGTTTTTTGTACCAATCAAGGAGCATTTTAAATAAGTTTTGGTTCAAACTGCCACACAGACCACGATCCGTCGCAATGACTACGAGCACGTCTTTACCATCGGTGTGTTCTTCAAGTAATGGATGTAAACTTGGATGTGCTTCTTTAGCGAGTTTTTGCAGAGAATCACGAAGTGCTTGTGCAAATGGACGAGCTGCCAAGGTTTGATCCTGAGCTTTTCGCATTTTACTAGCAGACACCATCTCCATCGCTTTGGTAATCTTGGCGATGTTGTTGGCGGTGCCGATTCGTTGTTTTACTTGCCGAGCATTAGGCATAGGTGCGGTTTACTTATTTAGCTGCAAACTCTGTGTGCAGACTGTTAAATGTTTTAATTGCTTCGTGCAGTGCTTTTTCAGTTTCTTCAGTAATTTTCTTTTCTGTAGCAATACTTTCAAGCAATTTTGATTCTGATTGGTGCATGTATTCAAGATATGCAGCTTCCCAAGCTTGAGACTTATTCAAAGCAATCGTATCTAAGTAGCCTTTGACAGCTGCAAAGATCACAACCACTTGGTCTTCCATCTTAAGTGGAGTATCCCAACCTTGTTTCAAGACACTGTTCACTTTTTGACCACGATTTAATTGTGCTTTAGTGCGTTCATCAAGATCAGAACTGAACTGTGAGAAAGCTTCGAGCTCGCGGAACTGTGCAAGGTCAAGTTTCATTGTTCCAGCCACTTGTTTAGTAGCTTTGGCTTGTGCAGATGAACCGACACGAGATACTGAGTTACCGACGTTAATAGCTGGTTTCATACCAGAGTTGAACAGGTCGGTTTCCAAGAAAATCTGACCATCGGTAATAGAAATGACGTTGGTTGGAATGTAGGCAGAAATGTCATTTGCCTGAGTTTCGATGATTGGTAGTGCGGTAATAGATCCTCCACCATAGTTTTCATTTAAGCGACAAGCGCGTTCAAGTAGGCGTGAGTGCAAGTAGAAAACGTCACCTGGATATGCTTCACGACCAGAAGGGCGGCGCAAAAGTAATGAGATTTCACGATATGCTTGTGCGTGCTTGGAAAGATCGTCAAAAATAATTAAGACGTCCTTGCCTTGCTCTAGAAAGTACTCAGCGATTGCTTGTCCTGCATAGGGAGCGAGGAAGCGTTCTGCTGAACTTGTGGATGCGGTAGCTGCCACGATAGTTGTGTAAGCCATAGCACCACGATCTTGAAGGGTTTGAGTAATTTGTGCGAGTGAGGAACGGCGTTGCCCGATACAAACGTAGACACAAATCATATTTTGATCAGCTTGATTCAAGATAGTACCAAGTGCGATTGCGGTTTTGCCGGTTCCGCGGTCTCCAATGATCAACTCGCGTTGACCACGACCAATTGGGATCATGGCGTCAATCGCTTTAACACCAGTTTGCATTGGTACACTGACTGATTTACGAGACATAACACCTGGAGCAACTTTCTCCAAGTTCATGAATTTTTTAGGCTTGAAGGCTGGCTTGCCATCGATTGGGCGCCCAAGAGTATCCACGACACGACCAAGCACTTCATCTGCTACACCGAGAGATAAAATACGACCAGTGCGTTTAACTTGAGAACCTGCTTGTAAGTGGTCTGCATTTCCCAAAGACACAATACCAGTAGTTTCAGAAAGTAAGTTTAATGCTAACCCAAACTGCCCTTCACCCAGATCAACGAGTTCACTGGCCTGCACATCTTCCAATCCTTTGACTTGCATAACGCCGTCACCATAACTGACGACAGTACCCACTGACTGTGGAGTCATCGTTAAGTTAGCATTGGCAATCAATTTGGAAAGTTCTGCTTGGAAGGAGTCTTGAGTTTTTGGCATAAAATATACGTTTCCTCAGTTTTCTAAATAGTTTGTAACAAAAGTCCTTTAAGACGAATTAATTTACCTTTCAAAGTCCCATCGTATTCAGTAGAGCCAATGACAAGTTTAATGCCACCAATTACTGATGGATCAATAACTTCTGCATAGTGGCTAGAACCGGTTTTTTTCTCAAGTGCCTGGGCAACTGCTGCACGTTGTGTATCAGTAAGTGGTACTGCTGTAGTTACAGTAACTTGAGTCAATTGAGATTCAAGTTTTTTTAACTTACCACTCAACGTAGCATCAAATTCTTGAGAACCGATGGTAATCTTCAAACCACCGAGCACTTGCGCATCAACCACTTGTTTGTACTCTGCTTCACCGACTTTACTCTCCACCAACGTTTTGAGTTCTTTGAGCTGTGCAGCATCAAGTTTTTGGGCAGTAGTGATCGTAATGACTGGTAGTTCTTTTGGCATTTTAAAGTGTCTTTAAGACGTTTGCTAATTCTTCATCAATTAATTTACTGTGTGCTTTTGCGTCAAGTGACTTGCCTAACACTTTTTCACTGGCAGTCATGACGGTTTCCACAACTTCAGCACGGATGTTGGCAATAAGTTGCTCTTTTTCACTCTTCCAAGCTTGTTTCATCTTTTCCACTTCAGCAGCAGCAGCAGCGCGGGCTTCTTCAAGAAGTTCTGCTTTTTTGTTTTCAGCTTCTTGAGTAGCTTCTTTTAATACGCCTGCAGCTTTTTTCTTGGCTTCTGCTTCAGTTTTTTGTTTAATCTCTTCGATTTTGCTTTGCTGTTCAATCGCTTTTTGAGCGGCTTTTTGGCCTTCTTCAATGCGCTTTGCACGTTCAGCAAACATCTTTAAGATTGGCTTGTAGAGCAAATAGGTCAGTGCACCTAAGACAACACCAAAGTTGAGGATTTGAAAAATAATATGTGATGGCTCTATGTTCATGATCTTGCTCCTAACTCATCTCTACCTAACTGATAGAGAATCGTTTTTGTACCGTTTATACGAACTTTAAGATCAAAGCAACGACTAAGCCGTAGATTGCGATAGCTTCAGCGAAAGCCATACCAAGCACCATGTTGGTTTGGATTTTACTAGCAGCTTCTGGGTTACGACCGATAGCTTCAAGACCTTTACTGACCAACATACCGATTGCGATAGCTGGGGCGATGGAACCAACGCTCATAACGAGAGCAATTGCAAATGAATCTGACATAATTTCTCCTTATTTATTACTACTGTTTAGTGCTCTTCTCCATGGCCAATTGTAGCCATATTCATAAATACTAGAGAGAGCATCGAAAATACGAGAGCTTGAATAAAGCCAACAAAGACTTCCAATCCGTAAAATGGAATTGGGACAGCTGCGCCAGCTAAATAACTAATAACAGCCAATAAAACTTCTCCTGCAAAAACGTTACCAAATAACCGGAACGCGAATGATAAAATTTTACCAACTTCAGAAATTAACTCTAAGATACCGACAAAGAACATGATTGGACTTGAGAAGTTAAAGAACTTACCAAAGTAGGATAAATGTAAGAACTTCACACCAAAGAACTGCACCATCACTATGGTGATGATACCAAGTGCTATAGTCATGTTCAGGTCTGCAGTACCAGCACGAAGCAAGTGGACCTGTTCGTGTTCAGTGGCAGGAGCATGTTCTTCTTCAAGCGCAGGCTCAGCGTGTTCAGCTGAATTAGCGGTAAACTCTTCTGCAGCTACCACTTCAGTGGCGGATTCCTCTGCATGTTCGGATTTTTCAGTAGTATCGTGTGTGTCTGTAGTAGCTACTTCTTTTGTCTTCTCTGCGGAAGTGCTTGGAGCAACGGCAGGTTTTTCTTCAGTATGAGCTTCCTTAGAAACTTCAGCAACTGAGTGTGAGTCATTCAATCTAGGAGTAACAGTAATAGACCCGACTCCAGGAAGGAGTCCAAACCAGTTATTGAGTAAAATAAATAAGAAGAAAGTAGCTATAAAAGGAAAAAAGAGACTTGTTCGTTTCAAGTCTCCCGTGATTGATTGCACTAAGCCGTACAGTGATTCAATAATCCACTCGGCAACATTTTGAATGCCAGTAGGTTTGCTTGTGTTTTTAAGTGAACGATTAACAATAACGGCAAAGATAATAAGAAGTGCGCTTACGATCACACTAGTGATCATGGAGTTCGTTAAAGTTAAGCCTCCCAGTTGAAGAACTGGTTCTGCTGAAAGTGAGATGTGCAGGCCTGTCGCTGCCATATGTGTTTTCTTTTTTTATATATATTTAATATATACCTAGGGCTTGAGACCACAGAGAATTATACCTATACTCTGAACAAGAGCAATAGACAAAATGTATCTCCCCTCCCAGACCTCAACTACTCAGCTAAGACAAGCACAAGATCATAAGTGCCTTGTGGGTCTTCATCTTTTGCTGATTCATCGAAGGTAGTTTTTAAGCTGGTTGCTTTTTCTAAAGTGCTAATTGCCGCAGTGTCTTTTTTCTTCATGTAGACAACAAAACCACTATCATACTTCCCTTTAGCGTTGCCTGCGGTAACTTTGCCCAATTTGGATTGTTCAATTTTTGTCTTGAATGTACCTGCATATCCCGCCTTGGTAGTTGCATTCACTACCAAAATTTTAAGATTGGTAGGAGCTTTGGTGGCAGATTCACTTGCCGCTGGAGTAGGCTCTGGAGTAGCAGTAGCTTGTGGTGTAGCTGTTGGTACTGGGGTAGTTTCTACTTGTACGACTGGAGTTTGTTCGGCTGACTCTGAACCAGAATACTTCAAGACAGCTAAACCTACTCCAACCCCAACTGCAATTGTTAAGCAAAAAACTGCTAAAGTAATAAAGATCATTTTTAACATATTTTGCACGCCCGACTTATTTTTTATTGTGGGCAGTGGGGTTGCAACTTTTGGTGCAACTACTGGCACAGTGGGTTGTTCTTGCTTTGATTGTGCCCCAACAAATTGTGTTAAGTCAATATCCTGGTTTTGCTTGGGTGACTCAATAACAGTAGGTACGCGTTCACCCTTTTTTACCGCTTCAGTAGCTTGTATAGCCAGCGAATCAGCAGGTGTTTCTGTAGGTTTACTGTCAGGATTACCTGATGTTGGTGGTACTAGCGCACCTTTTTCCGGTGTGCTGGATGGTGGTAATACTGGAACTGGTGAAGTTGTTGCAGCGGGAACAGCAGTTGCAAGTGTAGCGGTTGCAGCACTAGTGACAAGAGGAGCCGCAGCACTGGCTGGTGTCACTGGTGGTGGTAGAACTGCTGGTGTCTGAGGTTTTTCTTCAACATCTTCCTCAGATTCTCCTGCATCTTCAGGATCTGTAGAAGCTTCTTTTTGTGCAAGTTCTTCTGCTTCTTTTTCAAGTTCTGCAGCATCGGCAGGTTCAAAATCATCACCATTTTCTGCTTTTACTTCCGCTTTTGAAGATTCTGAAGAAGTGGCTGTAGCAAGTACTGGAGTAGCTGGCTTGGGTAATACTGCTTCTGTAGTATCTTCGTCTGGGTCACTTCCCTGAGTAGTAGCTACTGCACCAAATGCAGCTATTTCTTCTGCTGAAGGTTTACTGAGCGGGAAGACCGGGACGGGATAATCAGCAATTGCAAGCGTTTTGAATGAAAATTCTATGACTTCTTTAACGGATGCGGGCATCCGCTCTTCACTATCAGCACTTGTGGCCATTTGTTGGATAGGAAGGGTTTTTTGAAGCGCATCCTTTAGTTTCTCTTCAATGAGTGGATTACTTAAGAGGTAAACGGTTTGAATACTAGGTTCAGAACCTTTAAGTGTTTTAATTGTTTCAGCAATACTTCCCACGTCATCAATTGGCGCGTATGATGCTTGATCAATACCAATATAGTGCTCACAGGCATATAAATGAGTGCCCATCTGCAAAACGCTGATGGATGGCTCAAGAGAAATTAAGGATTTAATTGCCCAGCTGAGTGGAGATACGCCACTAATAGTAATTGCATGATCTACTGCAGCCACTCTGAGTGGCGCAAGTAATTCTTTTTCAATGGCAGAAAGCTGTACTCTGGAAGTACCACGGATCTCATTTAAGACAGCTGAGTCAATTAAATGACTGTCTTTCGTAATTCCCATTTGAGGAAACGTTGTACTTTGTAGAAACTCTTTAATAGCGGTATCTGACTTTTCTTTAATACTGACGATAGTGCTTGTAAATAGAAAATCAGGCAAAATAATGTGGTAGTTCTCTCCTGATTCAAGTTTACTGAACAGTTTTTGAATATTCTCAGCAGTAAACGCATCTTCGGTCATGAAACTGCCATTTACCTGGGTGAATGAGTGAATTGAAAACGTATATGGCTTCTTACTTGGCAAGCCTTCAGCTATATAAGCCACATCAGGAAATATATAGAGTAATTTTTTTGTGTCGATCATTTTCTTCATTATAGCAGTTAATCGACCCAGGCTGAAGATGATTTTTTATCTCCGTGCTATAGTACAACTATGGCAAATATTTTTACTATTTCTCAGTTTGAGTTTCCCTATAGCTATCGATTCCCAGGCCAATCGACGGATGAACATATTCTCTACGTGACGCGTGAAAATAAAGTCATGTTGTGGGTGCGTCTGGTGGGTGTGATTGTAACGGCGGTGGTGATTGCTGTTTTGGTGATGATTTTAGGGACGCTTGTAGCACCATTTTTGGGACGGGGCGTGGCGTTGTCCTTTGAATTTATTGGGTTAGTGTGTGCTGCTGCATTTGGAATGGTGGGCTGGTGGTGGGTGTGGACTCTCTGGAAGCAAAGTTTGGCGCTGGTTACCACACAACGGCTGGCGAAAATTATTTACACTACACCATTTAATCGTCATACCTTGTCTTTGCCGCTGGAAATGATTGTGGATACAGGTTCTTATACCAAAGGATTTTCTCAAGCATTCTTTAAGCTTGGTACATTTACCGCCCGTTCCAGTGCCACGAGTTCTGGTGTATCCACTGAGGATGGAGACAGAGTAAATAAAAAATACTTTTATATTGAAAATGTGGCGATGGCAGAAGATTTACAACACTATGTTAATAAATTACTGCAGGCGTTTCGGTATCATCGCGAAAAGCTCGAATCCTTCCGCCCATTTATCCCCCATCTCAAAGGTGCCAAACGCGAAGAGTTTATGAAACAGTACCCCGAGTATTGGAGTTAATCTAGTTTTGATGAATTATTGGCAAGAAAGCGTTGGAAAATTATCGAACCCGTATTAAAGATAAATAGGCTTTATATGGCTTATTAATAATTGCTTTGATCCACTCAGTATATTTTGAAACACGAGTATACACTCCTGGTATACCTGGACGGGCACATCCCTTTCCCCAGGATGTAATGCCTACGAGTTTTGCGGGGATAGTCTCAGTCATAGGGATAGTGCCTTGTAGAATAGACATCTCATGACTTGGAACAATTAATGGTCCACCACTATCACCGTCACAGGTATCAATGGTACGTTCTAGTGATCCAGCACAAATCATATTTTCAGTAACCCTTCCTTGTCCACCATATGCAACGTCGCATTGTTCTGGGAGAATCAAAGATGTCTCAGCTACTAACAGTAGGTCAGAGAGGTTCCCATCTTCTGCAACTCTCCCATATCCAGATAATTGAACCGCTGCATTTGTTGCTTCATCCGCTATACTACCGAGTTCTACTGGCGCTACTGCATGAGTAATCTCTGCAGGAGAAACCGCTAGGAGAGCTATGTCCGCATCATGACTTTGCGAATCGTAGTCTGGATGCATTATTACTTGATTTACCAAAACAACTTGTTCTTGTGGCTCAGTTTGATTGGAATTAAGGTCCCCCAAAGTAACAGTAATATCCTCTGGAAGTGCTGTATCACCTGAATTTGTCTGTATGCAGTGTGCAGCAGTCAGTATCCAGTTTTCTGCAATGAGTATACCTCCGCATAGATATACGTTACCATTTTTATATATGTCTAGATGTGCCTGCCAAGGAACTTCACCTTCCTCTGCAGGTCTACCACCCACTATGTTTCCATCAGATTCAGCAGCTTCAACGACTGAAGTATGTGCAGGAAGATTTGAGAGCCCCACTAGTAATACAAATGCCAGGCTACACTGTATGCTTATTTCCTTAAGCCAATCAAAAAAATGTTTTGGTTCTGATATATGTTTTTGTTGTGTTTCAATCTGATTCATAACTTACTATTATACCAAGAATTATAGGATGCTCATGCAGCAAAATTGGGAAGAAATTAAGATACGCCAAACGAGAATTACGAAGAACAACTATTACTAAAGTTGAATCTGGCTCAAGTAGTGCGACTTTTACTTCATGTTAATTAAGTAAAACTAGGTTCTCTATAATTGTATGAACGTCGCATACATGAAGTGAAGGAAGTAAAAAAATATCACTAACAGCATTAGTAAAGCTATTCTAAAAAGAATTACAAGAAACATTTCTTGACCTTTTGATAATTTTTTATTCTTAAACTCTTTATTAATTTTAGGATTGAAAATCATCTGAAGAAGAAGCGGTGATGTAGGCATATTGGTATGATACCAGCTTTTTTATACAACATTGCGCTACACTTTTGTTGAAAAGCTCTCGCTGGGACTCGAACACTTTCCCAGATATAAAAAAGTTTTTGGAAAATAAATTGAAAACAGTAGGAAGGTTTTTGCGGAATCTTGAATTTTGTGAGTCCGCCGGGACTCGAACCCGGGACACAAAGCTTAAAAGGCTTCTGCTCTACCAACTGAGCTACGGACCCATCTGATTTTATTCAGACTTTCTGCGTGAAACGCAGGCTGTAATTATATCAGGTACTTTCCAATAGGACTAGTAGTTGCCTGTCGCACTGCAAGCCGCCTTAATACGCATGCTCAGCGAGCCATAATTGGCAGAAAAATCACTTGGTTTGGTTGTACTTGGATAGTAAAGGTAAGTTCCCCTTCATCAATAGTAATCTCGCCGTTTTGATTAAGGTCTTCACCTGAAAAGGGATATGTTTGGTGTGTGACTGGGTCTACAACCACTCCCTCTATAGTAATTGGCTGTGCAGCAAGATTAAGGCTGTTGATTTGTACTTCTACAACTTTTCCTAAAATCTCTATAGGAAAGGCTCTTCCGAGTCCGACAATAACTGATGTGGGTGATCCGTCAGTAGCCCCAAGGACAGCAGAAACTTCGAAGTCTCGTCCCATGTTACCCGACACTGTTACTCCGCTCAACAGGGTGTCAGCATCAGCAACCTCAAGTGTCCCAGTCGGTGCTTTGCTACTTGTTTCGATGAGCTGCACCATTGGTTGTTGTCGCAGCACTTGCAGAATAGTTTTGGGTCTTGTGACGTTTAGAGCGTCAGCGGGTTAGATTTTAAGTTGTCCAAAAGTACTTTATACATTT
>OMIS01000023.1 GCA_900299155.1 bacterium
AGGTAATATTATCCTGAGGACTAATCGCTCAGACTTAAAGCGCACCTATCGTGGCCCGATTATTTATGCTGTGCTCGCGGCGTTGGCTACTACAGCAGGTATTATTGGTAATATTGTGATCGATCCATATAATTTAGAGTACTTTGCAATTTATTTTATACCCGCTCTGATATTGGTGCAGTTGATGATTTATCGTGACTATGTACTTGAAGCTGCACTTAAAATAACAAAGCCTTTCCCATATATTTACAGATTAATTGAGCCGATATTTGATCATGTTATTTCACCGCGTATTTTATTGTTTGCTCACCATCCACAAAAACTTTTTAGATCATTGGAGTACATTCAAAAAAATGAGACGAGTAGAAATATTACAGTAGTCTTTTGCAAAGACAAAACTGAAAATACGCAGCTACTGCTCGATAAATTTAATGCATATTTACATGTTTTCAAAGAAGCAAATGTTTTTAGAAATCTGACAATTGACTTGGTTGTTGAGGATGAGTTGTCGTTTGGCCCAGATATAATTAAAACCTATGCAAATAGATATAGAATGAATCGAAATAATATCTTTATTGGGCAAATCCATCATACGCATAACTTTAGCTTTGAAGATTTGGGTGGAGTAAGAATAATACAATAGGTTAGAATGAGTAATGTCTATGAAAGTATTTCACTCATTTCAGTTCGCTTTTTTAGGTCTCAAATATATGCTTGAGGAACGAAATTTTAGAGTACACATAATTTTTATGTGTATTGCTGTAGTGCTTGGTGTTGTTTTTTCTATTACTCAACTTGAGTGGCTTGCAGTAATTGGGAGCATTGGCATAGTGCTTGTAGCAGAAACCTTAAATACAGCAATTGAAGAAGCAATGAACTTGCATACATCAGTTCATCCTGAAACGTACCCTCGTGCTGGTAAACCCAAAGATATTGGGGCAGCTGGAGTACTACTGGCAGCAGGTACTGCAATCTGTGTAGGGTGTATAGTATTTATCCCATATCTATTGCAGATATTTGTATACTAATGGCTAAAAAATTACGAAGTTTTTCTCAACGATTCCAGGCAGCTGCATTTTCGAGCAGAGAAGGTTTCATAGTGGTGAGTGAAATCTTTATGGGGATAGTGTACTTTATTTTCTCATTGCTTGTATTTATATATTTTACTCAGACAGTTCTCAATCAAAATTTGCATGGTTTAGATATGCAGATTACAACTATGGTAGTTCAGTGGCGTACGCCAACGCTAACTGCACTGATGAAGCTACTTACTTTTCTTGGAGGTCGTGT
The DNA here is from genome assembly GCA_900299155.1 of bacterium. Classification (GTDB taxonomy): domain Bacteria; phylum Patescibacteriota; class Microgenomatia; order UBA1400; family PJMF01; genus OMIS01. The sequence continues at coordinate 1,291 of OMIS01000023.1, forward strand.
CCCTTTTATACTCACGAGTCTACTCTGTATTTTCTTACTGATAAGAAGACATCGCAAAGAAGCTATGCTATTTAGTCTAGCCTTAACGATCGGGACATTGCTGGGTGTATTTTTTAAGTATCTTATTGCTCGGCCAAGACCTGAAGTCTTACATCTAGCAATAGAGCACACTCCTAGTTTCCCTTCAACACATGCGATGAATGCGTTTATTTTTTGTGCGCTTCTGTCATACTTTTCATTTCATTTTTTTAGAAACAAGAAAATGACCGCGGTTTTAACGATCCTTTCTATACTCTATGTGAGCATAGTGGGGTTCAGCAGAATTTACTTGGGAGTACATTATTTTACTGATGTAATTGCTGGATATATTGCAGGTTTTTGGTGGTTTGTAACCGTATTGCTAGTGGATAAAGCATTTATCTTCTACAGAATATTTAAGAAAACTGAGTAACTTACAGACTTTCTGAAATGCGCTCTAGTTCTGTAAATCCCACATCTTTACTTGAGACATGGTACTTAATTTGATCTTTAATAAACTCTATGTTTTTTGTGCCAGAGCGTGTGTAATAGCAAAGCTTGTTTGTACCTCGTTGTATCTCCTGCCCTGGGCAAAGGGCAGGCACAGTATCCGAGATCAGTATTGATATAATTTTTTCTCCCTTGCGTAATTCAGTTGAATAAACAACTTGTTGGTCAGATTGTATTTGCTCAGCATGTTTTATGATACTGAAACCTTCAGGAATAAAAGGGTATGCAGTTTGTGCTATTTCTGCTACGTTTCTGCCAGTGATATGAGTCTTAATAGAAAAAAGATACCACAAACCAATGCATCCAAATATTAAAACTGAAATCAGAATGATAAGTGGTTTTTTCTGTTGGGTCAACATAGTGAATATATCATAGCACTTCCTATTGTTTGAATTCAGTCGACAGTAGGTATATAGTAAAACCATATGTTTATGCGTGAAATCAAGTTCTACTTCACTACGGGATTAATTGGTCTTGTAGTATATGGGCTATGCTATGGATACCTGAAATGGCTGGCCATTCCTGGTGAAATGAATAAAGCTGCCGCAGACACTGCAATATTGCTAATGGCATTCTCAATGTTACAGAGTAGCTTGTCATACTTTTTTAACTTCATGGATCGAGCAATTATTTATAGAAAATATTTTGGATTAACTGGCTTCGCATTTGCGATTGCGCATCTGATACTTTCCTGGGGTGCATTTATGGGATTATTTAGTGTCAGAACTTGGATGCAAGGTGAGATGTTGCCAGTGCTCACAGGCACACTTGCATTTTTTATTTTCACGATTATGGCATTAATATCAAATACATTCTCCACACGAATGCTAGGAAGTGAAGCATGGCGACGCGTGCTGCGCACGGGCTACTTAGCTGTAGTATTTGTTTTAGCTCACGTTATATTACTCAAATATGGACGGTGGGCAACCTGGTACGAAGCAGGAATGAAGACAGCACCTTCTTTGAGTTTAATTTCAGCCTTTTTTATGGTGGTGGTTCTCAGTATGCGGCTGCTGATGTGGGCATCACTAAGAAAAAAGACTGCAGTAGTTCTTAAGAAAACTAATAGACGATAAGTTTAAGTTTACATAACTGTCGGTTGTAGCTCACTCAGTTCATCTATCTCAATACAATCTTCTTTCGTAAATGGTCCATTTTGTATCCGTGTAATACTCCAAGTTGTAGCAGGGATATCCATCTTTTGAGCTAGATCTTGAACGAGCTGTCGGATATAAGTGCCTGGAGAGGTCGTGACTCTGCACTCAGTTATAAAAAATTTTCTGTTCTTCTGTTCAGTGACCTTCACTAATTTCTTCCAATCTGTTTGAACTTCTGCTTGTCTAAAATTTCCGTGTACTTGACTCACTGCACGAGCTTGTTCTTGCACCACATTTTCTAAAGAAATCTCATATGTCTTTAGTATTTCTAATCCTGAAATATTCACAAGTCGATGCTTTCTTGTAAGTACTGCGCCTTGTTTACTCAGCTCAAAACTTGAAGAACCTGCGTACCTTCGAGCTGAAAAAGCAGGAATTTCTTGTAGGTACTGCTGTGGAAATTCTGCAATAATTGATTCAATATGTATCCTATGTAGTTCTGGCGTCGCTACATTTGTGATGAGTCCCAGTTGATCTCCGCTATCAGTTTGTATTCCCCAAAGAATGGAGAAGACATACGTTTTCTTCCAATCGGAAAGTGATCCTTTTATATATCGATCTTCGCCAGTTGCTAGTACTACAACACCTTCAGCCATTGGGTCAAGTGTTCCTGTGTGAGTAGTTTTTTCACCAAGTATCGTGCCGCACTCTTGTGCGAGAAGGTGTGTAGATGCAGCGCGTGGTTGCCAGATCGCAAAAATCATTTCTGTATTGTACCTGAATTTACTGTAGAACAATTTGCTATACTGAAGTATGCAATCACCGAGTGGTATCCGCTATGTGTCTGATATCAACTTATCATGGACACGCAAAAAACATAGTGCAGGATTTCAGTACTTCAATCGTATTGGGGGAAAATTGCGTGATGAAGATATTACTCGGATTAAAGCACTCGTTATTCCACCAGCATGGACTGACGTACATATTTGCCCAGATCCGCAAGGACATATTCAAGCCACTGGCATAGACGCACGCGGGCGTAAACAATATATTTACCACCCTGATTGGGTGGCATATAACCAGCGTGCTAAGTTTGATTCTTTGAAACGGTTTGGGGAAGTTTTACCGACTTTGCGTGAAACTGTAGCAGGTCATATGCGTCAACATCAACTGACTCGTGAACGAGTGCTCGCCACAATGGTTTGGATTTTACAAAATACCTTTATTCGTGTGGGAAATAAAGAATACGCTAAAGAAAATCAGTCATATGGTTTAACAACTTTGCGTATGAAACATGTTGATATTCACGGTGGTACCGTGCGCTTTAGTTTTAAGGGAAAAAGTAATGTCTACCATGAAATGGATATTAGGCATCCGCGTGTCGTCTCTACTATAAAAAAATGTATAGAACTTCCTGGATACGAATTATTTCAATACCTAGATGAGAACGGAGAAAAGCACTCTGTAGACTCTGCTGCTGTGAATGAATATTTACAGCAAGTGACTGGTGAAGCACTCTCTGCAAAGGACTTTCGAACTTGGGGAGGGACGACATTAGCAGGTGATGTTTTGTACAATCTGGGTGAGCCATCTGAGGAACTTCCGTTGGAAAAGGCAGAAGTCCAAACCGTTAAAGCAGTTTCACACCAGCTGGGAAATACTGTAGCTGTTTGTAGAAAGTATTATATTCACCCAACAGTTTTTAAATCATATGAAAAGGCTACATTAATTCCACATTTTGACAAAATTTATGCATCAAAAAAAGCTGCCCCAGAGGGTTTGACACTTGAAGAGTACGCTACTTGGACACTACTCACCAACTAGTTGTGTCGTTTTACGCATTACTGCGACAAAGTTATTTGTTGGGGCTTACGTTAAAACCCATCATGGCAAATCCTTGAACGAGATTGAGAACAAAACCTAAACTTAGTGCTACCACCCAAGAAGTAATTCCTAAGCCATAGACTTCAGAAAAGCGACTCAGTAACCAAATTGAGGTTACATTTATTAGAAGGTATCCTGCCAACCAATGGAGCGGAGTGAGGATTTCTTTGCGTTTGATTTCCCATGCAGTAAAAAATGGCATAGTCAAAATACCAATCAGAGCAAGCTTGCTAGAAACTAAAATTGTTGCCCATAGCTGTGAAAGTGACACAGTGCCCATCACTACCTGAGTAGGGAACCACAAGTGAGCAAAATATAAAACAAGTGCATTCACAAAAAATAATGTTGCGTAGACGAAGACATACGTCATGCCGTGATTCTCGGTAGGTACTGGGTAGTTTTTTGCTGCCATAAAAATCCTTTTAATTAGTCTACCACAGATCAATAATAAAAAATGAAGTGCTGTTGAATGCTACTATTTAGATAATCCACCTAGCAAAACACCCCCAGTAGCTGGGGGTGTTTACGTTCATGCTAATGCATAGCATACAACAAATGTAGCAAGCAATTATTTTGTAGCTTCACGACCTTTTTTAAGTGTGTTTGCCCACCAAATCATTTCGTTCATCATTTTTGGGAGATCTCCCAATAGATGGTCAGCTTTAACCACACCATTCTCCACAGCACTCCATACTTGAGGTATTAATATCTGTTCACGAATTGGAGCCATTTGTAACTCAATAGCCACAAGCCTCAGTTGTTCTGCTGCTCGTGCGCCACCGGCACTTGCGCCGTATGAGACGATTGCCATCGGTTTCTTTGCCCACTCATGATAAATATAATCAAATGCATTTTTTAATACTGCAGGGAAACTATGATTGTACTCAGGTGTTATCACAATATAACCATCATATGAAGAAATAGTTTTTGACCACTGCTTGGTATGTTCATTTTGGTATTGTTGCATGAGTGGAGGAACTGGTTCATCTAAAAATGGTAAATTAACTTCTTGTAAATCAATTAAGTCAAACTGAGCATCAGAATAACTTTCAGTTTGCTTCATAAACCACTGTGCGATTCCTTTGCCAGCGCGTTGTGGGCGAGTACTGCCCAGAATCACCGCAATTTTAAGAGACATATAGCTCCTTTATTCACTATGTTATACTATACTTTGTATAGTGATACTATATACTTAGGCACTATACAATGTAAAGTGCCAGATTCTACAAAAATCTATGACCGAAAACTTTGAAAAAAAACCTGGCTGTATTCAAGCAGCACTTCAGATAATTGGCGAAAAATGGACAGCCTTAATTATTCGTGATCTCTATTATAGTAGTAAACGGTTTACTCAGTTGCAACATTCTTTGCCGGGTATTAGTCCTCGGACTCTTTCTCAGCGCTTAAATAAATTAGAAGACTGTGGTGTGCTTCGAAAAGGCTATACAGCTGATGCATATGAATATCCTGAATATTCTCTAACAGAAAAGGGAAATGATTTTGCAGGTATTTTGCAACAAATGGCTGACTGGGGTGCAAAGTACCACCAGCAATAACAGCTCGACCATTTTATTTTTTTTCAGCTGAATAGGACGGGAAACATATCGGAATGAGAGGTTTCGATATGCAAGATGGATTGAATCGGGTACGGTATCGTG
>OMIS01000024.1 GCA_900299155.1 bacterium
ACTCTATAGCAAAAGTTAGAAAATCAGTAAAAAATTATTTGAACCAATTTTTAAATACTAGTACTACAGGCAAAAGTAGAAATTCTATCCACTTTAGTCTTGAAAAGGGGAATATATACTATGATAAAAGCAAATTTGTCATGGGTTTAAAGTATGGACCAATTCGAGCTCTACAAGTATTTCTAAATAAATTTCAGTTAGAAAAAGGGTTAAAAGTAGTTGGTACTACAAATACTATTCAAAAATTGAATTTACTTTTTCCTCAGGATTTGGATGTACCTGAAGTTGAATATGCATATATACAGGCATTACGAATATATCATTGGCAACAATTTGAAGCAAAAAACGGTCGTGATGCTAACTTACAAATCCAACCTGGAATATTAACTTCCATTATAGATCCTATATATCAATTTATTAGTAAGCAAGCTAAAAACATTGAGCATAGCGAATCTTAAATAACCATATCCTTCACCACCACCTGCATTTTTCTTTTTCCTTTCCAGGTGGAGCATTCCATGTATCCCGCACACTGAACAAGTTGGCCGATCTTCAGTTCCTTTTCTAATGCACCATTGCGCCACCATAACCCTTCAATCGGTGACGCTGAAAAATCCTCTGGTTCAAACATAACCTTTAAGTGCTGCTGCTCCTTGCCCATCGCTTGTTTCCCCACAATCCGCACTGTACCAAATGAGAAAACTGGTTTATGGTTGCCACTGCCAAATGGGGCAAATTTCTCTATAGCATGACATACTTCTTCAGTTACTAGACTGCATGGCAAAGCACAGTCCAGTTCTAGTGAAGGAATCAGCAGTTCTTTTTGAATCGTTTGCTTGGCCATAGTAAAAATTGCTGTTTTGAAAATCTCTAATTTTTCATGACTGACACTAAACCCACCTGCCATGGGGTGTCCACCCACCTCCAACAAATGCTCACGCACCGAGCGCAGTAGCTCTGTAATATTGACTCCCTTTACCGAACGTGCAGAACCTTTGATGTATCGCTCCCCCACACTCATCACCAACGCAGGTTTTGCATATTTTTCTACCAGCCTGCCTGCAATAAGCCCAATGATCCCCTCATGAAAACTGGGACTATGAGCAATCACAATAGACTCTTCTATTTGTAGCGAAACTTGCGTCACTGCCTCTTCAAGTTGATCAAGGGTAATATCTTGACGTTGTACGTTTGTCTCTCCCAGAATTTGTGCAAGCTCACGCGCCCGTTCTTGGTTTTTAGTGCACAACAACCGCAAGGCATCCATACCATGCGTTAACCGTCCCATCGCATTTATGCGCGGTGCTACGGTAAAACCTATAGAATAACTATCGAGCTCAGCCTGGCGCACGCCAGCTTCGGTACATAAGGCTTGCAAACCAACGCGTTTTGAAGTGCGAATCGCCGTCACTCCTGCAGCAGCAAATGCTCTGTTTGCATCTTGTAGCGGAACTTGATCACTAATCGTGGCCAGCCCACACAAATCCAGACTGTGCATGATTGAAGGAGCACCGAGCTCACGCGCTAGTACCCACGCCACCGTTGTGCCACACAGCTTGGTGGTATGAAAAATCGCCTCTGCATCAGGATATATACTATTTCCGTCACCATCCACTTCAGGTTGATGGTGATCTGAGATAATGAGGGTAATACCCTGCTCGCGGGCAAATTGAGCAGCTGAATGGGCCACAATGCCATTATCTACCGTGATGATTAGATCTGGTTTTTTTGCAGCAATAATTTCTTCCAAAACACCTCGAGTTAATCCATACCCGTGTTTATCACGCTGGGGAATAAATGGGCGCGCCACACAGCCCAAACTTTGAAGCGCTTCCCACAATACTGCCGTAGCACAAATGCCATCTGCATCATAGTCACCAAAGATGAGAATATCTTTTTTTGCAGTGCAAAACGCTTTGATCGTAGTCACAGCTTGCGCAGCTTCACTTGCGGAGATCTGTAAGTCATCTAACGTCAGTGCCTGTGGCTGCTTTGGAGCAAAAAATGCTGGTGCGTCTTTAATACCTCGATTTGCTAAAAGAATCTGTATAAGTTCTTCGGAAGTTTGGGGAATATCTTGAGCTTGCAGCAGCCATTGCATACGCGCTCACTATACCGTTGTAGATTCTGTTTAGCAACCGAAGATTTAGAGAAACGTGGTACTCGTTTTTGCTACAGTTTAGCATTACGAAACTACTACTTCTCTCTTGTCTGGACTTGCCGAACTGATACTATATACATACAATGAAAATTTCTATTCCACTCGAAGTTTTGGCCATTTTGCACACGCTCCAACAAGCTGGGTATGAAGCATATATTGTGGGTGGTGCTGTCCGTGATTTACTGCGCGTAACACTACACGGTAGTAAGGATCCAGGCAAAGATTATGACTTCACGACCAATGCCACTCCTGACCAGCTACTTGCATTGTTTCCCGAAGGGTTTTATGAAAATACCTTTGGCACGGTCAGTATTACTCCAGAACATCTGCGCACACAACTCAACTTGGCTGAACCTGAGGTTACAGAAGAAACTGAGCATCTCCAACCCACTACTCGCATTATTGATCTAGCCCATGCCAGCAAAATTCATATCTCACTGCAAAATAAAAAACCTGCTGATGAACATAGTAGTTCTGATCAGGCAAAATTAGACACTCAAGAAAAAGAATTACACAGTTCTGCAAAAGCCGCTCAAGTAGTGCCATACGAAATCACGACTTTCCGCTCAGATGGGATATATTCTGATCATCGCCGACCTGAAAGTGTAACTTGGGGAAGTTCGTTGGAAGAAGATTTGGATCGGCGTGACTTCACCATAAACGCCATGGCAATTTCAGTTTCTGACACGTTTTTGAAACAGCTGTTCACAGAAAACCCAAAAAATACTGCTATAGAAATTTCCGCTGAGAATTACATTCTGTATGATCCACACAGCGGCCAACAGGATTTAGAAAATTACTGTATTACCACTGTGCGTGATCCTAATCAACGTTTTCAAGAAGATGCACTGCGGATGCTGCGTGCAATCAGATTTTCAGTCCAGCTCAACATGAAGATTGCAGCTGAAACGTTTCATGCAATAGAAACAAACCATGAGTTGTTAGCTCATATTAGTTATGAACGCATCCGAGATGAGTTTTTGAAAATGCTTGTGAGCGAGTTTCCTAAGGAAGCGATTGAATTACTTGATCAAACAAGACTGCTGCAGTACATCGTTCCCGAGTTATTGGATGCAAAAGGGGTACAACAAGGTGGACATCATACGACTGATGTCTGGACGCATTCTCTGGATGCACTCGCCGCATGCCCGTCAGAAGATCCAATTGTACGACTTGCCACCCTCCTCCATGACATCTCAAAACCTGAAACATTTGCGCTGGTAAATGGTCAGCCCACGTTCTACAACCATGAGATTTTGGGCTCGCGCTTGGCCAAAAAAATTGCACGAAGGTTGCGCCTTTCCAATGCTGATACGGATCGGATTTTTACACTGGTGCGTTTCCATATGTTCTACTACCAACCAGATCACACTGACGCTGCAATTCGTCGGTTTATGCGCAACGTAGGATTAGAGAATATTGATGATATTTTGGATGTGCGTGAAGGCGACCGCTTGGGAAGTGGTGCTCGTAAAACGAGTTGGCGTTTAGAAGAGATGAAGCAACGCATGATTGAGCAGCTCAATCAACCTATGGATGTAACTGATTTGGCAATTGATGGCACTGATTTAATGAACGAGCTACAGTTACAACCTGGACCTGTTATTGGGAAACTACTGCATAGTCTCTTTGAGCAAGTCATGGAAGATCCTGCGTTAAATACTAGAGAGAAATTACTGGAACTTGCGCGAGCTCAAGTGGCTAGTGAATCTAAGTAAACTCACAACCCCAACGGTATGCAAACGTATTGATGAGCAAATTAATTCTTGCGTATGACCTGGCGCTTTTTCCATTGCTCCCAGACATACAAAAGTGGGACAGCGGTACAGGTTGAAGAATAGGTTCCTGTTATAGCACCAATTAACAATGCGACAGCAAACCATTTAATACTTTCTCCTCCCAAGAGTGTTAAAGCTGTTAGCATCAAAATAATAGTGAGTGAATTATTGAGTGAACGAGTAATCGTTCCCATCACTGCTGTATTTAATAACTCTTCTAAACTACTACTGCGATGTTTCTGCTGTAGTTCACGAATTCTATGATATACCACAATCGTATCATGAACAGAAAACGAAAGTGTGGTTAAAACTGCGGTCACAAATAAGACATCAACCTCCACATTTAGGAAATATCCTAGTAAACTAAAACTACCAATCAACACGAGCGTGTCATGTAACATTGCTAAAACGGCACAAATACCATACTTCCATTCCTTAAATTGACGTGCAATATAGAGGGTAATCACAACCGCTACAATGGCGATGGCTACGTAGGTTTTCTGCAACAACTCTGTACTTAAACTTGGACCTATTGTCTCAAAACGCAAAACTTGCACCTCCCCAAGTTTTGATTTAAGTCCTTCAACAAATGTATTTTTCTGTTCATTTTCAAGGGTTTCTGCTTTGACAATCACCTTGGAGGGACTAGTACCTTGCACACTTTCGACAGAAAATTGCTCACGGGCAACGGCTTCCACCTGTCCTACTTCAACTGGCTGTGCAAACTGCAGTTCCACCAAAGAACCACCAGTAAAATCAATTGAAGGCTTCACCCCATAGCGAATCAAAGAAAACATACCAGGAACAATCACCAAAGCTGAAATTAAAAAGTATAGCCAGTAGTACTTGATGTAGTTCATACTTTTTTACTTTCTACAACTCGATCATCATGTAAAAACATGCGTACAAGAGTACGTGTTACCACAATTCCTGTAAAGAGACCCAGTAAAACTCCAATCAATAGGGTAATACCAAAGCCGCGCACCAAACCACTAGAATTCAAAAATGAAAAATTAAGTGGGTTAATCAAAACAAATGCAGTAATAATTGTTGTAATATTAGCATCTTTAATACTGTCCCAGGCACGTCCGAAACCAAGTTCCATTGCTCGTTCAAATGGCTTGCCTGCACGCAGCTCTTCCTTCATACGTTCAAAAATCAAGATATTGGCATCTACAGCCATACCAATAGACAAGATCAATCCAGCAATACCAGGCACGGTAATGGTCACTCCAATAATCTTATAAATAGCAACTGTTAGCACTGCATAAATTGCTAAGGCGATACTGGCCAATACTCCAGAGTACCCATAAATAATAATCATGAATGCAATAACCGTTCCCAAACCAATCAGTCCTGCAATCACACTTTTCTGCACTGAATCAGTTCCTAAACTTGCACCAATCGTACTTTGGCCGATTACTTTAATGGGCACAGGAAGCGCACCAGCATTTAACTGCACCGCAAGTTGACGGGCACTTTCTACAGTGAATCCACCAGATATGATTGCTGAGCCACCATAAATTGCTTCATTTATACGTGGCATCATCAATAAACTATTATCTAAAATAATTGCAAGTGTGGAGCCTACATTTTCCTCTGTGATCTTGCCAAAACTTGCCGCACCTTCATCGGTAAACTGAATACCCACCACCGGCTCACCAGTTTGCTGATTAAATTGGAGAGCAGCTTTTTTCAACTTACTACCATCTAAATCTGTCGCTACAATTTCTTGACTTGGGACTGCACTTCCAGAAGCGTCTTGAGTTACTGTTTCTTTTAAGAGCATAAACTCGAGTTTTGCAGTCTGTCCCACTAGTTTGAGAGCTTCATCGGGATTAGTAACGCCAGGTAACTCAATCACCAAGCGGTAACTAGTACCGCTGACAGAAGTACGCACAGTAGGTTCTGAGATACCAAATAAATCAACACGGCGCAAGATAACTTCACGAGCTGATTCTAGAGCCTGTACTCGCTCAGCCTCAGGTATAGCACTCATATCTGCTTCAAGAACAATCTGCATACCCCCCTGGATATCGAGTCCCTGCTTGAGAAAAAACGCTATAGTTTTTGGACCTTCTCGTGAAGGGATTGTAAACTGAGGAGACTGCAAGGTTATGGTTCGATTAAGATACGGGATGGCAATTTCCTTTTTAACAGGCATGGCAATAATGCCTGCTAATATCGTTAAAACAATAATAAAAAGGTACGTACGCCAAGGTTTACGCATAGTTACATTCTAGTATGGGCAGTTTTAGAGCATTGGTTGTTTTCGCTCTACAAAAGAATCCTCATCTCCTATAACCATTACTCTAGTTCCAAATAATACATCCATGATAAATGGATCTCTGCGCTGCTTTCTAAATGCGAACTCTTCTTCAGAAAAAACAGCATAGTTAATTTCACGACCTAAAATTTTCTCTTCTTCTTTAATAAGTGCATCTAGTTCTGCTAATACTACATCACCTATAACCAACATGTCTACTTCACCTTGGGCTACTGGCTTACGACGTACGAATCTGCCTGAGAACATGACAAATGCTACAGTACCAAGTTTTCTGCGCAGTTTACGAATTTTGACGCCAAGACCAGTATTCTTAATTACGATCTGCTGTAATTCTTGGAAGAAAACATAGCGTGGATTCAGAGAATAGTAAAGTCGGTTACCTCGTTCTTCACTTTTAAGTAATCCTACACCCAGCAATCTATCAAGCTCACGACGGACAGCGTTAATTTCCTCCTTAGTTCTCCGAGTAATTTCTCGAACATAGAACATTTCTTCTGTGTTCGTAAAGAACAACTCAAGCATTTTTACGCGCGCGCCAGAAACAATTATGTCTTGTAGACTATTCATACAGTTCCACTTTTAACAGCTTAGTACTTAATATCGGCAGCATTGGTTTTACTCATTACGCTGATCCAGGTCATACCTCGAGCCAATGGTAAATCGGTGCCCTTTGCATCAGTGAACCGAAGTTCACTTTCACGATCTTTCTTACTCCAGCGAGCTTTTACCACGTCGCCGTGCATGAAGAGCAAGGCATCACCAGTGCCAGTAGTTGTATATAACAGATGCTTCTTTTCATCAATAGGACCTTTTTCTGTTGTTAAGAGCACGATCACATTTGAAGCCATGAGTTGCTTCTGATTATTATGATCAACGTGTACTTCACCAGCCATATTGCGCTTATAGAGATCCGTTGCAGAATCATACGTCCACTGGACGCCATATTGTGAGTATCCAGACCAGAACTCATAAGAAATACTATTCACGCTACCAGTTTTACCCTTTTCTTTTTCAAAGGTCCATGGTTTGTAGCCGTCTTTCCAATCAGTGGCAGCTACTACAGTCTTACCCACTTTGCGTTCTGGAGACATATTAGTCCATTTACGTTTTGCAGCAATTTGCCAGAGATATTCAGTTGAAGTTTCCACTGTATGCTCAGTATCTACTTCCTTACCAAGGCGATTTTCATTGCGGACAAAGTATGGATATGCGACAGTAAATAATCCATTGATATCATTTTGCAATTGCCAACCATAGTCTCCAATTTGACCAAGGGCATCAGCTGGGCCAGGAGTGTTTGCACCACCAACGTGAACATACATTGGCCGATTAAATCCGGAAGCCCAATCCAAGAAATAGGTGCGAGCGGAACGGATTGGAGCTAATAGTGTGTCTTGAGCTTGAGCACCACAGTAGAAGACAGCCATAAAGCGCGTGACACCACCTTCAGCCATGGCTTCAAATACGATATCAGCATGGTATAAACCAGATTGTGGACGAGCATCAGGAGAGTTTTCAATCATAACTGCGAGAGGTCGTCGTTTTTCCCAAGCTTCTTTTTCTGTCTTTGTAAATAATTTACCATTCAAAGGACAAGCCTGGTCACGCGCTTCATCTGCTTTAATATCAAGGAGAGAGCCAAGTGCTGTTTGATTAGAATCATCGTCTGATGAGTTATCACTAGAAACACCTGCTGGGGCTGCTCCTTTGTTTTGTGCGTAAAAATAGGTGAACGTTCCTGTAGCCGAGAGAATATATAAAACTAGAGCTACTAATAACATTTTTTTCGTCATAGATTTCCCTTTTGTGGCCAGTAAAGACCAATTTAATTGTAACTCAGATATAGATAAATGCCAACTAAAACTACAAATAACAAACTGGCAGTGCCTGCAGTTTTAAATAAATCTCGAGTTACATATTGCATAGCTGGATTCGTAAGCACTGGAGTTGCATTTGTAACGGTAGTTTTTGCTACAAAAGTAAACGTCGAGGCAGAAGGCTTGTTGCCTTGATCTATTTGTGAAAGTGGTAAAGCCACGTCACGCTCTTCTTGAGCTCTTCGTTTTTGCTCTTTAGTCCGTTTTTTTGCCATACACTTTATTGTGGAAAGATCCACCGGGTGACATCTCTAATAGTCACGATAATAATAAGTCCTAGTAAGAATATATATCCCACATAGTTTATCAAGTATTCAACGCGATGCAATCGTTTCCTAGAGATCATTGTTTCAAGGATAGTGAATAGTGCCTTTCCTCCATCCAATGGTGGGATGGGCAATACATTCATGATTGCTAAATTTATTGAAAGCTGTCCTGCAAATGAAATGATAGCTGGAATTCCTAAACCAATTAACCCAATACTGTGTGCTTGATGCACAATCCCAACAGGCCCTGCTAATTCACTGGGTAGTGCGCCATGAGTAAATAAATTGACTCCCAAGCTACGTAGTGCTCCAAGTATTGTCCACCCTAGATCCAGTGCTTCAGTTAAACCAAACGCGGCTCCTCTGAATGGCATTTGCCACCAAGGATAGAACTTTAGGACAGACTCCTGAAATGCAATTCCCAATGAACCTTCGCCTTTTGGAGTTTCTTCTAGTGTGCGTAAGTACGTAGTAAATTTTTGTAGATTTTCTGGACAAGTTTCGTCATCGCATGGTCCGGTAGTATACACAGTTACAGTTTGGCCTCGGTGTTTCTCTACAAAAGAAATAACTTCTTGCGCACTACTAATTGGTACACTTTCAGTACCTGCCTCTATTTTTACGATGGAAACTTTTGTGGGAATATTACTTTGTGCTGCTGGTGAATTGGGCAAAACATAGCCAATGCGCGCACCAGAGATCATTGTAGGGATACCCATAAAAGAATAAATGATAGTAAATGCAAGTACACCAAAAACGAAATTAACAGTAGCACCTGCCAAAATCACGACCAACCGTTTACCAATTGGCGAGGCATAGAACATACCCTTTTCTGATTCTTTAGTACCTTCTTCTGGTTCCTCTTCGCCAGCCATTCTCACAAACCCACCAAATGGCACCCAATTCAAGGTAAAAGGAACTTTTTTCCATGTAAATATTTTTTTCGCAACTGGAGGATACCCCAGTCCAAATTCTTCAACCTTGATTTTTGCCCAAAACGCAGCAAATAAATGACCCAGTTCATGAATTATTACCAAAAATGACAAAATTAGAATAAAGAGGATGGCAGACATACTTGGATTAGATTGTTAAAAGTTCTTTCTCTTTAACTTTACCAATTTGATCGATTAAGTCCATAAACTGTTTATGCTTTTTTTCTAATTCATCTAAATCAGCAGCAATAGAATCTTCACTAATACCGCTTTGCCCTTCTTGGTCTTCAATCTCTTTTTTAGTTTCACTGCGAATACCGCGTAACAACACTCTTCCATCTTCTAACCGACGCATCAGTAACTTCACCATATCTTTGCGACGTTCTTCAGTCAATGGAGCCACCGCAATGCGCACAATCTGTCCATCTACTACTGGATTTAGATCTAATCCAGAAATGGAAACACCCCGCTCAATGGCTTCAAGTAAACTTTTATCCCAAGGACTAATCACTAATAATGTTGGATCTGGAGCAGAAAGTGAGGCGACTTCATTTAACTTCATTCTGCCACCATACGCTTCAACAGTAACGCTATCAAGCATATCCACAGAAGCACGACCAGTGCGAAGCATTCCTACTTCTTGTTTAATGTGATCAAGCGCTTTTTGAGAATCTGCAGTAAATGTAGAAAAATCAAATGACATAGTCTCCTTTGTACCAGCTGATTGTAGCAAAGTTTGGAAGAGAAACCTAGAGTGAGGTATACTATCCCGAATAGCTATTTAGAGAGAAGCGAGTATGGTATATTTTTTTAACCGCATCATAGATGCAATTACATCTTTTTCCTTTTATCAACAGTTGGTAAGCATTCCATTCAGCAAGATACTAAAAGTATATCTACTATTTGTATTTCTGTTTTCGATCATCCGTAGTATTCCATTTCTTACTACAACACTGCCACTCATAAACGAACGCGCAGGTGCAGTTTTATCTGAACTTTCTCAAGTGTACCCAGCTGACCTTACATTTACCTGGGACGGGAAAATGCTTACGAGTTCACAACCACAACTAACTGTACCGTATCCTACCAGTTGGCCACAAAATACAAGTTTCACTAAAGACACGAAGTACATAGCACAAATTGATACAAGTGTGGAAAAAGCTACTCCGAGTTCAGATGCATTTGTCACGATCTCACAAAAAGAAATTACACTTCCAGCTTCTGAAGCAGGGCAAAACATGCTGGAACTTTCTTCAATTTTAGAGAAGCCATTTACCATTACAAAGCAGACGATCACTGAATTGCCTGCACAATGGGAGGGACTGAAATCTTCATTCTTAAGTGGAGTGGTGATCGGCACACCGATTGCCCTCTTTGTTTTGTTACTCGTACAGCGACTACTTACTGCATTGATTGAAGCATCATTGTTTTATGTTTTTAGATATTTCCTGAGAAGTACCTGGAATTTTGCTACTGCATACAAATATACACTCGCCTTTTTCATACCTGCTGAAATTATTGATTTTGCAGCACAAGTTATGTATCCACAACACAACTTTTCGTTTTTTACACTGACTGCATGGATATACTTCATTGCCATTACGTTTTATCCAGGATTTAGACGTTGGCAGAGCTTGCAGCGAGAACAGTAATTTTTAATCTTATTCTTTTATTGGGTCAATGGTAATCGTATAGTCTACTGCTGGATTAACTAGCGTAGATTGATCATCTTCAAAGGTATCTAGCTCTTGACGCACGAAATTAATTTTCTGTTCAATAGGGTGTGAGAAAGCAGGAGATGCGGTTGGCAGCGGGGTAATTTCTTCTGGAGTGAGCTTGCGACTGTTGGCGATAATCGTATTAATAACTACCAAGATCAATACTACTAATACGATTGTCCCCGCAATTGCACCAATAATAAACTTCTTTTGCTTGAACAGCGGGACTTTTGGCGTAGTATCTACCGGTTTTGGTTCTGCAGGCAAACTAGCCAAGTTCTCATACATTGGTTCTTCAAGTGAGAACTGTGTCTGGTCGAAATCGGAGAATTGTTTTGGCAACTCTAACATATTAGGTTAATTCCAGTAATAATTCCTTAAGATAATCCAGAACTCTACTGTGTCCTGCTGATATGGCTTTAAACTTTGAGTTTGCTTCAGAATAATTTGCTTTATTCTTTGAACTAAGTGTCCCACGCGTCACTTCAAGTTCTCCACGCACCTTTTCCACAGATTGATCAACTTCACGGTATGCCCGCTCGCGCTCTTCTTGTCTGAGGGCAGAAGTGGGAGTAGTGGTGTGCAGCTGCTTTATTTCTCGGTAAATGATGAGGTTTTTATCATAAATTGCTTGTAGGTCACCCAAAGTAATTAATGATACTGAAAATGAAAGCCGTTCATCAATGGTTTTAGCAATTGGGGCAAATTCAATCGCACGCTGCTTCATGCCCTCTCGATCCTTCGTTTCAGCTACCTTTGCACGATGCTCTTTGAGAGAAATAATTAATGCTTCTAAATCACTATCAGCATCCGATTTAAGAGTGATCTCAATTCCGTCAGTATCTTGGAGGTGGGCACGCACCAACTCCGAGTACGTTATCAAGACATCATCTCGATCAAGCATAACTTGGCGTGTTTTAGAGATCGCCTCTTCAAGGGATTGTAGTGTTTCGAGTTTGAAGAACTGTGCCTTAGCGGTACGATATTCACGTTCAGAAACTGAATACTTCTCTACTTGATCCTGGTATAGTTTGAGCAGTTTCTTAATCTCTTCTGGTTGCTGTGGCTTTATAAAAATAGTATCCACTGGGACTGATGATTCAGAAGCTGTAGTTTCAGATGTATCTGGCGCAGTCGTAGGTTCTACAACTTCTTGCGTTTCTTGTGCGAACACTGTCTTTTGAAAAGTCAGTCCTGCAGATGGTTGGGTGCTCACAGACCAGGATTGAAGAGTCAGACAGAACAACACCATGGCTGCTGCCATCACTCCGCCCGCTACTGTGTATACACTTCGACGCATTACACTCCTTGTGTTACTTCTCTGTCACGAACAAAATTAATTGCTTCATAGAGTGATTCAAATGTTCCTGTATCAAGCCATTTACCTTTTACAAACGCAACATCCAAACTGCCTTCTTTGAGGAACAGATTATTAAGATCGGTGATCTCGAGCTCACCACGAGCTGAAGGTTGAAGGTTGCGAGCTTTTTCTACGACTGAGTTATCATAAATATACAGGCCTGTTACTGCGAAGTTTGACTTCGGTTGTGCAGGTTTCTCCTCTATTGAAATAGCTTGTTGATTCGAGTCAAACTCTACCACACCAAACCGTTCTGGATCTTTGACTTCTTTAGCAAACACACGACCGCCTGTTTGGAAATTTTTAATATCTTGAGAGAAATCATCTTCATAGATGTTGTCACCCAAAATTAACGTAACATTGTCATTGCCAATAAAGTTGGCACCAATACGGAATGCTTGTGCCAAACCTTCTGGTTTATCTTGAATTTCATAGGTAAATTTACAGCCGAACTCAGAACCACTGCCCAGCAACTTCAAAAAGTCACCTGCATGATCTGGAGCCACAATGATTAAAATGTCGGTAATTCCTGCGGTGCGCAATGTTTCTATCGGGAAATAGATCATGGGCTTGTTATAAATGGGCAGCAGTTGCTTACTAGTCACTTTTGTAAGCGGACGAAGCCGTGTGCCTGATCCACCAGCCAAAATTATGCCTTTCATACTGCTCCTTCTCTATTATTTCTGTCTATACCGATCCTCGGTATTTCACTATTCACATACGCTAGTCTACCATTTCCTCCTCAAAAGGTCAGTAAGAGGAGCAGCAAGCCGCCGAGCGTTGCAATTCCCAGGTACTCTAATACGACGTGGCGCGTTATCTGGGCAGTTTTAACATGTGCCAGTACGCCCCAGATAAAATAACTGATCGTCAGCAATAAAATCAGTAGTTGTTGTTCAAATCTAGTATCCGCCCAATATAGAAATGCAGCTGCATGTACACCTAGTACAACAAGCAGTACAAGGTAGGCATATATATGGCTAGAAAGTTCTTTTAAGACGTACATTATTTAATTACTCCTGATGTAAAAACTACTATAATGCCAGCAATTACCGCTAGATAGAGAATGTGTGCCAAGTTTCTGCCCACGACACGGAACGTATTTTTACGCTCAAACATATGTGCATCATATGCCAAGGTCAAGATGATCATCAATAAAATACTTAAGAACACTGGCTTCATGATATCTAGAGGAGAGATCTGTTCAGGATAGAGCGAACCTACCGTCACGCTGATATCAGATAAAACACTTGGGCTACCTGCGGGCACTTGGACTGGTGTTTCACCAAATACAAGTATTGTTGGTGTAGGTGTAGGACGTACTTTGGTAGGAACCACAGCGGCAGGTGCCACTGTAGCAGTTTCTGTTGTGCGCGCTTTGGTAGCCACTTGCGTCACTACAGTTTCAGATGCTTCAGCGGTTACTGCCGGTTTTGCACCTGGCGGTTTCCCAAACATCTGTACAACTAAGGTAGTATCAATACCTTCTAGGTTTCCATTTACCACTGCCACCCCAATTTCGGTGTATGTGCCATTCATAATATTGGCTCGGTGGGTGGGAGAACCCATCCATGCGGAGATCATTTCTGGTGTCGTTGAGAAGTCTCGCGCCAAGTTTTCTCCTGCAGCACTAAAGCTATACCCCGCCTCTTTCATAAAATCCCAGGGCTGCTTACCAGTGGTCGAGACGTGCGCCCAGTACTGTTTCTCAAACATATCAGCAGCCTTTGCGCGAGCAGCGCTACTTAATGTTTCGTTGAGCTGAACTGTACCCAGACCACCTTTAGTTCGCTCAGCATTTGTGAGAGTGACTACTTGCCCGACTTGAATGTCGGAAGCATAGCCCAAAATAGAGCCAAGATCTTTAGAAACTAAATTAAGGTTATGTATGGCCAGCCCAAAGCCAACTACAATAAGTAGTAGTGAAAAAATGCTGTCAGGATGCAACAATCGAGCCCTGTGGTTATTGGAGCGGCGAGGATGAAATAAATGCGCAATCGTCTCAAAGAGCTGCATATGCAACCCCATTATGCAGTGAAATTACAGAACCAGCAAGAGCGGAGCTTATTCACACAGCGTGGCCACGTCACCATGATATGCCAGAACATTGGCACTCAGCCCACAGATCTGGACTTTTTGTGTGGCAACTGCTGCAGCAGTTGGAGTTTGTTGACGAGAAATTGCACCAAAGACCGTTTCCCAGAAATCAGCTGCACTTCCCTGTCTGATCACGCGGAAGTTTTCATCACGCACGCCAGCACGATCTGCCAGAATACGATAGGCTTCTTCTTTTGAACCGATCATATCAATCATTTTGTTTTCTAGTGCTTGTTTTTCGCCATAGATCATCGCACCTAGGTTATTTTTAATCACCTCTTCTGCAATGCCACGGTGATTAGAGACATGCGTAACAAACTCGTTGTATGAATCATTGACGTTAGCCTGAAGTTTATCAATCTCTTCCTTCGTAAGTTGGCGGTATGGATTACCGATATCTTTGGAACGACCGGCGGTAATATACGTTGTTTGAACACCACCTTGGGTCACAACACCACCCACAAAGGCACCACCATCTTCAGAGACGACTCGGTCATAGTATTTGAAAGGTCCATAAATCACACCGATACTGCCGATGGCTGTACCATGATCTGCCACAATAACGTCACCTGCCACGGCAGACCAGTAGCCACCTGAGGCAGCCATGCCAGAAACGTAGGTGATAACTGGCTTGTCTGTATTTTGCTTGTAGTACTTCACCCCATCTGCAATTGCTTCACTACCAAAGATCGTACCACCTGGTGAGTTGATCACCAGAATCACTCCATCAATATCTTTATTTTTTGCAGCTTCCATCAGTTGTTCTTTGACTTTGTAGCCAAACGTCACTCCGTCTGTCAGCAATGCACTCCAGCCACCTGCATCGAGTTGATCTCCCATGATGACGCCATTTATATCTACAGCTAGGAATGTTTTCTTGGCGTCTTCTTTACCATAGACGGTTTTTTCTTCTGCGAATGCTTTGTCTTCTGATTTTGAAGAACTAGTGGCACTGGCAGCTGCGCTAATGGCCACTAGAACAATAATGCCAAATGTAATCGTGAACATCATACCCGCCACTGCGGCAGAGCCATAGAAGAAGAATTTAATAAGACGTAGAATAAATTGACCAAATTTTTGGAAAATAGACATAGTAGCTTTCGTAAAATGTATATGAACAATAGCGATAATAACCTCTTCAGTATACACTAGCGCTCCGCCTCTGGTTAAGTGGCAAGTGAGTAGGTATAATATATGTTTGCTTTTGCAGAGCTACTTGCGGATCCTGGACTTGGATTCGGATCTACAGTGGATAACTGCACACCAAATGGCCCCATCGTCTATCGGCTAGGAC
>OMIS01000025.1 GCA_900299155.1 bacterium
TAATACACATGTTATTCACAGCTTAATTTATATAGGATTGTCAAAACAATATTATAAGCTTATTAAGTGCACAACTTACCCCTTGACCTGTTTGTTTCCACTCTGGTACTTTTAATATCGCAAAGACATTCTTTGCACTAGTTTCTCACTAGAATGTGTTAGTACAAATAATATAAAAATAGAACAAGGGAGTCACACCATGAACTCACAGACCACTGCCCCAACCAACTCATATCCAAATGACACATATGCGTTTGGCGCAGCTCCAGGCGACGACAAGAGAACAGGGCGCGCTGATGATGCGAGTAAACTGGATATTAAAAATCTTCCTGATCTTTTGACCGTTCGTGAAGTGGCTGACTTGCTCCGAGTTTCTCCATTAACCATCAAACGTTGGGGCAAACGAGGTAAACTGCCTGCAATACGCATCAACTCTCGTGGAGATCGCCGATATAAGAAAGAAGCCGTTTTATGGCTGTTAGGCGTCGGACCAGTTACTGAGGAGTAGTTTTTCCCCATACAGATACACATACTGCATCCTCACTCATTTGACGGCAGGCAATACTGCCTTGGTGAACTCGCTATTCAATCATGCTGCTAGTTTAAGCTGCAATGACGCTCGTTCAACACAAATTCGTGAAGATGCAGTGTAAATCCCTAAAGTAACTTACTCTGCCAGTAATTCGCCCACCGTGAGTTTGATAAACTTCAGTAAATTAAGTTGTCGTCTCCAACGCCATGGTTCTTGATAGAGACGATACAGCCATTCCAGGTGCAGCGCCTGCATCCAAGCAGGGGCGCGGTCAAGTTTGCCAGTCAACATATCAAATGCCCCACCCACTGCCATGCCTACAGCTACTGCATTTTCTTGCAAAAGCTCAGCATGAGCCACAAGCCAGTGTTCTTGAACCGGCGCACCAAGTGCGATAAATACATACGTGGGTTTCAGGGTACGGATCACTTTTTCCACAAACTGCTCTTCTTCTTTGGTGGGAGTATGGGCATCTGCATATCCTTCCATCCAGTAACAGGTATGAATTCCACCCTCTGCAGGAATCTCTAAAACCATCACATGAGCCGAAGCATCAGCACGCCCCGCATCCTTTGAAAACTGCTTGGCGGGAGTACCAAGATGTTCATAGCCTCTTCCACCCACTACCAGCACTGTTTTGCCTGCTTGTGTAGCTTCAGTGAGAAGAGCCTGGACGATATCTACGCCAGTCACGCGGCTCACAATCGGGACTGCTTTACCTGCGGCAGCAAACATCCGTGACGCCAGCACCAACCCGATGCCATCTGGAAGTAATATATTCATGTTCTGGAGTGCTTGCTGAAATGATTTATTTTCTTGAGATAACACGACCTGCTCAGGATTGGGAGTGGCCACCAGGAGAGTTTTCCCACCTCGAGTAGTGTTTGACTGAGTAGTGAGGACATCAAGAATTTTGACAAATGACTCAGTCACTACAGAAAGATCAAATAACCTGGTAGTACGAAGATGCGGTAGCGAATGTTTTGCTGGCATGACGGTTCTGTATTTGTAGTTTGTAACAACAGCAACCACAAATACTGTATGTATTGTACTAGGTCTCTTGCTACAATACAGGCATGGAACTTGCCACACACATCACCACAATTCTCACAAAAAAACTGCAAAATACCGCTGTCATTATTTTTGGTTTGGGGCAAGAGGGCTTCTCTACTCACCGCACACTGCGAGAATTCTTGCCAGAATTAAAAATCATTGCAATTGACGATAAATCTCAAGAAAATTTATCCTCAGAATGGCAAAATTTATTGAGCACTGATGAACACACTTTGTACCTGCAGAGCACAAATGACGATCAAGCAGTGGCTACCAGGCTAAGTGATGCAGTGGAAAATCCCACTATTTTGGTGCTCAAAACTCCAGGAATTCCTTTTACCAATCAATTCTTTTCTCACCTCACTAAAATAGCAGAAGATACTGGTAAAAAAGTCAGATTTTCTTCAAATGTAGAACTGTTCTTTGACATCATCCATACACTTCCCGAAACAGAGCGGCCACAAACAATTGGCATCACTGGCACTAAAGGAAAAAGCACCACCACCGCACTCATCAACCATGTTCTCAAAGAATCTGGAAAACAAGTTTTTCTTGCGGGTAATATTGGTGTTCCTGCGCTTGATTTGCTTGATCCACTCCGCCACTTTGCCGCTCAAGAGTCTGCTTCTTCACAAAAAAGCCCACGGCTTTCTGACAGTTTTATTGTTCTAGAGCTTTCCAGCCATCAACTGCAAAATTTGCCCTACAGTCCACACATCGCAGTAGTGCAGAATGTCACTCCCGAACACCTGGATTACTACACAGATTTTGAAGAATATGTCTCTGCCAAAGCTCCAATCGCAGCGCACCAAGCACCACATGATTACATTATCTATAATCCTGAGTATGAGATTCCACGCCGTTTTGCTGCAAACTCTGCCGCACAGAAACTACCCTACTCACTCCACCTAGTCCCGATGACCGCCGAATCCGAGCAGTTTTTGCTGGAACATCCTGGGGAAGCGCAAGTGGTGGCATATCGCAAAGATGATGAGCTCTGGTATGAAACTGAGCAAATTTGCTCGGTGCATGACCTCCCGCTTCAGGGAGAACATAACATCTTAAATACGTTCCCCGCCATCATTGTGGCGAAGTTGGTGGGAATTGCAGCAGAACAAGTACGGCAGGCAATTAATTCATTTAGATCACTACCGCACCGTCTCGAGTTTGTGGCAGAGAAAAATGGAGTGGCATACTACAATGACTCTCAAGGTACTACCCCAGAAGCATCCATTGCTGCAATGCGCAGCTTTCCTGGCAAAGAAATCATTTTATTGGCAGGTGGCTCTGATAAGGGCGTGCTTTTTACCGAACTGGCAGAGGAGATCTTGGCACAAAACATTTCACATTTGCTTCTCTTTCCTCCCACTGGGGCAAAAATTGAAGCTGCTGTTATGAGCGCAGCCACTATGACTCAACAATCCACAACGCCAGATGATACAAAGTCTACAGATCCAAGCAAGCGCACAAAAAAACTTCCAGAAATTCATCAGGTACATTCCATGCCAGAAGCAGTAACCTTGGCCGCACAATCGGCACATCCTGGATGCGTAGTACTACTCAGTCCTGCATGCGCCAGTTTTGGACTGTTCAAAAACTATCAAGATCGCGGGAATCAGTTCAAAGAGGCTGCGCTAGCGATTACATAAACTATACCCACTACCCCATCACTTTCTTTTTTCATGTGTTAAAATTCAGCCATGGCAAATCCTGAGAATACATATCTCTCACCTTATATAAATGGAAATGGTTCAGTACCAGAATATTTACGAACTGCCGACCAACTGTGGCAACAAAAACTGGCTGCTGCAACTGCCATGGGCATTATCAACCCCTCGTATCTTTTTATTCCAGATGCAGTGTGGGCAAATATTGTAGGTGTACAGCTCCCCAAAAAACCAATTGTTCAATACATTGAACAATCACGCGTTACTTTTTCAGATCACGGAGATCTTTGTCAGGTGGTTGTTACTGAAAACGGTCAGAAATATGTGAGATGGATACCGGTCGCAGAATTATGCGCCAATCAAAGCACGCTGCGATCACTCAAGTTAGATCATGAAATAACTACTCAGAATACAACTGAGAGCGTTCCAAACACACAAGTTACTGAAACAGGAACTACAGTAGAACCCGAACTCAGACAGAGAAACTCTGATGAATCACTGATTGTACCTGATACTCTCCACAAAAATGATTACGTTCAAGCAAAAGTAGTAATACAAGCAATTAGTGCAGCACTACAAACAGCTGACTTCAAACCAAACCCCCTTTCCAAATACTATACAAATCTTGCCAAGATACTACTAGATGAAGAAGACTATTTAGAGTTTATTGATGAAGCAAAAATCCAACTTCCACTAGGAGATTTTGCTAAACATTTTAGAAATATAGTGTTAGTAAATGGGCAGCCAGATTTTATAATTACTCTTTTACAATTATATGAAGATCAAAGCTTTCATACACATGCCAGTATTAATAATTATAATGCGCCAGAAATATCAGGCCCCAATGAATACTCTAATCAGTTAGTAGCAAAAATTTGGTACTTTATTATTAACCAACCCAAAATCAAACTGGATGAACGATATCATATACTTGAAAAAAAAAGTGGTAATAAAAATGAACGAAATCTCGTGCAACGTTGGCACATGCTGCTCCAGCTGCCATCTGATGAGATAGTCATTTTGTTTTTACACGCACTAGGTATAAAAAATACTTTAATCGATGCACTCTTTCAGCTAGATGCAGGGGTTAGTAAGCAAGTTTTGCAGTCATTTTTCATCCATCAAGCAGCACGCACTGACATTATTCATGATGTGAAAATTCTCAATTTTCCCACTCTGTGCGCTACATTTCATAATGTGCTCGACTTTAATCCATATCAAAAATTTGAAGAGTTAATTGGAGTGCGGAAGTCTGAACTAGGACAGGTCACATGGGAAAATGCTGCGCTTGCCTGTGAGCGGATTCTGCATGCAGCTAGTGAAGGCCGCGCTTTACAAACAGCTGGGCTCAATGATGTACTGCGAAGAAGCATTGGTGGCCTACGCTTTTCTCCAGGTGTGGTTAAAGATACTTTAAAAAAACATTTTCCAGTACGCCCCGATGAGAACTTCTTAAATATTGCAGATATTATTTGGTTGACCCGCGCTTTCCGTGTATATGAATCAAATAAGTAGCCTACAACTACACCCGCTGCACTTCACCCACTACCCCATTGTGATCACTGACACTTTGTAATGTACGAACATTGGTAAGTTGGTACTGTGGTGTAGAAAAAATGGTATCAACGACTAAATATAACGGCGCAGCGTAATGCAGTTCAAGGTCAATGGTAGTTTGGATTTCTTTGGGCAAGTTGTCTGTGTAGTATTTTTCAAGTTCGCTGAAGATTTCCTTCCCACGAGGAGCATTAAAGTCACCACAAAATACTAGCTCAGGGAACTGCTGCAAAACGTTCAAAAATGTTTGTAAATCTTCCCTCTGTTCATCTGTGGTTTCCCCTTTACCAGACCATGTAAAGTGTGTGGTACCAACGGTGTATTCTTGCCCGTCCTTGAGGACAGTACCCACTGCAAATACTCGTGATGCATCGTTGGGCAACACAAACGGCAGAACTTTCGGTGATTTGGCATAATAAAAGCCGCTCACTCCGCCATTGTAAAGTACTGGCACAGCTGCAAGGTGTGACTCAGAAATACTTGGAGAAGTTACTTGCAAGTTGGTGAGCAGTGCTATCCCCCATTTTCCTCGAGGAGAAATATGATATTTGTTAACTTGGTTGATATCCATCATCGGGAAAAAACTGCCGCTCATGCCCAGCTCGAGCTCAATATACTCCATATCTGCTTCAAAAACTTCTTGTAAACAGACTACATCAGGTTGCTCTGCTTTGATGACGGCAGGCCACCGATGCAAATGACGGTCACCTTCAATATTTACTGTACAAACTTTAAGCGACATACCCCAAACTTTCTGTATATTCATCCAAATGCTCAAGTGCAGTGTGAATGCCATTGATCACACTTTTGTCTGGATCTTCTACTACTGCTACTGGCATGCCCAGTGTTTGCAAAAGATACCGATCCAACCCATGCAATTGACTGAGTCCCCCAGACAGCAGAAGCCCTTTATCAATCACATCTATCGTCAACTCTGGTCTAATCTTGGCCAATAACCGTTGAAGCAGTTTTTGATACTCTTCTAAATGAGTTAAGATCGTGCCATATACCGCGCTGGAAGTGATTTGTAGTTCCATTGGATTTCCCTGCTTAGTATCTTTTCCTGTGATGAGCAACTGCCGTTTGCTGTCTTTGCGTACTGTGGCCACCTGTTGCAAGATCCGTTCAGCTTGTTCTGAGCTCACCTCAATGCCTACCTCTTGTTGTAATAACAACATAATTTGCTCAGTGAGGTAGCGACCGCCTTTTTCACTATGTTCAAAATGCACTAAACTCCCCAACGCTGTCACTCCCGCCTCCACGACATCACTTCCCAACTGCAAAATAAAGCTTCCTGAAGCATCTGCGATTGGCACACCTGCGCCGATGCTGGCTGCAAGTGGTTGTGCAATGGTAAAGACATCACGCGCACCCAGATCATAAAATAACTTTGTTATCGTATCGCGGTCTACTTGTGTAGCTGCTGCGGGAACGGACACCATAAAGGTTGGTGTAGAAAAGAAATTTGATCTCAGGACAGGTTGTAAAACAATTTTAAGCAAAGCTAACGCTAAATTTGGGTCATACACCACTCCATGCTGGATGGGCCACAGCACGTCCACGACACCTTCCACACGTCCCTGTAAGTCCACGGCTTCTTTGCCAATTGCCAACACTTCTTTTGATTTTTGGTGCACTGCTAAGCATGCTGGTGTATCCACTACCACCCCGTCTGTGTGTGTACAAACACGAATCCTACTCGAGCCAAAATCGATGCCTATTTTGGGAAATATATGGGAAAAAAGCGGAATATTCATTTTATTTCCAATACACCTTATAATACTAATATGTTTACCAACGTCAATAAACGAGTCATCTATACATTTCTCTCTTTTGTAATTATTTTTCTCGGCACGTTACTTGCCATCCAATACGCCAAAGGTAACTTTAGATTAACCAACGATGGGCTACTCAAAGGCGCTGGACTCCTAGCTGCCAACTCATCTCCCACTGGGGCAGAAGTTTTTGTAAACGGCAAACTCGTCACCGCTACTGATGATACCTTGTATCTTGAGCCAGGTCGATATGATATTGAGATTCAACGTGATGGATATACGCCATGGAAAAAACAGATGGAGATTAAAGCAGAGCTCGTCAGTCACACCAACGCTGCCCTCTACCCGACTGCTCCAAGTCTTTCCCGTTTGACGTTCAGTGGCGTGCAGAATATCTCCCCTTCCCCAGATGGTCAAAAGATTCTCTACTACACCGCCTCTCAATCTGCACAGAAGAAAAATGGTTTGTATGTTTTGGAAATGGGCAATAATCTGCCAATCTCTCTTGACCGTGGGCCACGCCAGATTGCTGAAGATGTACCTAGCTTGAATCTAGCCACTGCCCAATTTATCTGGGCACCTGACAGTAGTCAGGTCATGGTGATTACCAAAGATAAAGAAATGCTTTTGCCAGTAAACACCACCAGCGACCTACGTGCGCTAACCGATGTTTCGTTTCAAAGAAAGCAACTACTTTCTGAGTGGGAGTCTGAGATTTACTTAAAAGAACGCCAGTACTTAGGGGAATTCCCGCCTGAAATGGTGCAAATTGCCACCCAAAGTGCCAAGAATGTCTATCTCTCACCAGATAAAAAGCGGATGCTCTACACAGCTACACAAGCTGCCACCATCCCAGAAAACTTACTTGTGGCGCTTCCTGCACCAGATAGTACGCCTCAAGAACGCAGACTCTCTCCTGGGACGATTTATGTCTATGATCGTGAAGAAGATAAGAACTTCAAGGTAGCAGCAGAACCATTTAAGGCAAAGACTCCTGGGAAGCAGTTACTTTCCACAGATCTCTTTACTACTCAAACTCTGGATTATGCTTCAAGCCCAAGTGCATTTATGCGTCTTCAAGCCAGTGACTCAGCACAAACTGTCAAATTGTTTAATCAATACTACACGTCCCTGTACGCTGAGACCTTACAATGGTTCCCAGATTCACGCCACCTTTTCTTCGTCCAAGACTCGGCAGTGAAGATTGTAGAGTTTGATGGAAGTAATGCGATTAGTTTGTATTCAGGTCCATTTGAGAGAAACTTTGTCTATCCTTGGCCAGATGGCAGCAGACTTTTGATTGAAACCAGTTTTAGTCCTGATGCTCCACCAAATTTATACGCAATTGAGTTGAAGTAGCTTGAAGAGTTGTAAAAATATGGACATAATGTACAATATATCCATATATGACCAATGTCTACATCTCTACAGCAGATGCAAAACAAAACTTCTCTCAAGTGATAAATGAAGTTTTCTATGCAGCAAAACGCTATGTAGTCATGTCTCATGGAAAACCAAAAGCTATCATTACACCAATTGAAGATGTAGATACTCACAACACGGCACTCAGCAAACCCAATAGAGGTGCAATTTACTCACTTAAAGCATTGCATGATCGTTTTACTACAGAGAAGCTAACTAGCACGGATTTAGAGATTCCTCGGCCAGAAAGGGATAGTGCCATCAGCGATTTGTGTTGACGCTAGTTTTATCATCCGTAGCCTTACCCCTAATTCAGATTTGCAGTATGCTACAGATTTACTGGAGCAATGGATAGAAAATCAACACCCACTTATAGCTCCATCTCTGATTACATATGAAGTTTCATCCGCCTTGCATAGGTTGCAGCATCTAAACAAACTTGAGTCACAAATTGCGCAAGAAGCATTTACAACATTTCAGCAGCTTGGGATTACACTTATTGAGTCACCTCAGTTACACAACCTCTCTTGGAGACTTGCCCAACAATTTGGGCATTCTCGTACCTATGACGCTGCATATCTTGCAGTTGCACAACTTCACAACGCAGAAATGTGGACTGCGGATAAAAAACTATACAATAGTGTATGCGAACAGTTTACTTGGGTGAAAATGCTCGGAGAATAGTATAACTAACACGTTTATTTTTAATTTAATGCTCGCGTTTGACAGTGGCAATTTGCGATAATTTTATGAATACGGGCGGGTACCAGCTTTCACAACAAGCTCTGCTGCGGGCTTGCTTCATCAGCTACCTGGGTATCAGTAGAGCCTGTAAGTTGAGAGACAGAAAAATTGCTCTGAGCTTCTCCTACTGACTCTTCCGTAAATCCTGGCAGCTCGAGTGCTTGAATACTCGGCAAACCTGCTCCCACCATGCCCTGCAGATCACCATACAAGCCCGCAGTGTTCTCAATCACCCGCTCTATTTCCTGCGAACGTTTGCGCCAAATCCGCTCCATGGCACGTTTTTCTGTGGCCAGGTCTTTTTGCAGTTCGCTGAATGCCATCACAATTGACTCAATTCTATTTTTGAACTGGGTCCCGCAGAGATACTCGTACAAGTACTCCATTTTTTGATCACGTCCCACCAGAGAATTTTTGAGTTTAGAAAGCTCTAGTAAATGCATGCGCAGTGTCGTGGTGAGTGGCAAAATGTACTGAGGCTCAAGCACCCATACACCACTTTTTATCCCAAATCCATTGATATCATCAGGCAAAACTCTGGTCACCAGCATGCAAATATCAGCACCTGCAGCACCCTGATCTTGCTTGAGCTTGGTCACCCACTCATTACTCCAGGACTTTGTATTCTTTGATTCCCAGAGGATCACTCCTGCTTTTTGTCCCATTTGATTATTAACTTGGTGAATCAAGTCACCCCCTTTTATGCCCGTTGGGACATCTGAGATGCTGTCAGTAAAAAATGTCGTACTCAGCACTGATTTAATGTCGTTTTCCTGCACATCACCTTGGATTTGCATGGAGCCTTGTTGGCTTTGCCGACGCAAATCTTCAATAGTTTTTTGCATAATCTCGACTTGCTTGTCCTTTTCCAACAACTTCAAGCGGAACTGCTCTTCTTCAGTTTTGCGCACATCTTCAGCAATTTTTTTGCGCTCTTCATCCAGCTTACGCTGCAATTCCAGATCTAAGTTCTTCTTTTGCTCTTCCAAATCACGAGCTTGCTTACGCAGTTCTAGTTCATTTTTCTGCGCTTCTTCCAACTTCTGCGCCTTTTCTTTGAACTGCTCCTGAAGATCCTTGAGCTCAGTATCTATTTTTTCCTTGGCTTTTTCTTGTGCCACTTGCCACAGCTTCAGCTTCTCGCCATCGACCTGCTTTTTAACTTGTTCTTCA
>OMIS01000026.1 GCA_900299155.1 bacterium
AATATCTATTTTTCATTGATCTTACAACCATATTAACACACTAGCGTGTGCTAAACGTCACAAGACCCAAACTTAATTCAGAGGTAGCAAGTAATAAAAGTAAAGTTACTAGCTGATATAAATTTGACAATTTAGCAAACCCGCTATATTATTGCTAAGGAGCAGTATTTTTTTACTGTATTTTGTACATAAAAAGGTACTACAACGTATGATTGACTTAACTGCACGACAAATTCAGATACTGAGAGCTATTATTCAGGACTTCATTGAAACCGCTGAACCTGTCGGTTCAGATACAATTGACCGCAAATATAACATTGGAGTTTCTCCCGCCACCATCAGAAATGAAATGGTGCAGCTTACTAAACAAGGCTACCTCAATAAAACACACAGTAGTGCTGGACGTGTTCCCACACCGATTGCGCTTAAACTGTATGTCAATGAATTAATGAAAGAAAAAGAGCTGACCGTGGCAGATGAAGTGTCAGCTAAAGAGAAAATCTGGCACACCAAGAATGAACTTGATGATTTGCTGAATGAATTAACCAAAGTTTTAGCAGAAAAATCAAAAGCACTTGGTTTAACAGTCGTGAATGACAAACGAGTGATTAGTTCTGGCTATGCCAATTTGCTCAATATGCCAGAGTTTTATGACATCAACGTTATGCGCCAAGTACTGCGCATGATTGAAGAAGTCAAAGTTTTGCAAGAAATTTTTGCCCAATCAAATAGTGATAACCAAGTACATGTTATCTATGGTACTGAGCTTGGCAATAAAAACCTTGAACCAATCGGGTTAATTCACATGAGTTTTATGGTCAAGGGCTGCCACTGCCAGATCGGTGTGCTTGGATCGAGTCGCTTTGATTATGCCTATATTATTCCGATGATGAAGTATATTCGTTCACTCGTAAAAGAGATGGTCGAATAGCTGTTATATCCTGCCCAGATTACAAATAACACATACAAATGAAAGTTGTATATGTCAGACAGTACAAAGAAAAATTCTGAACAAAATGACTTGATTGCTCCAGAAGAGTTAGCAGAACTTGAGCAAAAATTTGCCAATTTAGAACAGCAGCTACAAGCTGCTAAAGAAGGTGAGCTGCGTGCACGCGCTGATTACAATAACTTGCAGCGTCGTTCTCGTGAAGAGCACAGCCAGATGGTTAAGATGGCCACCAAAGCACTGGTGGAGGATTTGCTTGAGCCGCTTGAACATTTGAGTATGACAGCTGATCAGCTGAAAAACTCTATTTTAGATATGGTTTTAACCCAACTGTGGAATGCACTGCGTGAACATGGTTTGGAAGAAATTCAAGTCATCGGCAAACCATTTGATTTACATACAATGGAAGTTGTGGATCTAGTGGATGGTGTCAGTGAACAAGATGGGGTAGTCGTCAAAATCGTAAAGCGTGGGTACATGCTCAATGGCCAAGTATTACAGCACTCCAAGGTTGTGATGGGGAAGCTAACTTAGCAATCTATTGACTTAACTGCTAAGATTGTGTATATTATTTTCTGAAAAACAAAAACAGTACGTAAAAAAGGAGAAATTATGGCAGATGCAACTGGAAAAATAATTGGTATTGACCTTGGTACCACCAACTCCGCAGTAGCGGTTATGGAAGGTGGCAGCGCCAAGATTATTGCTACTCGTGAAGGTCGCAATACCTATCCATCTATCGTAGCTTTTAAGGGTGATGAAATCATCGTGGGCGATCCTGCCAAACGCCAAATGGTCTTGAACCCAAAGAAAACTGTCAATTCTGTTAAGCGTTTCATGGGACGTAAATTTAAGGATGAAGCAGTAAAAGCTGCTATTAAGCACGTCGCATACACCGTGGCAGAAGGTAAAGATGGCATGGCTGTTGTGGATATTGATGGCAAAAAATATACCCCACAAGAAATTTCTGCACAAATTTTAACTAAAGCAAAACAAGATGCTGAAAGTTACCTTGGTACAGAAGTAAAACGTGCGGTTATTACCGTGCCTGCGTACTTTGATGACTCACAACGCCAAGCCACTAAACAAGCTGGTGAAATCGCAGGGCTTACTGTGGAACGTATTGTTAACGAACCTACCGCAGCAGCTTTGGCATATGGCTTAGATAAAAAAGGTAACAGTACCATTGCAGTGTATGACTTAGGTGGTGGTACCTTTGATATTTCTATTTTGGAAATTGGCGATGGTGTGTTTGAAGTTAAAGCCACCAATGGTGACACATTCTTGGGTGGAGATGATTTTGATAACGCTATCATCGACTGGATTTTAGCTGAATTCAAGAAAGAAACTGGCAAAGATCTTTCCAAAGATCCTCAAGCATTACAACGTATTAAGGATGCAGCTGAAAAAGCAAAAATTGAGCTTTCAAGTGCTCAAACTTCAGAAATCAACCAACCATTTATCACTCAAGGTGAAGATGGTCCATTACACTTAACCATGAGTTTAACTCGTGCCAAGTTGGAAGAATTAGTGGATGGTTTGATCAAACGATCATTTGAGCCAGTTAAAAAAGCAATGCAAGATGCTAAAGTTGATGCAAAAGATATTGCTGATGTGGTGCTCGTGGGTGGTATGACTCGTATGCCTAAAGTGATCGAAGAAGTTAAAAAATTCTTCGGCAAAGAGCCACACAAAGGTGTAAACCCAGACGAGGTAGTGGCCGTTGGTGCTGCTGTTCAAGCTGGTGTGATTGGTGGCGATGTCAAAGATGTTGTCTTGCTCGACGTTACTCCATTGACCTTAGGACTTGAAACACTGGGTGGTGTCCGCACTGCTTTGATTGAGCGCAACACTACGATCCCAACTAGTAAGTCTCAAGTTTTCTCCACTGCAGCTGATAACCAAACTCAAGTAGAGATAAATGTTCTCCAAGGTGAACGTGAGATGGCCGCAGATAACCGCTCACTCGGACGGTTTGTGCTTGATGGTATTCCACCAGCTCCACGCGGTGTGCCACAAATTGAAGTTACCTTTGATATTGACTCAAATGGTATTTTGCACGTCACTGCTAAAGAAAAGAACACAGGCAAAGAGCAAAAAATTTCTATTCAAAACTCTACGAACTTAAGTGATGAAGAGGTAGAGAAAATGAAAGCTGATGCTGAAAAATATGCCGATGAAGATAAGAAAAAACGTGAGCTAATCGAGGCACGCAATCATGCAAACAGTGTCGCATTTGAGATTGAAAAACAACTCAAAGACTATGGCGATAAACTCGATCCAAAAGACAAAACTGAGATCGAAGAAAACGTCAAAAAATTAAAAGAACTTGCTGCACAAGATGGTGCTACCAAAGAAGATTTAGACAAGGCCACTGAAGAAATGTTTAAGTCTGCTCAAAAAATTGGTGAAGCAATGCAAAAAGCTGGCGCTCAACCTGGCCAACCAGGTGCTGATGCAGCAGCGGGTGCAAACGAAGCCAAGTCAGAAGATAAAAAATCTGATGACAAGGGCAGTGCTGAAGAAGGCGAAGTGGTTAAAGAGTAATCACTCGTAACTAATAAGAAACACGACTAAAAAGCCTCCATGAACATGGAGGCTTTTTATGTACTCATTCAGAATTTTCTGTGGTAGTCTGACATAGAGTATCAAAACTTCTACGCTTTAATGCAGATTAATTCATTCTATTGCATGAAACTGAGAAGCAGAGATTTTTAATTCTATTTAGAATGTCTTTTATACTTTCTATAAAAAATGAGTAAACC
>OMIS01000027.1 GCA_900299155.1 bacterium
GTATGAAGATATAATCATACTCAAACCCACCTGTACCACGTAACTCATCTGAAAGCGTACCCACGATTTTACCTTCAAAGTACTCTGCTTCTTGCGTATCAGGATTATAAAGGCAGGCTACTGTCACAAAGGCAGCAGTTCTGTCTGCTACAGAAGTGATTTTTTGTATGATACCCTGAGCTCGTTCTGTACCAGTCCCTTTCAGCCAACGTCCACTACGTACCCCCGGAAAGTTATCAAGTGCCGTAACAATTAATCCTGAATCATCAGCCACTGTAAGAAGTCCTGATTTTTCTGCGAAAGCCTGGGCTTTGAGTAGAGCATTTTCTGCAAACGTTTCACCGGTTTCCTCAACAGCTAAATCTGCCACCGCAGAAAGATCCTGTGGAAATACTAGATCATAGCCACAAGCAGAGAGAAGAACCTGAATTTCTTTTTGCTTTCCAACATTGGTTGTAGCAACCAAAAGTTGTGGCATGGCTTATTGTCCGCCACCACCCAACATACCACCTAAGCCACCAGTCATCTGTTGCAGTTTTTGAGCTGCCATTTCTTGAGATTTCTTAATAGCTTTGTTTAATACATCAATCAATTCTTGACTTGTGACGCCTTGAACATAGACTTTCTTAACTTCTTGGGCACCACTGATTTCAACTACAATGTCACCTTCTTCGATACGAATAATTTCAGCTGCCAATTCATCTTGCATTTTCTTAGCTTGTTGACGTAATTTATTGAGATCACCGAGTGCTTTAAATGGATTTGCCATAGTTCCTCCTAAATTCTTATAGACTTAACTTTCCCAATTGTACTACATCAATGAG
Organism: bacterium; assembly: GCA_900299155.1. GTDB lineage: Bacteria > Patescibacteriota > Microgenomatia > UBA1400 > PJMF01 > OMIS01. The sequence continues at coordinate 825 of OMIS01000027.1, forward strand.
GCAACTGCTAGTTCTGCCAGGTTGTTTGATTGTGGGGCTTCTTGGAGCTCAGCATGACTGGGTTGCGCTTCTAAGATACACTCAAGCTCAATTCTCCCGCCTGCATAATCTGCAAATAGAACATCGAGTAACTGCTTGAACTTAGGTTGCATCAGTTGTTCTTTGTGAAACGAATAGTAAACACTCACCACGATTCTACCCATCTCACCAGAAATAGGTTTCGCAGAGCGCAACAGGGTGGCCAGTCCAAAGTTTTGCTTGACCGCTGCTGCCACTACATCTACCCATTTATCGCAAATGATGGTGCCGTCGCCAGGATCTGTAGGGAGGAGGGGCGTGGTGGATTTTGCACTACCGAGGGAGGCTTTAGTAACACTCATTGAAGAGCGTGACGTGCCCTGGGTGCTGCTTTCTGTACTAAGTGAGACGTTTGCAGTACGTGCAGAGACGCTTTCAGAAACTGCGTGTAACTGAGAACTCGATTGTGGTGCAGTTGCTTCATCTGGTCGAGCAAATCCTGAACCTTCATCAAGCATGTCTGAGTAGCTATCTACATGTGCTAACTGCTGCTCAGCCTCAGGATCAAATCCAAGACTGTGGTGAGTCCCTTGAGCAGATTTTGCGGAAGATCTAGGTGTCTCAGCGGGACCAGCTTTGGCAGCGCTAGGCTCTTTACTACCACTGCCACCAGGTCCTGAAGGTTCACTGACATTCTTCTTGTGCGAACGCTCGATAATATCTAAAAATTTTAATTCCAACGGAAGCAGCAGAATTGGTGTAATAACCTGGACAAATGGATCAGAAAGCTCCTTGAGCATAAAATGACTGGCTTTGGCTGGCCACTGCGCTGTGCCTGGCACAACCCCATGAGCCTTCAATAAATCTGTATGCAAGAGTGTGAGCAGTTGGGTGTAAAACTGCTTCTGGTCGGTCATTCGTTCTCGTAATGCCTGAAATATTGTCACCACTTGTGCCGCATCTTTCGCCAAGAGTGCTTCTACAAGCTGTGTTGTGAAGTGGAGTGTTGAAAGTGACAAAACCTGCTCGGCTTTGAGCATAGTAATCTCGCCCAGTTGTGCCACCATTTCAAGTAACTTAACGGCATCACGGAAACTGCCATCAGCCTGTTGGGCAATAGCTTCGAGTACTGCCTGCTCGTACGTAGCTTTCTCTTGATCTAGAATCAAGGTCAGTGCGTTTTGAAGTTCAGCTGGTGTGGCTTTGGTAAAGCTGATGACTTGCGCGCGGGAAGTCACTGTAGCAGGAATTTTATCTAACTCAGTTGTGGCTAAAATAAAAACTACATGCGGAGGCGGCTCTTCAAGAATCTTGAGCAGGGCATTAAATGCTTCTGTGGTGAGCATGTGTACTTCATCCAAAATATACACAGACATCAATCCATCTTGTGGTGGAAGTGAAACTCTCTCCTTTAATGCACGAATATCATCAATGCCACGGTTGCTGGCTGCATCCAGCTCTTGGACCATAAACGAACTACCAGAAAAAATACGTTCAATCCGTTCATTGGCTGAATTAGGCTCTTGGAGTGGTTTCGCTTTGCCAGATTTTTTGAAGAAAATCTCAGTGACGGCAGCTTCGTTTGCTGGATCATTCAAGAGTGCTGCCACTATGCGAGCAGTAGAGGTTTTTCCAGTGCCTTTTGGTCCTGCAAAGAGAAATACTTGAGAGAACTTGCCAGATTTAAGGAGTGCCAAAAAATGCTCCCGCACTTTCGTTAAATGCAGATCCGCAATTTTTTTGGGACGATACTTTCTATTCCAGTTCATAGTTAGACACTTTACTCATGATGGTATCCAAGCAAATGCATCATGCCATGCTCAATATAAAAGCAAAGCTGATCATCTACGCGTTTACCATACTTTTTTGCCATCTTTACCGCTTCAGGGAAACTGACGACGATATCACCTAAATGTGGGGGAATTCCTGCGGGCAGTGGAAAGTCCTCCAACTGCTTTTTTTCGTGCTGTGGAAAGGACAAAACATCGGTTTTGCCTTCATGTTGAAGTTGGGATTCATTGAGTTCTTTAATTTTGCGTGTACCCACGACAGAAATATCTATCTGCGCATGGTCAATGCGATGTTCAGCCAAAACTTGCTTAACACATTCACGAACACGTTTCCTGTTGACTGGAAAACGTGAGCCAACAAATAGGTTAATGGTAATCATACAGTTAGAGTGCTAAAAAAATTCGTTCTACAGTTTCCTTAATACTAATTTTCACTTCAGCTGGTTGACTCTGCAACCATTTTTTTTGGATATACACATCTCCAAATGCAATCGCTTCCAAGATGTCTGCGTGCTGTTCTTCTGGGTAAAAGGGTAAAACAGCAGTCAAAATGGCGAAGCCAATACATTCTGTTAACAACTGGTGTGCTTGTGCATATTCAGCTGGAGCAATACTGTTAAGATACCGCATTATATGCTTTTCATCAACGAGCGTTGTCAGTAGCGTACTATGCATACAGATCTTTCATATTCAGAGAAATTGGTCCAAGCGGAATAGTATTTGTGTCATCTACCACAAAAAATATGAGCACTTTGCCAAGTGAAGCGGGTGACCAACAGCGTCCTTCAATAATCAGTTCTGGAGAACCTCCGAACTGATACTTGGCAGTACTCGCATCAAAAGTATCAGCAACCTGACAAACAACTGCCACATGTTCCTGAGGATTGATCACAATCATTTTTCTCCATGCATACCATTTTTTGATCAGTGCTGCATCGGGGTACCAATTGGGCAATAAATGCAATGGCAGCGCAATATAGTACTTTTCACTTTCATCAGTGCTGCCCATGCTGGCAGTGTTTTGTGCTGACCAGCCATAGTAGCCGCGCTTTTCCAGGAATGGTGCCCTGGAATAGGTGTGTTCTTCAGTAGTATCTGTGGGGGAGCGTTTCAAATGAGGCAGTGCTTTGATTGTGCCATGGGTATATAACAACTCATTATTCTGAAGCTTTGTGGCCACTTGAAAACCAAGGAGATCCCCAACTTGTTGTTCAATGTACAACGCAGTTTCAATATCAATTTTCCCAGGAGGAAGCTGACACAGTGCAACAAGCTTCTCCATAACAGCTTGGTATTCTTCTACTGAAATTTCGCGTGCGAGTCCTCGTTCAAACGGTTCTGTAAAAGCAGTATTTTTTGGGTCGTTGGGAGGTGAGCTGGAAGTGGAACTAAAAGCTGACTGAGTGGGGAGAGTGCTGCGGTATGATTCTCCAGGGTTACTGTAGTCTGAAGGCAGTGACTCACGGTCCACAAGCTGCCCATATAAACCAGGGTATGCATTTTGGAAGATAGTTCTATTTTGCGCCGCTTTTGCTGCCAACTTCTCAAGACGGGCACTAGATTGCTGAGTGGATGCAGGCATACGTATAGTCAGTATACCTGATAGTTGGAGGCTTCGTAAGGTAACTTTTTAGCGGATAGTCTCTTGGGCTGCCTGTAATCTCTGTACTACTTCAGCTTGGCCAATGCAGTGGATGGTCTCAAAAAGTGGTGGTGTAGCTGTTCTGCCAGTGACTGCCACACGAATCATCATAAAGTACTGGCTTTTCTTCCAGTCTGTCGATTCTTGAAGTGTCCGAATTGCTTGCTCTAGAGCTGGAATGGTCCAGTCTGTTATAGCGGTTATGGCTTCGGTAGTTTGTGAAAGTTGCTGTTCCACGAGTGCAGCATCTGCCTTCTTCAACAATAATTCTTTATCATGGCTAATGGGACGATAGAAAAAGTCAGTTAAGCTTTCAATATCTTTCAAAGTTACTAAACGCTCACTGATGAGCGGCAGTATTTCTGCTAGCTGAGCTCTCGGGAAATCTGCTGGCAAATACTTCTCGATTTTTTCAGTCAACTGTTCCTGTGTAAGTTTGCGAATATAGACACCATTCAGCCAGTTTAATTTTTGCATGTCAAAAACAACTGATTTTGCACTGATGTGGGCTGGATTAAATTCTTTGATGTATTCTTCTAAACTGAGAATTTCGCGTTGATCGGCTGGAGCCCAACCTAAAATCATAAAGAAGTTGAGTAACGCCTCAGGTAAATAGCCATTATCTAAAAATGACTGAGCAGAAACCGTGCCTTTGCGCTTACTCATCTTGCCTTGACCATCAGGATTTAAGAAAACTGGAATATGAGCATAGATAGGTGATTGCCAGCCAAAAGCTTGGTACAACAAAATATGTTTAGGTGTAGAGCTAATCCACTCTTCACCACGCATCACATGGGTAATTTCCATCAAATGGTCATCGACGACCACTGCTAAGTGGTAAGTTGGGAAACCATCTGATTTTAATAATACCTGATCATCGACATTGCCTGATTCAATAGAAATTTCTCCACGAATTAGATCAGTAAAGGTAATTGTTTCAGCATCAGGGACTTTCAAACGCACAACGTACGGCTTCCCTTCAGTTAAGTTCTGCTGAATCTCATCAGGAGAAAGTGCACGACAGTGGCGGTCATATTTAGGAAGCTCTTTGCGCGCAATTTGGTCTTCACGCATCTGATCTAGTCGTTCTTTGGTACAAAAACAGAAGTATGCTTTGCCATTTTTAACTAGTGTGTCCACATATTCTTTGTAAATGTGCAGTCTCTGTGATTGCACGTATGGTGCACATGGGCCACCTTTGTCTGGACCTTCATCCCAATCCAATCCATATTGATGAATTACACTCATGATGCGTTCTACCGCGCCATCTACTTTGCGTTCTTGATCAGTGTCTTCAATGCGCAAAATAAACTGTCCACCTTGCTGTTTGGCAAATGCGTAGTTCTTCAATAAAGTAGCAATATGTCCGACATGATATTCTCCTGTAGGACTGGGTGCCATGCGGGTACGAACAGTTGTATGCATATTATTTGGTAGTATTTGGCTGACTTTGTAGTATATACCCTGGGTCAAGTGCGCCGACATAGCCAATAAATCCACCGTCACCTTTGAAGACATAGATGGGTTGGAAGTATTCTTGGAACTCTGCACTTTCAAAGTACCCCAGCTCAACAGTTCTAATCACGGCAGGTTCAGCTGTGCCCTTGTTGGCGATGTATCCTTCACCAGCTTGGAGTTTGGCCCAGGCACTTTGTGGACTGCGCAGATAGTATGTTTCTGGTCTATCGTACAATATAGGATATAGTTGGCGAACGAGCTTCAAAATATTATTGCCACTCCTGCCTGCAGAAACGATTGCATGAATAGCTCCAGTGGTCCCATCTTCTGTGTAGGGTTTGAAGATCCCATCAATTGGGAGGCGGTTTAAGTCAACTTGCACAAAGTTAGCTTCTGAAACTGCCACTGCTGGTTTAAGTAATCCGCCTACTGCCTTGAGCAGCGTAACTTGAGCAGAACTTGTGGACACATCGGCGGGAAGTAAATTACCTGTATTGAGGAAACTCTTGACTTGTTGTTCGGCATCGAAGTTGGTGGGGAGGTTTCCTTCTAGGATAAGCTCTGGACGATTCAAGAAGTCGGTTTCATACGTCAAGTTATGATCGACAATGTCATAGTCAAAGGTAGTGGTGAGTGGCTGGATTTTAGTCCATCGATACACTTTTGAACTGACAATTTCAGGTTTACTGGTAAACCCATAGCGTTCAGCAATATCTTGAGCGTTTTCAGCATCAAGCAAATTTACGCTACTTTTAGTCATCATGTAGACCTTGGCGCGATCGCCGAATGTAGGAAGTCCCCCAGAAGCTGTTTCGAGTCTGTAACTTGTGGGTTTGTCATCACTGGATTGGGTAGGAAAGGCAATAGCTGGAAGTGCGCCGAATCCTTCAGTAGGTTTGGGGGGAGGTGGTGGATTCATGGCTTTGTAAAAGGCAATTCCTGCTGTCAGAGCCACACGACCCACCATTAAGAGAACAAGCGCAGACAAGCCGTACTTAACCACATTACGCCCGACTTGCGTGACTTTAGTAAGGGTGATGCCTTCATCTTGTTTTTTTACCATACTGAAACTAAGGGAGTCCAACAAACTACAGGATGCATTGAACTACTCAATATATTGTAGCAAGGTTTTGAATGATAGAATACAAGCTATATGCACTTGAGTATTTTTACGCTCTTTCCAGATTTTTTTACAACTCCACTGCAATCTTCGATGCTTAAACGAGCACAGACGGCAGGAGCAGTCAGCTATGAAATCAGTAACATCCGTGAGTTTGCGCAAGATAAACATAAAGTAACTGATGATCGACCGTTTGGTGGTGGCCCTGGAATGGTGATGATGGTGGAACCCATAGATAGAGCTTTACAAGTTTGGCGAAAAAAGTGGCCCGCTGACCAGTTCAAAACAAAAGTACTGCTTACATCCGCAAAGGGGAACGTATTTACCCAGCAGCGTGCACAAGAATACTCTCAGCTTGATGCAGTCGCCATTATCTGTGGACATTATGAAGGTGTGGATGAGCGTGTTGTTCAGTATTTGATAGATGAGGAAGTTCGGATCGGTGATTATGTACTCACGGGTGGCGAGCCTGCTGCACTTGTGATGGCAGACGCAGTGACGCGGTTGTTGCCAGGTGTTTTGGGAAATGCTGAAAGTAACCAAGATGAGTCACATAGTGTACCAGGCCAACTAGGCTTTCCACAATACACTAGACCTGCAGCGTACAAAGGCTGGAACGTACCTGAAGTGCTACTGGGTGGAAATCACGGTGAGATAGAGAAGTGGCGTAGCGCACAACGCAAGAGTGAGTAAATTTTTTCAAGCTACTTATTTCTGACAATAGGTAAGAAGTTCTCATCTTTTTTTGGTACGACTTCTACTACTTCACACATTTCGCCATACATACAGAACTGAATGTACTCACCAATGCTTGGCTGATTGTTTACAAATGCAATATCATATTGCTTCATTTCATGAGCTGAAAGATGAAGCTTTCCATATTGAGCAGATATCCCTGTTGTCCAGTCAGGCTGCTTTCCAGCTACTATCTCCATTGGTGCAGTTTGCAAATTAAATGAAGGGGTAACAGGGGTATCTGTTGTATTGGATACAGTTAGGGTGAGCGTAAATGCTTTACCTGGTTCATACTCAATGTGCTCCTTGTCCCAAGAAGAATCAATGCCCTCTACTGGAGTGGGCACTGGAGTGGGCACTGGAGTGGGTTCTAGAGTGACTCCAGAAGGAACCGGGTATATAGTTCTTTCAGTCGGATCTAGATGAGCAGGTACTCCATTTTGATTTGTATCAGGAAAATCTTTGCAGCTCGAATAATTTTCTCCTGCTGGGGATTGCAACTCTTCATTTGTGGGAACTCCATCTCCGTCATCATCAGGGTTAAGAGACATTGGCAGTACTTCCATATTGTAGGGTGTATTCGGATTAATTTGGAAACCTCCCAAAACATCTCTTTCACATTCCTTTAGTCTATCTCCATCCTCATCCTCTGTTAAATAATCGGGAACACCGTCCCCATCAGTATCTGGCAGTCCTTCTTCGGTTCTATTGACAGGATATTCATGGTTATTTTCAAACCGTGTCTTCAATCCATCGCCGTCGTCGTCTCTGTCCTGCGTGTTTGGGATTCCATCCCCGTCAGTATCGCAAGAGGTGGCCTCAACACTGTCTGGTATTCCATCTTTGTCTGCGTCAGGAGCAGGAAGAGGGAGGGGAGGTTCATTTGGATCTGGAGGCTTACTGAAATCTGGGGTGAATCCAAGTACATTCTGAACTGTAGTATCTATCCAATGTCGTACTTCTGGATCAGCTAAGTTGATTGATGCTGAATTTCCATTACATGACATGGTCAAGACTGGCATCCCAAAAAGGTATCGTACAGCATTGATTGTGACAAATCCGCCACTGCCACTATCCCAAAGCAAATATCATCTGCGTTATCTGGATCTGAGGGATTCTCTGGTAGACCTCGTGTTGAGCTCGTGCAAATCAGATTGTTTGCATTGCCAAATATCCCATCACAGGCCACCACGGGGAGTTTCCCCGTTAGTAGTGTATTGGTTCTCTGGGATGGGGTATAACTAATCAAACCTGTGCCTGCGAAGGTAAGGCTCGTACCAATACTTATTTGAGTGTTTTGAGGAATAATGCGAGCTGGGTGAATAAGTGGACTTGTGTGCACAGGTGGTCCAATCAGTAATGCAATGTCAAAATTGGGATTGCAGGTGTTCAGATACTCAGGATGAACGACTATTTTTGTAGTCTTAATTTGTTTCTCAAAGGTCTCAGGCACAGTTTCAGTACTTCCAAAGCCAATTGTAGTTGAAGCGTCATCAGGGAGTTCTGCGCAAACACCAGCTACTTCAGTTGCAGTAGTGACACAGTGTCCGTCCGTGACGGATACGGAAGGCAACGGTGGCACAACAAGATCAGAACCTTCATATAGCAGTGTAGAGCCACAATTAGGTAACTCTCCGTAGGATGGAAATTCACCCTGATTTGCTGGTCTGCCGCCAATGATATCTTCATCTGAAGGATTAGCTGGCTGCGTGACAGTTTGAGTGCTTGTATCTTCTGCACGTATTCCATCTGCAAAAAACGCTGCTCCTGCAATAATAAGCAAAGGAAGTAGTGCTGTGAGAATGTGGCCACCATGTTCAGTGCGCCAAAACCATTTACGTCGTTCAGAAAACATAGTCAGTGTGTATTGTATAGGAAAGCAAGAGAAATCCTACAGTAGAAAATGATCTGTCTAGAACGATAATTCAATTTATCGATTAACTAATTCTTTACTACCAGGGTTTGAATTTCTACAACTGGGCGTTTCTCTATGCCCACATAGTTAGGACATGCGCCTTTACAAAAAGGTACTCCCTCAACAAAGTTTCCTGCTACTGAGACCTTTTTATTTATATATGTATCTATATCAGATGGTGGATTGCTGATAAAAATTGAAAGAGTATCAGTAGTATTTTGATTAGTATTTGCTATTCCATTTTTATAGTAGGTGAGTGAGTAGACACCATCTATCTCAGTAATAATGTAATCTGCATCTGATTCAGAGAGTGGAAAATATCGAAAAGCGTTAATTTCTTCTGCAGCTGCTTTAGGGTATATATACTCTTTAAAAGTAAAAACCGACAAAAATACTAATATTGTTAGTAAGATGATTCTCATTGATGTAGGAAATATTTAATTTCTCCGAGTTTAAAGTCAACGACACTCTTCAGCTTCTCCACGCTCATCGCCGTATTCTTTTGATATGGCCGCTCACTTGACTGCAAGTACTCAGCTAATGATCCTTGTTTGACTACTGTAGGATCTATGCCATTCGCCTCTGCCACAGCACAGGCAAAGTCGTAGTCTGTCCACTTCTCGCCACTACTTGCATGAAATAATCCTGTAGTTCTTGTACGGATTGACCAATCAATTACACTAGAAAAATCGGGAATAAACGTCGGCCCGAAATAGTGGTCGGTAAACTGAGGGTAGAGCGTCCCCGCCTGCAACCCAGCCAAGATACGGTGCACGATATCTGCTTTGGGAAACTCATCAGGTCTAAATGGTTGATCAATCCGCAGAATTGTCCAATTTTGTGCCTGATTTTGTACGGCTTCTTCGGCCCATGCTTTAGTTTGTCCATACCATTCAATGGGACTCATTTGATCTGCTTCAGTATAGAGACCCTCTTTTTTGCCATCAAAAACATAGGCGGTACTAATATTGATCAGCTGTGCGCCAAGTTCATTGGCTGCTTGTACCATCGTTTCTGTACCCACAACGTTCACCTGGTAGGCGATCCCATTTTTATCACCACTCTGCTTCCACGCGCCTGTGACATCTGTGTACGCTGCGAAGTGTACTATCGCTTGTACATTTTTATTGGATAACGCTGTGAGCACCTGGTCGCGCTTGGTAATATCCACGGGCTGTACAGGATCACTTATATCAAGATGAATAAATTCATAGTTTTCAGCAAAATCACTGACAAAGCGTGAACCCACTAATCCTTTACCTCCGGTTACTGCCACGACTGGTTTCATATGTTCTCCAAAACTTTCTGCTGTATAAATTTTTTTATTGCACGACTGATCTCAAAATATTCATTAACTGAGATCTGCTGAGTTACTCAGGCATTTAGTACGATTAACCTTTTTGTAAATCCCAAACTTCACTGCCGAAGTGATCCCAAGGCAAGCGGTATTCATCTGGTGCATCACTATTAAATTGAGTTGTTGTAGCATAGAACAGGTACATTGGCTGGTCGTAGCAGTTTTTTGCTCCATGTGCCACCCCATTTGGAATTCTCAGTATCATTGCGGTACCGCCACCCAGAACAAGGCGTTCATGGACATCAAAACTTGAGGAACCTTCACGCAAGTCATGTAGATTGACTAGCAAACGATGTGTAGGAGGCACGAACCACAGATCTTCTTGTGTTTTATGAATATGAAATGCTTTGACAACATCGGGCATCATAACTGAAAAACTCACTTGAGCCACGGGAAATGGTTTTTGTAGGCCAGAAACTTCACCATTTTGCATTCTGAAAACTTCAGCAAAATTACCCCCATCATCAACATTTAATTTCAATGGGATTTTCTCGACACCTTCAATTTGGCTTTTTTTACCATATTCTTGAATGGTGAGTGCTACATCATATTGTGAGGCGATCTGCATGGGCTCCTTTTATCTGATTCTACTATTTATTTTCTACTGATTCCTGAGTTTTCAGGATATATCTTATACAATGATCTACAAATTACTTGGCGTACTGTTGAGCAAAGTACTGCTGATTCTGTTCTTTGAGTGGCTTCCACCAGGTTTCATTGTTTTGATACCAGGCCACGGTCTTGGCTAATCCTTCTTCCAACGTCACCGAAGGCTGCCAGCCAAGCTCTTGGTTTAATTTACTCCAGTCCACACTATACTTGCGGTCATGTCCAGGGCGATCTTTCACAAACTCAATCTCAGATTCGTCTTTACCCATGATCTTGAGAATCATCTTGACTAACTCTAGATTGGAAACGTCCTTAACCATACCACCCACAAGATATGTTTCACCAGCACGCCCACGACTCAGCACAGCGTCAATTGCGCTACAGTGATCTTGGACATACAACCAGTCTCGTACATTCAAACCATCACCATACACAGGTACTTTTTTGCCTTCAAGTAAATTTGTTACTGCGAGCGGAATCAACTTCTCAGGAAAGTGGTACTCGCCATAGTTATTGGAGCAGTTAGTGATGGTAAAGTTGAGCCCGAACGTCTCACCATAGGCGCGAACTAAGTGATCTGAACCTGCTTTACTGGCAGAGTAGGGACTGCGAGGATCATAGGGAGTTGCTGTTGTAAATTTTTGATCACCTTCCAAAGGTAGTGAGCCAAATACTTCGTCGGTAGAAATATGATGGAATCGCTTAATCTTATTATTCAGCGCAGCTTGCAAAAGCACCTGTGTACCAAGTACATTGGTACGAACAAATCCAGCAGGATTGGTAATAGAGCGATCAACGTGTGTCTCAGCGGCAAAATGAACCACAACATCAACGCCATGCATTAATGTATTTACGAGCTCGCCATCACAAATATCGCCTTGGACAAATTTATAGGTAGGATGAGTTTCAATATCTCGTAAGGTTGTGAGATTGCCTGCATAGGTAAGCAAATCCAGATTAATAATCGTGTCTTCAGGATGATTTTTGATCCAGTAATGCACAAAGTTACTGCCAATAAATCCTGCACCACCAGTGATTAACAATGTTTGTGACATATCCCTTTCATAGTATACCGTATTATTTTGTATCTGTTGGTTTGGGCTGCTCAAGCGCCTCATTTTCCTCTAGTACGGTAGTATATTTTGCTTCTAGTTTTGAATATTTGTCTTGAAGAAGCTCGTACCTGCGGTCTGAAGTTTTGCGCTGTGCATGAAAGAATCCTGCTAGTAACGCCAAAATCACGCAAACTACCACCAGAATCCTAGTCATGTTTTTTTGTGAAATAGGTAGCTCAGATTTTTCCATAGGTTTATTTGTACTGTCTCTTGTGATTATTGTCGAGTAGGAGCTGTTTGAGTTTGTACACCTGCCGATTTGGAAGCTGTAGGCTGAGAAGCACTTTGTGTAGAGCTGTTAAGTCCAAGATCAGTTTGTACTTCTTCTCTAAATTTTTCAGGACTGCGTATCTCATATACCCAAGTTTTATACTTTGCGATAGGTGGATTGACGAGCACACCTTGTGGGTCAGCAGGATAAATGGAAATCGTATGGGGCTTTTGTACGAGTGAATCTTTATGTGGATAGAGCTGTTTACCCGTAGCGATCACTTCAGGTATAGGAAGCACTTTGGCGAACGCTTGGTTGTAGAGGGCATACAACTTACCTGCTGCTTCTGGGTTGGTCAGTGTTTTAGGATCAAGTACCTTTTTTAATACTGCGTCGATCACTGCTTGCTGGCGTTGCCCGCGGCTAATATCAGTACCAGTATCACCTTCACTATGACGACTTCGTACATACTTGAGAACTCGCTCTCCAGTCATCACCTCAGAACCTTGCTCAAAAGTAACGGTTTCGTATAACTTGGCAGGATCACGTTCTGTAGTAATATTTACATCACTCCTTGGAAATTCTGGATCAGTAAATCCTTGTGCGATCTGAACTTCGACCCCTCCTACTTCGTCAATAACTCTTGCTACAGTATCTAAGCTGAGAACAATTGTGTGATGTACAGGGACACCCGTTAATTGTTCAAGTACTTCACGAGGAAAACGCTCAGGTTCATCAGGATACTTGGTCAGACCATATGAGTACAATGAGTTAATTTTGGTCTTGTAGTCTGGACTCCAAATGTCACGAGGGAAGGAAAGTGAGTAGATTGTCCCTGAATTGAGATCCACAGATATCAGCATCATTGAATCTGTAAGAGGCGGAACATTTCCACGATTTGCCAATGAGTCTGTCCCCAGCAATAAAATGTTTTTTCGGCCATTTGTCTGAGTTGGAGTGGCATTCCAGCCAGCTTCAGCTTGTGAACGAAGCTGCGTAAGTGAGACTCCCGCCACTTGAGAAAATTTCTGAAGTTGCTTGTAGGCATATCCCGCAAGTACTCCTGCGGTAATAACTAACATAATGAATGCGAAAAGCAGCGCTAAACCAGTAGCTTTGAGAAACAGCTTGAAAAACGTAACTTCTTGTTCTGGATGGGGTTTTGGTTCAGTCAGGTGGCTATTAGAGTGCTGCGATCCTTGTACAGCACTAGTCTCATGAACAGGTGCTTCGCCTGGATTTGGGATTTTTGTCTTCTGGTGTTTTGATTTTTGCGTATTTGACACAACTACACTAATCTTACCATGCGACAGCTGAAAGGTAAGTAGGTTACAATAGAATTATGCAATTTTTAAAAAATTCAGCTTTCGGTGTCGTGCTTGTTTTGTTTGCAATTGTTATTGCTTCATCTTGGCCACTTTTCAGAAGCGACATGTTTTTTACTCATGACTTTGTTCACGGTGTCAGAATTGCTGAAATGGCTCGTGCATTAAGAGATGGACACTTTCCGGTGCGTTGGAGCAGTAATTTTGGCTATGGTTATGGTATGCCTCTATTTGAGTTTTACGCTCCGCTGCCTTTTTATGTGGGGAGTATTTTTTATTTGTTGGGTGTACCACTACTTATTAGCTCAAAGCTGCTTTTTCTACTGCCCAATATATTGACCGCTATGGGTGCATACCTACTTGGTAGAAAAATTGGTGGAGTAAAAGGTGGTCTATTGGCTGCTGCAATAATCACATTAGCTCCCTATCGCGGTATGAATTTATTTATAAGAGGCGCAGTGAGTGAAACATGGGGGATTATGTCATTAATCTGGGTTCTCTATGCCACTGTCCTAACTATTAATAAGAATACTTATGGTGCTGTTTTATTGATAGTAAGTATGATTTCACTATATTTGAGTCATAACTTGACGGTAGTAATTGGATTACCATTTGTTACACTTTGGACACTTGTATGGATCTGGCAAGAAAGTAAAGTTGACAATCATAGCTGGCGTATTAATTGGCGTACTTCTCTACGACATATTCTTATACTAGTTTGGTGTCACATACTTTCTATTGGTATAGCAAGCTTCTATCTTCTCCCTTTGTTTAGTGAAAAAGATTTTACAAAAGTTGAAAGTGCTACTACTGGTGGTTACTTTAATTATCAATTGCATTTCTTATATATACGTCAACTATTTAGAACAGAGTGGGGATATGGTGGCTCCGAGTGGGGACCAAATGATAAACTTCCTTTTTTCTTAGGTTATGCGCAATACTTGGGCTTATTAGTAGGCTTTGTTGCCACACTTTTTGCAGGTTGGAAGGCATTTTATAAAAAGGAGATCCAACACCATAAAAACTTCTGGATACTATCCGTTGCAATGTTTAGCGTAGCCCTTGCACTTTTTATGGCAGTTGGAAAATCTCAACCACTATGGGATGCTCTATCATTTATGAAGTACATCCAGTTTCCTTGGCGATACTACACTGTAGTAATTATTTTTATGGGTATTGCTGCCGCACTTGGTATACAGCATCTTCCTAAAAAGTGGTCATTTGCAAAAACATTACTGATTGTGTTGCTTGCACTATCAATTAACTGGCAATACTTTAGACCAGAAAACTATTTGGAAGATGCCAAACTTTTATATTATGATGATGGGACAAGAGTTCAGACTCATATGTCGGGAATCTTGCCTGATTACATTCCTAAAACTTTGGCAGCAGGTATTACACCTCCGCAGCAATTAGTCACTTGTGAAAAAATTGCCTGCGAACATCTAACGATTATCCAAAATTTAACTGCAAAGAAGGTATTTACACTAGATCTGCAAAAATCGGAGCAAGTTATACTCAGTATTGCTCAATATCCTGGATGGAAGGTGAAAGTAAATGGCCAGGAACAATCAATTAGTACTACAAAAGATGGACTTATTGCTGTACTGCTGCCTCCAGGTAAGCATACCGTTACAGTTTTGTTTGGTAGTACTCCTCTACGCAAACTTGCTGACACTATCTCTCTAGTAAGTTGTATTATTTTTGTGGGATGGATTTTTTGGACGAAAAAAAATTATGATCGAAACTAAAGTAATGGAACAACCAGTTGATAGTGTAAATTCTGATGAACCCATTAGTGAAGTTGATCTACAAAGCATAAAGAAAAGATCAGTGGGCGGAGCTCTTTCATATTTTATCCGTACAATTTTCTTAAACGGAATTGGAGTTGTATCTGCTATTATTTTGGGCTTTGCATTTTCTCCAGAGGATTTTGGATTATATGGTTTAGTAATGCAGTTTATTGGGATTCTTATCTTTTTCTCTGATATTGGTTTGGCTGCCGCACTTGTACAAAAACAACAGGAACCTACTGAAACAGACTATGCGACAGTGTTTACTGTTCAGCAGCTTTTGTCTTGGTTGATTGTGCTCATTTGTGTAGTGCTCATGTTCCTTGGAATGCGAAGTGAATGGTTACTACAGCAACTTCCTCCTAAACTCCATTTTTTGCTGCAGTGGCTTGTTGGATTTAATAGCAAGCTGGGTAGTACTGGATACTGGATTATGTTAACCTTAGCACTTTCGTTCCCACTTGCGGCATTGAAAACTATTCCTTCTATAAAACTCGAGCGCAAATTAGACTTTTCTAAACTAGTCATCCCACAAATTGTAGAACAAGTTTCTTTTTATGGATTACTTATTTATTTAGCACTGCACGGGTATGGCGCAATATCTTATGCGTATGCAATTATTTTTCGTTCTATTTTGGGTGTTATTACTATGTACTACATAGCCCCATGGATGATTCGTCTTTCGCTGTCAAAAGATTCTTTACAGTCACTACTAAAATTTGGTGTTAAATTTCAATTAAACGATGCATTAGCACGTATTAAAGATCAATTATTTTTTACTGCTTTGGGAATTTACTTGCCACTTAATCAATTCGGGTACATTCAGTGGGCTAAATCATGGTCACTGTACCCATATAACTTGACCGTACAAAATGTGATGGCCATTACTTTTCCTACATTTGCGCGGTTGCAACATAATAAGGAATACTTACGAAAAGCAATTGAAAAATCTATCTTTTTTATCAGCTTACTAATTTTCCCAATCCTTGTGGGTATGTCAGTTTTTATTGTCCCTCTAATTCAAGTGGTTCCGGGATATGCCAAGTGGTATCCTGCAGTTTTTAGTCTGGTTTTCTTCCTGCTTGATATAGCTTGGAGTGCAATTGGAACTCCACTAATCAATGCACTTTCAGCAGTAGGGAAGATAAATATAACCTTAAAAATAATGACGTTACGTACTATCTTAACTTGGGTTCTCACACCACTTGCAATGTACTTATGGGGTTTTAATGGTGTAGCAATCGCTACATTTGTTATAAACATAACTTCACTAATTCCTATTTGGTATATCAGAAAATTTGCTGCTGTAGATGTTTGGGGTATGACTTGGGGTCAACTCCTGGCGTCGTTAGTAATGGCAGGTGTTGGTATTGCTGGTATAGAGTACTGGGGAAAAAGTTGGGTATTTTTACTAAGTGGAATCGTTTTATGTGCTGTGGTTTATGGTGTGCTAATTTTACTGTTTTATAGAAAAAGATTATTTAGTGAAATACGAAATCTTGTATCAAAATAAATAGAATTTATCTATGGGGATTCAAAAATTATTAAGAAGTAAGTATCTTTTTTATATATTATTTTTTCTTGCTGCAGTCGCTTGGCGAGGCTGGTATGGTTTGAGTCATCTGAATTTTCAGCAAGATACTGCTAGAGATATTTACTTAATAAATGAATGGCGAGATTCTGGAGAGATACTGCTAGCCTATGGCCCTAAGACCAGTATTGGAAATTTTTTTCTGCCACCCTTGTATTACCAAATACAATTACTGTTTGCCTACATTTTTCCAAAGTACATTTTTATCATGAATTTCGTAACGATACTTATTGAAGCATTCACGCCAATTATTTTGTACTTAATCTTGAAAGAGCTAGTTGGAGAAAAAATCAGCGTTCTTGTATCAGCTGCATATATTATATTTGCTTTACCTCTAGTATTTGGTAGTTTTGCATGGAATCCAAACATGATCCCATTCTTTTCTACTTTATCATTGTATTGCTATATGCGGGCCTATAGCCGAAAAGAATTTTGGTTGGTAATTCCAGCAAGTGTATGTGTTGCAATTGCATTTAACTTGCACTACCAAGCATTTGTATTGTTCCCATTTAGTTTGATGTTTTTTGTGTATAGTCTTAGATATGGATGGCATGTAGCTAAATACTGGTTGATGGCTGCCATGATTATACTAGCAATTTTTTCAGGGTATATATGGGGAGAAGTTAACGCTGGTTTTAGTAATACACAGCATATACTGCATTATTTTGGGAGTGAGCATGCTCAAATATATGATCGAGTCTCTAAACCAGCTTTTATATTTGTATTCCTCCCAGATTTTCTCGAGCGTGTAGTGACTGGAAACGATAGATATTACTTTAATATAAGTCTGGGTAGAATTCTATTCTTTGTTGGTTTCTTTATATGGCTGTATAAAGCTTGGAAGTTAAAAAGTGGTAATTCATTACATGCATTCATATTCATTTATTTCATCAGCATTATTATCGCATTACGCCTATATAAGGGTGATAAACTTGATTATTATTTAGAGACGCTCTATATCCTGCCTGTTTTCTTATTTGCTTACCTAATTCAGCTTAACAAAGCATTTATTGCACTCTTGATTTTATCGATACTTTTGATTCCTGCATATATTAAAGGTAATAAGCCATATAATCAATTTGCCGAGTTGTCAGCAACAATGAGTATAATTTCAAAAAACCTACCAGATAATTCTGCAAGAGTATATTTCTATAATGAGGATGATATAAATATTTTTGCATTCGGGATTAGGAAGCTCTCCAATATCAGCATTTCTCAAAGAGATTCTGATATTTTAGAAATTTGCAGGAGAAACGATACATGTATATATAATGGTTTACCACAATGTAATTACTCAAGAATATATTCCAGGCTTGCCTTACTGAAATGGGAAAATGGGTATACTTTAGAAGATGTTTCTTATACCCAGAATTACCAGATTCTAATCGGGAAGTTACACAAAACAGAATCATCTTATACTGATATTTATAGTTACAACACTAAGGTAGGCAGCGATAAGTTACTACCTGAACTATATGAGTAATGGTA
>OMIS01000028.1 GCA_900299155.1 bacterium
AACCACTTAAAATTACAGATGTTGGATACTACAATCAATCCTTGCGTGCTACAGTTGCAAGACTTGGTATCCCACGTTCATATTTCTTATTTACTATTTTCATTCTACTTGTCGGTGGATACTTTACTTATCAGACTGAAGATTTTAGTCTTGGCATTTTACTTTCGCTTTTGATTTCTCCTATTGTGTGGCAACACTATGCAGTCGTTGTCTATCCAATTATTTTTCTAACAACTCTATCGTATTTACGCATGCATAAACTACCGTGGCATATTCTTTGTGCTTCGCTTTTACTTTTTGCACATATTCCGTGGTTACACGAAAAGTCAGTCTCACTCGTGACTGGCACGCTGGCATCACATTATTATTTTGGTTTTCTTGTGCTCTTCTATAGTCGTCTTAAACTTGTACTTACAAATAAAAACGAACTTGCTCAGAAAGTCAGCTTGCACTCTGCAAGATAATCTCGTATAACATCACTATGCCTGATGTACGCATTGAACCAAGCTGGAAAACCGCTTTATCAGATGAATTTTCCAAGGAATACTGGAGGAATCTAACTGATTTTGTCCGAGCTGAGTACGCTACTAAAACGGTCTATCCGCCAGCCCAGCAAATTTTCCGTGCGTTTGATATGTGTCCTCTCAGCCAGGTCAAAGTTGTCATAGTTGGTCAAGATCCATATCATGGTAAAAACCAGGCGAATGGATTATCCTTTGCAGTGCAAGCTGGCATCCCATTACCACCATCATTAAAAAATATTTATAAAGAAATCCACGATGATTTAGGAATTACACCACAATCCAATGGGGATTTATCTCGCTGGGCCAAGCAAGGTGTTTTGATGCTTAATAGTGTGTTAACTGTACTCGCGGGGCAACCTGCATCACACAAAGCAAAAGGCTGGGAGGCATTTACTGATGGAGTACTGCGAACACTCACTCAGGAACGTGAGCATGTTGTATATTTGCTCTGGGGAAAGTATGCCCAAGAAAAAGGTGCTATTATCAATCGTACAAAAAATTTAGTACTTACTTCAGGACATCCCTCACCATACTCAGCACATCTTTTCTTTGGAAATCGACATTTTAGTCGTGCTAATTTCTATTTAGAACAGTATGGAATAGAACCAGTAGATTGGAGCTGATTTTAACCCGTGAACACAATCTGAAAACTCCATAGTAACTGGATACTTAGTGCGATAAACAAAATAGAAAATGCCCAGTATCTATACATTACTTTCTTACTCCATGCTGGCTTTATAATCCATATAAATACTGGAATGGTAAATGCCGCGATTAACAATTTTCTGATTACTGAATCATATTGTCCCCCAATAAAAAGATTTTCTAGAAGTAATAGCACTGCAGGTATTAAGAAAATGCTCCACATATATGAACCTTTAATAAAGCTCAGCCACACATACCCACACCCAATTGCAATTAACGGGAACAGAATATATTTATACCAACCATAGAGTTCAACAGGCGCCAAAATTAAAAATAAGAACATACTAGCAAACCAAATACTTCGTAGTATGTTCTTTGTGGATTCAGAGATATCAGTTGCAAATAATGCACTAAAACTTCCCACTAATCCAATCACAAAAAAGGGATCAGATAATTCCGTATAGCCTATATCAGGTTTTCCCAACAAACTAAAAAAGTACCAGAACGTTTGTGCTCGTGTCCCATGCTGCTGCATAACTGACCAAAATAAATTGCAATCAAAGTAACAACCATATGCGATATACATACCAACACCTGCTGTGGCTGCAACAAGTATAGAAATTGCAGCTTTGTAATTACTTGATATTAAGAAGTATATGATCGCAATGAGCGCGACAATGCTGCCACTAAGTTTTATAAGCGGAGCACAAAATGCAGTAATGCACAACACTACTAACAACCATGGAGTATGTCTTTTTACTTTCTTTTCTAAATGAGAATATAGAGCTAAAACATATAGTGTGATGACCATCAGCAGTACAATAAGATGTTCTGCAGCTATCATTCTCGTAGCAATTATATGTGTAGGTAGAACAACAAAGCTCAGAAATGTTAAGACTGCCCAGTATCGAGAGAACATTTTATATACAAATAAGGTTGTAAAGAAAATAGTTAGCAACGCCAAAAATATCATTGGTACCCGCAAAACTGACCAGTTAAAACTAGATTCAGTGTCATTCCCAGTAACAACGGCCCATCCACCTATTAGCAGTTGAAAACCCGGTGGATGATCCAAATAGGGACGTACTACGACACGTTCTTTTCCACCAAGATATGACCAATGATATGTTCCATACGTATTCCAAAATGCTGTCCAGGATTCTGGATATCCATTTTCTAATAAAGAAACACCACTTATTATCCATGATTCTTCGTCATCCTGAATTGGATTCAATTTAGAAAGCTCTACTGTACGGACATATGTTCCAACAGTGAGAAAGGCAACTAATAGTACTGCAACAAGTGCATAAGCATAGTTCTCTAAAAGTTTCATATCGGCATTATATACGAAAAAAGGCCTTGTATTGCACAAGGCCTTTTAATGTAACTTCAATTTGGTTTATTCAGTAACTACTAAAGTACCAACTTGTCCATTTTTGCGGTGCTGACCTACTGAGCAATAGTATTCAAATGTACCTGCTTTATCTGCTGTGAACTCAAATGTAGATGTTTCACCACCTTTTGTGATAGGTGCAGTAATACCCAACTCATCCACTACAAAGTTATGCATCATATCTTTACTATTTAGCACTACTTTCACTTTTTCACCCTTTTTCACTGTGATTGAAGATGGCTTGTAATAAAATGCACCTGCTTCGATTGTTATTGTACGGACTTCAGTTTCCATCATATCAACACTGGCTGGAGTAGCTTCTGGGCTTGCTTCCAACGCCATACTTCCTTCCATCAACCCAGCATCTTCATCAATTGGCGTAGCTATTGGAGTAGCGGTAATCATTGGAGAGGTATCTGGCTGGGACACGGTTTTATTTGCAGTATTTTGATTTAAAGCTAATGCAGCTGCACCACCCACCAATAATACTAGTATTGCACCTACTAGTATCAAATTTGTCTTCGAACCAGTTGCGACTTTATCTTGTGATGGGACCATTTCTTCAGACATGTGAGCCTTTCAATTGAGAAATTACTCTGTTACAAACAATGCGTATATTGATTAGTTACCGCAGTTGAAGTTTGAGTATACTATGTGGCAGTATCAAATGTATAGTGCAATATCTGAGCTTAAAATGAAGACGAAATTTTTCTTAATTTAGCAATAAAAAAACCTTCGTACAATGACGTAGGAATAATTCTTTTTGTATGTGCTACATCTGCATTAAACTGCTTGCCCATCCAAGCAATAACTGGTGGAGAAGCCAACTCATCAGGTATTTCTACAGTATCTACCACAACTTTTCCTTTTTCTTTATGCAAAATCCAATCAATCACTCCTTCATTTTCTTCAGGGCTTAAAGTACAAGTGGAATATACAATCTCACCGCCCACTTTTGTGGCACTAATTGCTGAACGTAATATATTTTTCTGTCTATTTGCTAATTCCTTAATTTTCTTAACCGACCAATTTTCTAGAGTTTTTTCCTTTTGTAGATTAAATCTGCCTTCCATACTACAAGGTACATCAACTAATGCTTTATCAAAAACTTCCGGGAACCTCCGCCATACCATTTCCCCTAATCCTCGCTGTGTTTTTACATTTTCAATTCCTAGCTTCTGTAGATTGGCTTGTAATTTATATAACCGCACAGTACTAGTATCGTTGGCCAATATCATTCCTTCATTATTCATCAAAGCTGCCATTTGCGTCGTTTTGCTACCGGGAGCAGCTGCAATATCCAATACAGCATCACCGGGCCGAGGATTCAGAATCACCGGCGGGATCATACTTGATAACCCCTGCACATATATACTGCCTGATTGATACAACGGATGTTCTTCAAGTTCACGTAATGTACGATTACGCAGTACGAATGCTTGTAACCATGCAATTACTTCAACTTCAAAACCTGCATCTGTTAGTTGTTGTTTAACTTCTTCTATAGTCACTTTCAGCGTATTAGCTCGGAACGTGGTGGGTCTTCCTGATTCAAATACAGTGCAAATCTGCTCAGCATGTGCGGCACCATACAACTCATGCAGTCGTGATACAAAATCTTCTGGGAGTTGTGCAGTAACTGACATACTATTTTTCTAGCTGTGAAATACTCATTGATGCAACTTTTTCTGATTGGTTCATAATACTGTGTGCAAAGAAAGGTGGCTGTTCAGACACAATTCTATCCCACAAATAGTTAATATCATCTACTAACTCATAATCAGCGTGTAGAACTTCATCTGCGTCTAGCCATAGTAACTCACCTTCATCATTACTCATACCAATTGGGACATCCGTGGTGGGCACAGATATTACAAAAAAACATATCACCCAATCTTGTGCATATCCACCTTCTAATGAAACAACACCAGCTAATTTGCAATCTTTTTCATAGACTATATATTCCGTTTCTTCGTAAGTTTCTCTGATTGCAGCAGCTAAATAATTTTCACCAGATTCAAGTTTCCCGCCGATCCCATTCAACCTATTTGCATCCACACTATCTTTCTTTTTTGTTCTGTGTACAAATAAATACTTATTTCCACACTTTAGGAAACAGGTCACTGATTTTTTAGTTTCTCGCATATGTAGATTTCAAGATATCTTCACTGTAAGAGGTATTATAAGCTAGATTGTATTATTCACCAAAAATAATTACAAAATACCCATCCTGATGGCGTGCACACACATTGTTATATCGTGTATTGAGTTGTGCTTCACGATGTCCTTTAGTAGATGAATCAAAACACCACTCAATGAGAGCAGTTGCAGTTTCTGCCAAAAATCCCTGGCCAGTTTTCATATTTCTGCAATTTTGATATGCCAAATTTTCGCCAATAGCTCCTCCTGGATAATCTTGAATAGGTTTTGGCAAATTATTTTGATCTGCAAAATCTCGTTTGAATCCTTCATGATTATCAAGACCTCCAAATGCTACTAAATCTTTTACACGCTTTGCTGCATACTCACAAAGTTTTGGGTGCTCTACTAATCCATGCACCATATGCGCTGATCTATATACATTTAATGCTTCTAAAATAGAGCTGTCCGAGATCTCTGGAAATTTTATTTTTTGCGGTACGACTTTCTGTGTTGTAGCTTGTTGCACAACAGGTTGTGGCTTGCCATAAATTGTTACTATAATACCCTGTTCTTGATCTCCCAACTTTGCAGTACCCGTTGCGACTCCGAGTGAGACTAATTCTGGTGCTGCTATAGTTTTTACATGATCAGTGTCAGTTTTCCAGTACTCTTCAAGTTGTGTCATTGTAGTTGGCCCAATCAACGCATCATGGTACAGTGATAAGTTTTCTGCCTTTTTTTGTTGCAAAAAAGTAGCCACTATTTTGCCAGTATCAATGCCATCAAAGGAAAGATTGTTTGCAATAATTGCGTCAACTATTTTTTGGGCACCTTGCGAGAGGAGTGGGGTTACTTCAAGTTCATGCAGCTTACGATCACCACGATCTGAATTTATAGCTTGAGCTATTTCATTGGCACTAATCGGAACTTGTGGAGCAACTGAAACAGGAACAGTCTTACTTAGAGAATCACCTAACACAGCTTGTGGCAAGTTCGGGTGCAACTGTAATAAAAAATTTTTGACAGGTACAAGAACTTCTTCACGTTGCATCCGAATCCATCGCACCCCCAACCACACATCTGCAATAAGAAAGATACAAAGAATAACTAAGCGTTTTACTAAAGATGGCTTGAAGAAGTCCATGGGCTTATCTTACAACCCTACATCAGTTGTGTTAAGAGCTTCCACAGTTCCTACAGAATCTGCTTCTTTAAATGCGGCATCCACTTCAGATGTCGTAACACTAACAGCTTCCTTCTCTGATGCTGCAGCACGTACCTTCTGTACAGAATCATAGGTTTCTGCAGTTTGAGCATTCGAAGTTGTAGCTGAATCAGACGTAGGAGTCTGTGTTGAGTTTATTTTATTTTGTAATTTTTCACGCAGACTACAACCAGAAAGTGCAGCAGCAAAAACTACGAGCAAGGTCAGTTGTAAAATTGTTCTTTTTGACATGCTCCTCCTTATTGATTATCTTCTGTACTAGTTTTTACTGTCTGCAATGCAGGTTTTAATTGAGTATTAATTGCTGAACCCACATCTTGTAGCTCGTTTTCATAATTTTGTCGTGCAGTACGAAGCTCTGTGAACCGTGCTCTTCTATCACCAGAACTTGCATCACAAGATAATTCTTTGATCTCTTCTGCCTTAGCAATATATGCATCAAATGCAACGATTAGTTGTGCTCGTTCAGTTTGTAAATTTGTAGCAGCATTTTTCAATGAAGTTACATCAATACCTTTATTTGAAAGCCTTGAAATTAGCTCTGTTACAGTTTGGTAAATGCGCTTGTATTTATCTTCTCGATTTTGATAATTATTGGTCACAGCCGCAATGTGATTTGTTACTTTGCCTTTTATTTCTTCGCATTTTGTAACTTGCTTGGCACTTGGTGAAGCAGTATGTTCTGGGCGATCTTCTTTACCGAAATTTTGACGTTTTTCCATTTTTTTAGAACCACCTTCTAATGGTAATTTTTGTTCGCCATCTTTGCCTTTTCTTCTGGTAAATTCATTAGAGTGTTGCTGTTGTTCTTGAGATACATCAGTTGAAGACTCCACAGAAGATTTAGAGGTACTTTCTAACTCAGTTGAAGAAGAAACTTCTTGTGTCTGTGTAGATGTTACAGTGTAAGCAGCCACCTGCGAAACCATAATACTACTAGTGGCGAGTACAAGAAGGAGTAAGCTATACTTTTTAAACATCACGTCCTTTCAGTCATATAGTCTGAGGACACCTACTATACACTACTGTATTAGTAAGACACAATATATCTAACTACATGAAAATGGATATAAAATTACTGATTACAGTAGTGATTTGCAGTGTCATAGTAAGTACAGCGCTACACTTCTTTTTGTATGCTGAACCAAAACGCTACCCAGTTATACAAAACTCACCAAGCCCTACAACTGTAAGCACCAATGCGCTACCTGAAATAACCACTCCAACACTCCCAAGTTCTGAGCTTCCCATTACTTCTGTCAAATCTAGCCCTCTTCATGAGATCACCTCACTAGACGAAGTATTTACTCCACAGATAGACTCTGATCCAGAAGATTCTCGTATCACACTGATGGCCACTGGAGATGTACTGCTGGCACGGTCTATAAATTACAAAATGAGACAGCTGAATGACTTTAGCTGGCCATTCTTACAGATTGCACCACTATTACAAAGTGCAGATATTACCTATATAAATTTAGAAACTCCGTTAGTCCAAGACTGCCCGAGCAAGATTGATGGAATGATCTTTTGTGGCGACCAGCGTGGAGTGGAAAGCCTAGAATACGCAGGCATTGATGTAGTAAACATTGCCAACAATCATGCTGCAAATTATGGACTGAATGGTGTTACTGAAACTGATGCAGTATTGAAAACTCATAATTTTGTAGTCTCTGGCAAATCAGGGAGTAATGTGGGATATAAAACGGTGAAGGGAACTCGTTTCGCTTTTTTAGGGTATAACGAAGTGAACCAGCAGTTGGGAATCAGTTTGGCACTGGATCCTACAATTCAAGCAGAAGTTCGAGAAGCTCGGACACAGGCAGATGTCGTTGTTGTACAGTTTCACTGGGGTAATGAATATACCTATAACCCATCTGAAAATCAGCGCAGACTAGCTCGAGTGGCGATAGATGCAGGTGCGGATTTAGTTATAGGAAACCATCCACACTGGTACCAACCGATTGAGTTTTATAACGGCAAACTGATTACCTACTCTCATGGCAATTTAGTCTTTGATCAGATGTGGTCTAGAGAAACTCGTGAAGGTCTTATAGGAGAGTACACATTTTCTAGAAATAAACTTGTTGGGGTACACTTTATACCAATCCTTATTGAGAACTATGGCCAGCCCAGAGTTTTGGAAGGTGTTGAAAAAGAAAAAATTCTGGAGAACTTACAAGAGCAAAGCTATCTTATTAAAGAAATGTAGTTTATTTTTTACCTCTAATTTTTTGAATTCCCCACATAATCACTCTAATTATTGCGAATACTATGGCACCATCAATCAAAGCAGCTACAAAAGCCGCTCCTTGAGGGGCTCCCTTATTAAACGCGTTGTTTGCGAAAACACTTGCTGCATAAAAAGTGGCAATAGCTAAGGGAATTGAAATATTTTTACTTGGCATATATCCATAGTATACCTTAATTTTCTACTTGTCACCTTACATCCACTGCTTTACCATACCCAAATATAAGAAGAAACTGATATGAAGATTATTGCACTGATCGCGTTGATTATTACTCTGGGAGTTTCTTTGTTTGGTGACATTGGCGCAACTGTGACCAATAATTCCGTTGCTATTGCCCTTATG
>OMIS01000029.1 GCA_900299155.1 bacterium
AAAATATTGTCTTACTCTGGATAAAAATCAGCTGCAGGAAGATAAAAAATTATATTCATCGTCTAAAGTATCAGATCAAGATCATAAAAAAATTGTGATCGAAAAGCTAGTACCACTGCAAAGAAATATTCTGCCAGAAGAGATTGAACAATATGCACAAATATTAGCGGAATTTAGAGTAAAAGCTAATCAGTTTTACCAAAAATATATGTGGCGAGCTGATAGCAGTGCAGCATTACAGGAGCACGCCTCAAAGCAAAGTAACAAGAAAAAACTACTTTCAGCTGGGGAGAGTTTCAAGCAGATGTATAGTGCAGTAACTAGTGAATTACCTAGTCTACCAGCATTTATAGGTGTGATGAAGCGAAAAAAATTTGAGAAGTATACGGCAGGACTCAAAAATCTTGAGCAAGGTTTAGTAACTGTAGGTAAGTATATTACACAGCTGAGCCAGCTACCTACTGATACTACATTAAGCACTACAAAGAGTTTACAAGCATTGATCGGATCAATTGCTCGCAAAATCAGCTCGCAATCATATCAAGGTAAATTTTCAGAAACAGCACAAAATATACTAAAAAAGTATCTTAGTGATGACATACTACACAACATCTGCAAAGGGAATGTACACAAATATCGCTTTACTGAGAGTGTATACGATAGAAATGCTACACCACTTATACAGTACAAGTGGATGTGTGAAGATAATCAAGCTCATCATGAAATACTTAGCATTCATCAAAAACTGCTATCACTTTGTAAAGTTGATCTTGCTGAATACTACCTCATAACTGAGAAAAGACTCGATAGTGATGCACTACGAGGGAGTATTGAGACATGGAAGTCTGCTGTAGCTTTTCTTTGTAAGGCTGCAACCAGCACAGAAATTACAATAAATAAAGATGACTTTATATTTAGTGAATCAGCACTTTTACAATTTAATCGCTTGACTAATCAAAAAGAGATAAATATTACACCTCAAAGATGTAACTTCTTTTTTCAAATTGGTGTTTTTACTGAGTTGAGAGGATTACTGAGTCTTTTGTCACAACAAAAAACAATAGCAAGGTATGTTGTGCAAACAGTCAATGGAGATCAGCAAGAGCTCCAGTACCTCCCTGCCGAACAAGGACAAAAGAAAGTATTATCTAGTCCTGCTCCAGGGGAATTGCGTGAACTTGTAGATAAGTATTCCAATAATTCGTCAGGTTATTTAGATCTTGTAGAAGAACAAGTCGGTGGAAAAGATATAAATCGGCATTTATTTTTCTATCCTCATGAGTATGCACTCTCGGTCAAAAATCACAGTTTGAAGGGGCCAGATAGAACAGTGCGATTGCAAAAAAAATCAGATGGACAGTTAAAATTCAAGGGAAAATTTGATAAAACTACACTTTTCTATCTGCATTCCTCTGTATATCAAACTCAGTTTTTAGAGTGGTTTCTATGTACTCCAAAAACTAAAAAAGTAGAGTTAGATATTGCAGGTGGAAGTTTAATTTGTGAAGTTGAAGTACAGCACAGTATCGCTTTAGATAAAAATGGAAAATTGCAAATTAAATCTAGTGTAGATATAGACAGTGCGAAACTATATACCTCAATTCCATTTGAAATGAATGTAGATCAAGAGATAAAAGATACGGACATATATATATTCAAAAACGACCGCAAACTGAAGAACAGTGGAGTTTCTGTTGGTTATAGATTGCCACAAAGATTTATAGGTATCGATCTGGGTGAGTTTGGTCTAGCATATTCTGTATTAGAAATTCCCACAGAAAGTTACATTAGAATAACCAAGAATCATTTTTTGATAACTCAAGTTGAAAATAACTACTGCAGTAGCAATATTCCATATGTAAATATTTTGGAAAAGGGATTCATCCTTGAACCTGGCCTTGAGACAATCAGAAACGGGGTAAAAGACCTGAAACACAAGCAAGTTTTAAGTACATTCGCATCACCAGAAACATACTTAGCACGTTTGAGAGAAAGTGTAAGCAATACCTTGCGTAATAAGGTACATAGTATTGCCTTAAAATATAATGCAAAAATTGTTTATGAAGGCAGCGTAACTGGGTTTGAAACAGGTGGTAAAAAAATACTTAAGCTATATAAAACAATAAAAACACCAGACGTTATGGGAGAGAACCGTAATGAAGCTGATAAAGCAGCTATGAAAAATATCTGGGGAGATGGAACATTAAAGATAGCTTCTGAAATATCTGCTGTAGATACAAGCCAGCTTTCACTGGAACATCGCAAATCTTACAAAGACGTAATTAAAGACGATAGTAACTATACTTTTAGTATTATTCATGAAACAGCTAATATAAAATACCCAGCAGAAAAAGTTTATGAAATTTGTGTAAATGCCGAGGAAAATAGGAAACTGTATCTTCCTGTTTCGGCTGCACAATTTGAAACAATAAAAAAAAGTGGACATATTACTGGTAAAAATCTTTTTAATTTGTGTAAAAAGGCACTGAGACCTTCACATAATGAGATAACGATAGAAGAAGAGAAAATACTGAAGCTAAAGTATGCTGATTTGTGGCGCCAGGATAAGCGTGGTAATAGTTATGTGTATCGTGATTTATTTGCACAATATAAATTTGAAGATGCTGATATACAAGCAGCCACCAACATTGCACTGCGTGGTATTGTGAAAGAATGTTTGGAAACGAATACTGATCTTAAAAAAGATAATTTTGATTTGCTTAGTAAGATTCAGAGAGAGGAGAACAAAAACTTTTATCAGTCAGTAAAGCTAAATCAAGCATATCTCTGATAATTAGTTCCACATTTCTAGCTTGGATGATATAGTACACCCATGCACCTCTTTGTCGGCTCAAAGAACCCAGTTAAACTCAATGCAGTCATAACAGCTGCCAGTGAAACCTGGCCTGATGTGATTGTGGAAGGACATGATGTCCCCAGTGGAGTGGGTGTCCAACCACGCAGTGATGTAGAAACCCGTACTGGTGCGCGCAATCGTGCTCTAGCAGCACTTGATGAGGGTATCCAAAACCTGGAGCGTCACAAGCAGAACTTCAAACACTCGGAAGTTTTGGGTGTGGGATTAGAAGGTGGCGTTTTTGAGATGTTGCCTCAAGAAAATCAAGAAACAGAAAAGGCTGATAAAAACTCCGCACAACTTTCACTGAAAACCACTCGAGAACCAGAGCTGTGGTCCACCGTTTGGGTAGCAGTGGTAGATGCAGACGGCAATTTCTACGAAAGTAGCGGTGCTCGTTTCAAGGTCCCAAGCGTAATTGCAGAGCGTATTAGAAAAGGTGAAGAGATGGGGCCAGTGGTTAATGCAGTGATCGGTCAAGGAGATGTCCGTCATAGTATCGGGATGATTGGAGTGATCACCGCAAGGTTCATTGATCGTACTGAGGAATATAGTGGTATTGCCAAGATGGCACTTGGATTATGGTATGGACGAGAGTGGAATAAGCATTTAAGATAAGATCGTCTATGCAACCACCCAAACTATATACCGCTCGATTAGAAGATAAAAAGGTCTTAACTCCCAAATATATTCACTACATGTTTGAGTTTGCCAATCCGCATGAAATGGAGTTTGAGGCAGGTCAGTATGTTTCGATGAAAGTTTCTGACAGAGGAGATAGAAGATCGTACTCAATTTGTTCCTCTCCTAGCGTCAAGCATGGCTTTGAATTATTGATTGATATCACGCCACAAGGTATTGGAAGTAAATACCTGGAAAGTTTGCAGTTTGGTGCAGAAGTTTCTGTACTAGCCCCGATGGGACATTTTGTGATCCCACAAGGTGTGACTGAAACTGCATTTTATTTTATCGCCACTGGCTCTGGAGTAGCCCCATTCAAATCAATGATTGAAGATTTACTCCAAAAACAAGAAAAACGTCCGATTGTTTTATACTGGGGGCTTCGTCATGAAGAAGATATGTTCTGGGAGCTAGAGTTCCAAGAATTAAGCAAAAACTTCCCCAACTTCACTTCACAAATAATCTTATCTCAACCAAAACCTGAATGGCCGCTCAGTAAAGGTAGAGTGACCGATTTACTCAAAGCACTGGAAAAACCAGCTGGAGCAGGATATTATCTTTGTGGAAATGGTAAGATGGTAGATGAAGTTAAAGCCTATCTTCAGGAAGTAGGAGTACCATCTCAAAACGTACACAATGAAATGTTTTATTGACAGTACCAAGATTTAGTGTATAAAAATATATCTAAACAACTATGACAGATCAAACAACCGCTCCAGCAGAAACCTTACAAGGCACAGAAACTACCAAGCAAATTGGGAAGTACCAAGTTAAAGTGGTTCGCGATAAAT
This sequence comes from bacterium, assembly GCA_900299155.1. Lineage (GTDB taxonomy): Bacteria > Patescibacteriota > Microgenomatia > UBA1400 > PJMF01 > OMIS01. The sequence continues at coordinate 4,330 of OMIS01000029.1, forward strand.
GCATTAGCGCTGCTAGTTGTGTCGCAATTGCACCAAAAGTCTTCCAGCTTGATGAAGAAAACTTAGCAAAAGTGATTTCCCAAGATGGTGCAGAAGATGAGATGAAGCTCTTGGCTGCACAAAGTTGCCCCACTATGGCGATCGTCGTCACCGATACAGAAACAGGTAAACAAGTTTGGCCAATAGAATAGAAAGAAATATACACCAATGAAAAACGTACCACTATTACTTGGCACAATTTTTGGCACACTACTTATGATCGTAGTGGTGGCGGTACTATTTTCTCGATCCACTCCAGCCAGTAAATCTGGTGAAGTTGTGGTAGATCAATCACAACTCCTGCAAGGAGCTACCAAAGTAAAAGGTCCTGAAGCAGCACCAATTACAGTTGTGGAGTTTAGTGATTTCCAGTGTCCAGCATGTAAAGCCTCACAACCCTTGGTGGATCAAATTATAAAGACATATCCGGACAAAGTTAAAGTCGTGTATCGTCATTTCCCACTTGATTCCATTCATCCAAATGCACGTCTGGCTGCACAAGCAGCTGAAGTAGCGCTCGCCCAGGGTAAATTCTGGGAGTTTCATGACAAACTCTTTACCACTCAAACCGACTGGGAAAAGATTTCTAACAAAGATGAGCTGAAAGCAAAATTTGCTGACTATGCAGCAGAGTTTAAGCTTGACAAGCAAGCGTTCATGGAGAAAATAGAAGCACCAGAAGCTGCTCAGGCAGTAAAGGTTGATTCAGATTATGGAAGTTCACTGTCCATTCAAGCTACACCAACATTTTTCGTAAACGGTAAGATGACTGCTGCCCCACAGTTACTTGAAACTGTTAAGTCACTTGCTGACCAGACGCAAAGTAAGTAAACCTAATACAAAAGTAAATAGATAAGGGGCATCAGATGAAAAAATATACTCCATATATTTTTCCTTTAATTGTAATCGTAATTGTTTTTTTCTTGGTCTACCGTTGGTATTCACTTCGCACCCAACGCAGTCCTATGCCATCTGAAAGTGCAAATGGTCTACAAATTGAAGAGTTGAGTCAGGATCAAATCAATACAGTCTTGCGTGGTAGTCAGGATGTTAATACCTCAAAATTAGAGCCTGCTGTGTCAGAAGGTAAACCCCCACAAGGTCGTGGTTCTATCCGCTATGTAATTGCTGATGGCAAGGTTCATTTCTCAGTAGCAGCTGACCTTCCTGCAAGTGAAACGGCATATCGTGTCTGGGTGCGCACTCCAAACGCAAATGACGTAACTCAAGCATTCATGCTTGAAGTGGGCAAAGGTGGCTATATGGGAAGTGCTTCAATTCCAGAATCAAAACTTCCTGTGGAGATCATCGTAACTACTGCATCTGATAAAGCAGAAGTAGTAAAATCAGTTATCTTGAAGGGTAGTATTGCTGCACCACAAGCTTCAGCTACACCTAGTGCTTCTCCTGCCATGGAAGGAAGTAACTAGATTTGCTTCTTGATAGCGACCTCGAGTGCCAGTATGATAGGTGATACTACCAACGACACTTTGAAGAGAAGGAAATTGGATAGTAGTGTATAAGTAACATTAACCTTGCAAAGCAAGGGAAAAAGGAGCGATTATGGCATATAGCTATACTAATGCCAAAGGCCAAACTTATTATTTACACACAAAAGATGTGACTCTTAAGAACGGCAAAGTTCAAAGAATCTACTTCTTTGCTCGCACAGAGCGCGATGGTGCTCTTGATAAAGTCCCAGCTGGCTACGAAGTCATGGAAACCAAACGCACCAACATGCCAGTTTTAAAGAAGGCATAATTCTTTAAAAAAGACATTTGAAAACCCTCCCGCGTTACGCAGGAGGGTTTTTTTGGATTTTTTTATCTACGGTATAATAAGCATCAATACTAGCCGCAGAAAGCAAGCAGTCAAATACAACTAAAACTAGCACTACGAAATGACAACTTCTCAAATTACGCCTACTACTGAAGTCACAGAAGCTCTGATCTGGGAAAAGCTCAAAACAGTGATTGATCCCGAGTTGCATATCGATATTGTAAATATTGGTCTGGTATATGAAGTGAGCGTGCAGCTTGTGCAAAAAGCTGAAGGGCCACAGCCACAAGTGCATATCGTGATGACCGTCACAACTCCAGGTTGTCCACTGCTTCATGTATTTGAAAAACTGATTAAAGATGCACTCTATACAATTCCTGGCTTCGATCCATATAAACAAGCCACCATTGATATTACCTTTGATCCACCATGGATTCCTGATATGATGAGTGAAGAAGCCAAGGCGGAATTAGGATTTTAAGTATCTATAAAACGAAAAAATAAGTAGGAGTATCATGCCAAATGTATACATTGGTGCTGACCATGGAGGGTTTGCAGTAAAAGAAAAGATCAAGCAACACCTAGAAGACCGTGGGTATACGGTGACTGATTGTGGTGCGATTGCACTTACCCCTGACGATGATTACCCAGAATTTGCCGTTGCGGTAGCGCAAAAAATTGCTCAAGACCCATATGGTCGAGGTATCTTACTATGCAGATCTGGTGTGGGAATGACGATTGCCGCCAATAAAATTGCTGGTGTTCGTGCTGCCACGCTCCATAATCCAGAAGAAGCTGCTCATGCACGCAGTCACGATGATATAAATGTTGCTGCATTCCCGGCTGATTATTTATCAGAAGCTCAGTTGTTTGAAGTGCTGGGTATTTTTCTTGTTACTCCGTTTTCTGGTGAAGAGCGACACACACGAAGATTACAGCAAATTTCTGAAATAGAGCGTAGGTAGAAGTAGGCAGCAGGGAGCTAGATTTTCTTGTAGTACCGTTGTGAGAACGTCACTGGTTACCATACAGTATCTCTACCTCTGAATAGTTCGAGCATCGAGCGAGCTGTTGCCGAGCGTGTACGAAAGGAAATGTAGTTCCCCGCTTTTTATACTTACAACGCTGTAAATTATCGCGCAGTACGATATAATCCAGCTCATGAAAATTTATCCTGCTATCCTGACGGATTCACTTTCCCAAGCACAACAACAATTAGATATTGCTCAAGAACTCTCGGATATTGAGACAGTGCAAATTGACATTATCGATGGACGATTCGCTGATAATTTGACTTTCACTGCTGCAGATTTTGGAGAACTTGAGTTTGGTGACTTAACCTGTGATCTCCACTTGATGACGGAAGAACCCATGGATGCGGTCTATGAATTGATTGAGTATTCCAAGGTTGTGCCAGTTCGTGCAGTGATTGGGCAAGTGGAGCGTATGAGTAATCAAAAATTCTTTTTGGAAGAGGTAGAAAAACATGAATGGGAACCAGGATTATCATTAGATATTTTCACACCCCTTGAGGCGATAGATGATGATAGTTGGCAGTTTCTCAAAGTAGTGCAGCTGATGGGTGTGGAAGCGGGATTTCAGGGACAACAGTTTAATCCACATGTGTTAGAAAAAATTGAAGAATTGAAACTGCTCGCGCTCAAGTTTGAGAAATCAATTGAAATTATTGTTGATGGTGGTGTTACCACAGAAACAATGAAAAAAATCGTTGATGTAGGCGTGGATAGTGTGGCTGTGGGCAGTGCCTTATGGAATGCCACAGACAAACAAGCATTGCTAAACTCCCTCGCTCGTGTGTAAACTGTACCACACATGAAACAACAAATTACTGTCCCTCGTGCAAAACAACACTGCACAATAAATAAAGTAGCTATTTTTGGTAGTGCTGATATAGACCCACAACATCCACTCTATGAAGAGGTTTTCAAGATAGCACGCTACCTAGCGTATCACGACAAAATTGTAATCAATGGTGGTGGCCCAGGTGTGATGGATGCTGCCACAAAAGGTGCGCAAGCAGGTGGTGGAAGAACACTAGTTGTCACGTTTAATCCTGTAGATATGCCAGAGTTTGAAGGTCGGTTTCATGGCAATAAAGCAGATAAAGAAATTAAAGCTGCAAATTATATTGAGCGAATGTTTGGATTGATTGATAATGCAGACATTTTTATTTGTGTACAGGGAGGAACTGGCACGCTGAGTGAGTGGGCCACTGCATGGTTACTTGCCCATCTCTATTATGGTAATCATAAACCACTAATCCTCTACGGAGATTTTTGGCATGATGTGATGCGCGTGATGAACGACCATTTTTTCATTGGTGAGAAGGAAAATAGTGTCTATAAAATTGTGAAGAATGAAGAAGAGATGATTCAAGCGTTGAATGAGTTTGAACAAGAACTCAACCAACGTTGTGCATTACCACATCGTGAAGAATCAGCTCCTCAAACAGCTACTCCCCAAGTAACTACACCTCAGGAGCCAGACCTCACTCCTGAACAAGCATCCGCGATGATGTAGTAAACAGAATATCTGTATACAATTTGCGCAGAGCCAACTAAACAGATTCTTAAAACGATAGTAGTATCTGATATAGCTAGTTTTTTCTGGTATATAAATGAGTTAGTATTAGAGTATGCAGGATATTTTGACGATTGGTTCAGCGTTAATTGATATATTTATCAAATCTCCACACTTTGAAATTGAAAAAAGTGCCACTGGGGCTAAACTTTGCCAGATGTATGGTGAAAAATTAGAGGTAAGCTCATTTGAAGTGCGTACTGGTGGGGGTGGAAGTAATACTGCTGTGGGCTTTGCTCGGGCAGGGTTTAGTGTGGCAAGTATTACTGAAACAGGTAATGATGTATTTTCTGGGGTTATCCTTGATGAGTTTCACAAAGAATTTGTCTCTACTCGGTTTGTAGCTCAAGAACGTAAAGAACAGACCGGTGGATCAGTTATTTTAGTGGGATCAGATGGTGGTAGAACGGTTATGGTGCATCGAGGTGCTTCGTCGTTACTTGATCCGAGGGATATCCCTGTAGTGAGTTTACGAGATTGCAAATGGGTACATCTCTCAAGTATCGCAGGTCGGCTCGAGACATTACAGACGATTGGTGATGCACTACAAACTAGTACTGGCTATATGTCCTGGAATCCAGGCAGAGGTGAGCTTGAGCTATTAAAAACAGGCAGATTACGCATACAGGATATGCCCTGCAAAATTATGTTTTGCAATAAGACTGAGTGGCAGAGTATTAGTGCACTACAGCAGCAGATTTTAGAGAATGTGGGTGAAGTGATTGTGACCGATGGCAGCTCTCCAGGTGTCGTATATCTTGGCGCGGCTCTCAGTGATGCGATTGAATTTACTCCCCCTCAAAGTGAGGCTGTTGACGAAACTGGGGCTGGTGATGGATTTGCTGTGGGCTATGTAACTGGCCGCTTATATGGCAAAGAACCAGCAGAAGCACTCGAATGGGGCTTAAAAAATGCACAGTCGGTTATCCAATACTACGGAGCAAAAGAAGGATTATTAACCCAAGCGCAAATGGCGCTCGCGTAAATAATTTGTCATAATAGAACTATGTCCGACTATAAAGTTATTCTCGAGCAGGAAATTGAAGCACTGAAACAAAAAGTCAGTCAAGCTGTGATGCCTGAAGAGATGCATGCCAAGGTGAATAAAGATATCGTGGCACTCGAGCGGTCTGTGGCGTTGGGTAGTTATGATGAGAAATATGAAAAAGTGTCGCGGTATATAGATTGGGCTTTGAAGGTCCCCTGGGAAAAAGAATCTGCAGATAACTTAGATATTGAGCGTACCAAAGCAGTTTTTGAAAAGCATCACTATGGTATGCAGGATGTTAAAAATCGTTTCCTAGAGTATGTTTCGGTGTTGAAGTTGCGTAAAGAGCAGTTTGCGGATCAATCATTTCGTGCCCCTGTGTTGCTTTTGGTGGGGTTGGTAGGTACTGGTAAAACTACCTTTGCGTATTCACTTGCTGAAGCACTTGATAGACAACTGGTTCGTATTCCGTTTGGTGGTATGGGTAGTTCTCAAGAGCTGCGAGGCAGTAGCCGTTTGTATCTAGAAGCAGAACCAGGCAGAGTAATCAAAGGTATCTGTGAAGCTGGCGTGCGTAACCCTATCTTTTTACTTGATGAAATTGACCGTGTGGCCAAGGAGGCAAATCGCGACATCATGGGTGTTTTGGTGGAGTTGCTTGACCCTGCCCAGAACCATTCGTTCCGTGATGCATATCTTGATTATCCAGTGGATCTTTCTCATGCAATTTTTCTTGCTACAGCAAACAATACTGGTGATATCGCCACTGCTGTGATGGACCGTATGGAGCGTATTGCTATGCCGTCATACACCGATAAAGAAAAAATTGTCATTGCACAAAAGTATGTGTTGCCAGGTTTGCTAGAAAAAGCAGGCTTGAAGCCACAGCAATTTATTATGGATGATGCAATTTGGCCACTGATTGTCCGCCCACTGGGGTATGATATGGGTATTCGTACCCTACAGCGTACCCTTGAAGGTGCTGTACGCAAGGCAGCGCGCATTATTGTGGAAAAGGGATATCCAGAGGTAATCATTACGTTGGAGAATAGAAAGATCTTCCTGCCTCAATATTAAACTATGTTCGTATTGTTATTTTTAATTCCGATTTTCGTTATTATTAGCGGTTTGTTGGTCTATCCACATAATGGTAAACGCGAGTTTCTCAAGATGGATCTAGTGCAGTTTTTTTATGCATTTGTTGTAGCGCCATTACTGTTTATCTGGCTCAAAAGTTTTATGTATATCTTCTTAAAAAATGAGTTGGGTGATTCACTTACGCAGCTGCAAGTTTTTGTGATTGATACGGGCTTTAGTGTATTGAGTTTGTACGTCTTCGCATTTGTAGTAATTCATTCACTCACCGCCACATTTAACCGCAGGCTTGTCAGAGATCCGCTCTACGATATTTTTGCCCACTCAGAGTTTTTCCATCTCTGGCTAAGCCACATTGTAATGTTCATTGGCTTACTTTCTAGCTTAACGATCTTGGCCTTCTTAAATATCTTTTTACCCCTGGATTTTGAAATCAATAAAATTTGGTTTTATGCTGTCTGTGGCTCAGGTATTTTGGGTGGAACATTCGCATTTTTAATGGTCTGGCTATCAGATCCTAAACAAGAAGGTGCTCGTTTTATGCGGATTATGAAACTGGTATTTGGGCTCTTTTTTATGATGTACAGTGTGGTATATTTTATCTTCACGCCATCGTTCGATGCGTCTGCAGGTATGTTTTGGTGGAGTTTCTCAAGTGTCGCAACACTTGCTGCATGGTCGCTCTTTACCTATAAATCTGTTCGAGCCTATACTTTATTTGATCGCATTAGTGATCGGTTCAAACATCTTACTTGGGGAACTAATATACAGTTATTTAAATAAAGGAAGTTATGAGCAAATTAAAAATAGTTGCACTCGGAGGCATGGGATCTGTAACACAGAACATGTTTCTCTATGAGTATGAGGATGAAATTTTATTAGTTGATTGTGGCATAGGATTCCCTGATTCATACATGCCAGGTGTAGACGTACTTATACCAGACGTACGCTACTTGTTGGATTCCATAGAAAAGGGCAAACAGCTTGTTGGCCAAGTCTTTACCCATGGTCATGATGATCATATCGCTGCAGCACCGTATATTTACTCAAGATTGCCAGAGTTCCCAATATTTGCTTCACCTCTGACTGCTCGGTTTGCTGAAGAGCGTCTCAATGATGGCGGGATTACCAGAAAAGTAACCGCAGTCAGTACTACAGAGCCAGTTCAAATTGGTAGCTATTTTAGCGTTCGCTTTATCCCTGTGACGCACTCCGTCCCTGATACTCGTCATGTTGTCATAGAAACCCCTGAAGGTATCATTTATCACGGTAGTGATTTCAAACTGGATCCAAGCCCAGTGGATGGTGAAGTGACCGATAAAAAGACGATTCAAGAAGTGGCAGCTCAAGGGGTGCTCTGCATGATGATTGACTGTCTGCGCGTAGAACGAGAAGAGGAAACGCCTTCTGAAAAAACCGTAGGCCCAACACTTGATCAGACCATGGCGGAAACAACAGGTAAGTATATTCTTACTTTGATGAGTTCTCATATCCACCGGATTCAGCAAGCAGTGTGGGCAGCAGAAAAGCATAATAGAAAAATGGTATTTATTGGTCGCTCAGTGGAGCAAAACGTCAAGTTGGCACTCGAGCTGAAGAAGTTAGAGCTGCCCCGCAGTATGATCGTGGATAAACGTGAACTCAATGATTACAAAGATAACGAGTTATGCGTTGTCGTGGCAGGCAGCCAAGGTCAAGAAGGTTCATCTCTAATGCGTGCAATTTATGGTGAGCACCCAATGCTTTCTATAAAACCAAATGATACAGTAGTCTTCTCAGCGGATGCTATTCCAGGCAATGAAGTAGCATACTACGAGGCAATTGATGAACTAGCTCGAAACAGAATTCATGTGCTATATCCTTCCATCATGCCGGGTCTCCACAGCTCTGGGCACGCCAGTATGTTGGAACAGCGTGAATTACTGAGTTGGGTAAAACCGAAGTATGTTTTGCCAGTAGGTGGTGCTGATAGACACCGCTATAAATTCTTTGAGATGGTAGCAAAACCACTTGGGTTTACAGAAAAACAAGTTCTTCTTCCAGAATCTGGCGAAATCCTTGGATTTGAACAAGGAAATGTCAGTCCTGTAGACACAATTAGTCTCCAACCACAGATTGTTGATGGATTAGGTATTGGTGATGTCGGTCCAATCGTGCTTTCTGATCGCCGAACACTCGGACAATCTGGAATAGTCGTTGTCGTCATTCCACGTCACAAAAAGGAATTCTTACTTAAGGAAGTAGCTGTGGTTTCTCGCGGCTTTATCTTTATGAAAGATGCAGAAGAAGTAGTGGAGTTTATAAAGCAGACAGTAGCCGAGATTATTTCTGAGAATGAACAAGTTAAGGATGACGAAGTGCGCCGCGTTATTGAGCGAAGATTGTCACGAAAATTATATAAAATCATTCAGCGTGAGCCGATGATCGTGCCTGTTATACTTGATGTGTAATCGGTTTCCCTCTTGAAAGTAGAGGGCAAAATGTGGTATATCCTATAATATAGAATAATCAAGCATGCCAAGAAAAAAGAAAAATCCATTCGGTCTTGAAGTGCGCATGGAAACAATCCATTCGATTGTGGCCATCATACTTATTTTACTTGGTGTACTCGTTATTGTTTCCTTTACAGGTCAGGGTGCATTACTTTCAAGCTTAAATAATTTCCTCATTACCTATCTGGGGCTTTCTGTATTATTACTGCCATTTATTTTTGTTTCTGCTGGACTAGTGATGTTCCGTACTAAATGGAGTTGGTCTCAACCACATGTGCTGCTCGGTTCGATCTTGGTTATGTTTGGCGCAATGGGCTTGCTTCACACTGGTGAGATTGGTATGAAAACCTACCTCAATATGAGTCAGTTGCTCTCAGGTGTGGGTGCCTCAGTACTGTTTGGGGCGATCCTTCTTTCTGGTGCGTTAATCATCTCACAGCTCTCAATTGGCGAGATTTTAGCCATGATCGCCAAGATGCAGGAAGAACGACAACTGAGAGAAGTTGAAGCTGAAGTAGTAGAAGAGCCTGAAGAAGAAAAGAAGCCATTTTTTGCGTTACCCAAACTGCAACTCCCATTTTCTAAAAAAGATGGCTTTGACATAAATGAAGGCCAGCACATAGAAGAAGCTGAAGATGAAAATCCAGTGGCAGTACATCATGAACAAGTGCCTGCTGTTGTGCCACAAGCAGCTACAGGAGAGATTCCTGCTACTGTTTCAACTCCAGCCCCAGCTCAACTTATCTGGGAGTACCCACCACTTTCATTGCTGGAAACTTCTGAAGGTGGGGAAGCAGATCGTGGTGATGTGAAGAAAAATGCGTCTACAATTGAGCACACGCTTGAGTCATTTGGCATTAAAGCTCGTGTAGCAGAAGTAAATTATGGACCTTCTGTGACACAGTATGCTTTGGAAATTGCCCGTGGTACCAAGCTTTCCAAGATCACTTCACTGGCTACAGACTTGGCACTGGCATTGGCAGCTCCCACAGGACAAATTCGTATTGAAGCGCCAATTGCAGGCCGTTCTCTCGTGGGTGTGGAAGTACCAAACTATTCCGCACAGTACGTGACGTTGCGCAAGATTTTAAGTTCTCCATTGATGAAGAAGCATCCTTCAAAAATTGCTACGGCGTTGGGTATTAATGTATCTGGTCAGCCAGTTATCATGGACATTGCCAAGATGCCTCACGTCTTGATTGCAGGTGCTACTGGTTCTGGTAAATCAGTGGCTATTAACACCTTTATGTGTTCTATTTTATTCCGCGCCAGCCCAGCAGAGGTCAAGTTCATTCTTGTCGACCCAAAACGGGTGGAATTAACTGGCTACAACGATATTCCTCACTTACTTGTCCCAGTCATAGTTGAACCTAAGAAAGTCGTTTCTGCATTGAAGTGGGCAGCTGACGAGATGGATAGCCGGTACAAGAAGTTAGCAGAAGTTGGTGTCAAAAATATTAGCTCCTACAATGAACTCGCTGGTCATGCCGCCATGTCAAATATCGTGATTGTGATTGATGAATTGGCTGATGTGATGCTCTTTGCTCCTGCTGAAGTAGAAGAGAGTATTACTCGTATCGCGCAAATGGCACGTGCGGTGGGTATTCACTTGGTGCTTGCCACCCAACGTCCTTCTGTGGACGTTATCACTGGTTTGATTAAAGCAAATATCCCAGCACGTATCGCATTTAACGTATCATCTATGATGGACTCTCGTGTGATCTTGGATAATCCTGGTGCAGAAAAATTACTTGGTAGAGGAGATATGCTTTTTATCCCTCCAGACCAATCAAAACCAGCTCGCGTACAGGGTACGTATGTGTCTGATAAGGAAATAAATAATTTGATTCAATTTATTAAATCTCAAGGTCAAGCTCCACAGTATGTAGAAGAAATTACCAACAAATACAAAGTAGCTGCTGCTGGAGAAAAAACTGCTGATGCAGATGAAAAAGATGAACTCTTTAATCAAGTCGCTCATTTCTTAGTCACAGAAGGTAAGGGTAAAGGTTCTTCTTCTATGATTCAGCGCCGTTACTCAGTTGGATACAACCGTGCCGCCCGTATCTTAGATCAGCTGTATGCCGCAGGATTTGTAGGACCTCAAGAGGGTAGTAAACCACGCGAAGTATATAGTTCAAAAGTGCTTGAATATCTTCGCAGCGCAGAAAATTCACAAAGCTAACAATCACTTTATTCACATTCTCCTAGTGAAGTACGTTTTTTGAAACTATACTACCATACCCAGAAGTGTCTTGCCTATAAAATAAGACTATAGTACAATACTATACATTAGTATATATAACCCACATTCGCAGTTGAAAAGCACCACTTGGCTAAAAAATAAGATTTGTTTGTTCTCGTGCTAAGGCTTCCGCCGGGGTACGAAAATCGA
>OMIS01000030.1 GCA_900299155.1 bacterium
GCGTTAACTTTGGTTTCTGTTTCATATGCACCTCTCAACCAGTATTTTACCTGGTCAAGTGGTGCTTTTCGTTTGCGAACTCATGAGGACTTTCATTGACTAATTCAAATGTTTTACCATCTGGTAAAGTCACCTGGAACAGCACTTTTGTACGGTCTGCAGCATATATCGTTACGGTCTGAGCATCTGTAGAAATTTCTGGAGCACTCATATGCCCATCTTGTTTAGCATCTGTACCTACAGTATCAGCATCCTGGTCATATTGGGCTGCACTCATGAGCTCAGCAGATTGCCATGCGCTCACCTGCAAGAAAGTTCGCTTTTGTATTTCTTCAAGCAAGTCTATTCCAGCCTTAGCAAATGCATCTACTGTCTCTGAATAGACTACCGTATCCAACAATGTTTCTGTTGCTACTGTTTGCATAAATTCTGCAATATGATCCTGAGAAACTTCAGTAGCTGCAGATGAAACTTGGGTAGATTCTGGGGTTGGAGTCGTTTTTACTGTTGGAGTAGGACTCGCCGTGGGAGTTCTTGATGGAGTCGGTGTTACAGATGGAGTTCGCTGAGCTGTAACAGAACTTAGATATTCATCTTGATCCAACGCAGCCACTGCCGTTGCGGGGTTTAAATCTATTTGATTTGCTATCTGAGCTGCTTGCGCTTCCGTGGCAGGTGTAAAGGTTAGTAACAGAATTACCATTGCAGCAAAAGGATGCTGTTCGTGTGGGTACTGACCAAGTTGTTCTTTAGGTATGTTCATATGCCGCACAATTATACCTTGAGATCAGGCACAGTACAAAAGAAAAGTAGGACACGAAGTGCCCAACAAAAGTGCTCTAAAAAAATTGGAAGAAATTAAGCAGCTTTTTTCTTGCCGACTTGAGATTTCAAGCGAGCTGCAGCGTTTCTGTGGATAACACCAGACTTAACAGCGCGATCAATTTTGCTGTAAGCGGTAGAAATAGTTTCAGTTGAAGCTGATTTTTTTGCAGTATCAAGCGCAGTTTTAAGTTGTGATTTAACACGACTATTTACTTCGTTTTTTCGTTTACTACTGCGTAAGGCTTTTTTTGCGTTCTTTAATATTGGCATGACTGGGAATTATACCCTTAGTATGTCATATTTTCAAATACTAGAATTGCGCTAGACCAGGTATAATAAATAGATATGCTACCCCGCTTTGGACTCCACTCCATCTTTTCAAGGAATCTAGCCTGGCTTGAACAAAAGCAGAGCAGTATTTTATCGGCTGCAGCCATTATTACTGCTGCCAATATAATTTCTTCTCTTTCAGGTTTAATCAGAGAGCGGATCATGCTCCAACAGTTTTTTGATACAGAAAGCTCGCGGCAAGCGTATGAAGCATTCAAAATTGCCTTCCAAGTTCCAGACATGCTTTTTCAGTTAATTGCGGTAGGCGCGCTTTCTGCAACCTTTATCCCACTCTTCTCCAGAATGCGCAAGGAAAATGAAGAAACTGCGTTTAAAATGAGTGCAGTCATTCTCAATTTATTAGTTGCGGCATTTTTTGTATTGGGTGCAGTCGTGTTTATTGCAGCTCCATATATTACAGAACACCGCACTGGAACTCGCTTTACTCCAGAGCAGATCCAGATTGTTACCAACTTAACTCGGCTGATGCTGTTTGGACAGTTGTTTTTTGCTGTTTCAAGCATTTTTAGTTCGATGCTTCAGTCTTATCAGCGATTTATCATCCCAAGCTTAGCACCAATCATTTATAACTTTGGGATCCTAGCTGGCACCTATCTTTTTGCAGATAAATTTGGTATTTACGGTGCGGGAATTGGAGTGGTAATTGGCGCATTTTTGCACATGTTCATCCAACTTCCTTCCGCGCTGAGATTTGGCTTTAAGTACCATTTTTCATTTGATATCGATATTCCTGGTGTAAAATCTTTACTGCGCCTTGCTCCACCACGTCTATTGACGATTGGTATTAACCAAATTCAGAACTTGAGTCTAGGATTTTTTGCAACAAGTTTGGGCAACTTAAGTTTTGTCGTTATTAACCTTGCACTGACTTTGATGACGATTCCAATTCGTTTATTTGGCGTGCCCATTGGTCAAGCGTCGCTACCATTTTTATCTGAAGAATCAAAACATTCTGATTTCCAGCATTTTAGAAAATTAGTCGTTCAATCACTGCACCAGATCGCGTTTTTAGCATTCCCGGCGTCGGTTCTTCTGTTGGTGCTTCGCTTACCAATTGTCCGTTTAACCTTTGGTACACCCAACTTCCCATGGGATAAAACCATAGAAACTGGTTGGGCAGTGGCAATAATCGCACTTTCTGTGGCTGCACAAGCCATGGTACAGCTTCTGATCCGTGCATTCTACGCCTTAAGAGACACCCGTACCCCGTTTTACATCACCTTGGTTACTGTCTTTATCTACTTAGCTGGGAGCGCGGTATTTGTCTTTTACACGCCCTGGCAAGTCTACGGCCTCGCCTTTATGACCACCTTAGCAGCCCTCATTGAGCTCTTTATGTCCATCTATTTTCTACACCGCAGAGTGGGCGGTTTCAACACCAGTGAGTTTTGGTTACCTCAGATGAAGATGTTACTGGCCAGTTTCTTAATGGCAGTGTTCTTGTATTTACCATTTCGCATCTTTGACGAATTGATTTTTGATACACGCAAAAATATTGAACTAATTGGTTTAACGGTCACCACAGGCACTATTGGCCTGGTTGTGTATTTTTACTTTGCCACACTCTTTGAAATTAAGGAGTTAGAATTTTTCAAAAATATTGTTTTTTCCTTTAGTAGCTCACGCAAAAACATGTCTCAATCTCCTGAGATGGTCGTCGAATCCTCAGGCGAAGGCACGCAAGTGTAGCACAAGTTTACGAGCTACCCTTTTCTTTCACTACCAAGACAGTGTAATATTAGTGTGTAGATGAGTAAGAAGCCTGCCGCTATCAACATTAACCTGGTCCCCAAAGACCCATTTTTTTCCTCAACCATAGGTCGTATTTTGCAGTGGGCGCTTTCTGCGGGCAGATACATCGTGATTTTCACTGAGTTGGTAGTGATTGTGAGTTTTGCGGCACGGTTTACCTTAGATAGAGAAATTACTGACTTAAACGAAAAAATTAATACTCAGGGCACCATCATAGGCAACTACGGTTCATTTGAACAAGAGTTTGTGTCTATACAGGATCGGCTGACTGAGTTGAAGAAAATTAACACTGAAGTGAACATTACCGATGTGTTTCAACATCTTTCAAAAGTTACTCCCCAAGATGTAAATCTGGAACAATTGGCTATTTCTCCTACCAAAGTCACAATTACTGGAAACACACTCTCTCAAAGTTCATTTAATTTATTGGTCAATAATTTGCAACTTTCAGGGGATTTCTTTAATATTAATATTTCAAGAGTGGAGTCAGGCGACAATAACCAGCCTGGTATCTACTTCAACATTTCAGCAGATACAAAAGGTGTGAATAAAAAAGATACTGGCAAAACAACAACCAAAGAAAAAGTTAACATCCTTGATCGTACTGGAGGGTTATAGTCTATAAAGTGCTTATGGCATCATTTAAACAAAAAGAGATTACAAGCGCACTGACAAGTTTCTATCAGAAACCGGTAGCTATGGTTTCCATGGAGTTACTACTATCCTTGGGTCTGGTCATTTTTTTGGCCATTTTTGCTATTCAACCTACTCTTTTAACAATGTCTGATTTAATCCAAGAACGTAAAGAAAAAATTGATTTATTAGCTAAACTGGAAAGTAAAGTTTTAGCCCTTCGTGGAGCACAAGATCTCTATGCACAAGCACAAACAAAGCTCTCAGATCTCAATGAAGCAATTCCACCACAACCGCAACTGATCCGTTCATTGAAGATTATTGAAAAACTAGCAAGTGAGAATAATGTAATTATTAAAAGCCTTTCAGTATCAAAAATACCAGAGGAAAAAGCAATTACCGATACAACAGTTAAGCTGTCTAAAGTTGATCTTACTGCCAGTATGTCTATTAGTGGTGATTTTTTAAACATACGAGCGTTTGTACAAGCCTTACAAAATAGTAAACGTAGCTTCGTTGTAGAGAACGTTACCTTTAACTTAGAAGAAAGTAGAGGTGAAAAGAAACTGAATGCCATGGTCACACTTTCACAACCATATATGGGAAAACCAGAATAATGATGGAAAATAAAATAATCACCACACCAGCAAATGAAACACGCAAAGCAGTAAAAAAGCAGTTTGCGATCATGAAGCATAAGAAACAGCTGCTTACTATCTTGAGCTTGTTGTTTATCTGCGTTATTGGCTGGGCAGTGGTATCATTATTTGCCGCACAACAAAAAACAAAGATTGATAGCAAGTTTCTCAAATATGCCACACCACTTACAGCGAATTTAGATCTTGAGACACTCAATGCATTGGAAAGTAAACGTTCATTTACTGAATCTGAGCTTACAAATTTTCCAATTTTTCGTGTCTATACCGATCCAAAAACGCGTGAAGAAAAAGTTATTAGCATTGATGCACCACTGCCCACCCCAACGCCCCGCGCTACACCAAGACCTACTACTGCACCAAACCCAGCAACTCCATAGGTCTTGAATGATATAGATTGACTAGCTTTTGATGCAATTTAACATATTTATTTCGTTTATTTTTCGCATTGCATCAACACTTTTTTTTCTCTAAAGTAGAAGTAGACATTTCTCTGGAAGTGTTGTTCGTAGTGAATAGAAGTTATTTCATGCCTGCTGTACCACAGACACCACCAGCAACTAAATTACACCTCTGGCAAAAGCGTATTCCCACTGTGTTGGGGCTCGGTTTTCTTGTGGTGGCGTTGGTGATTGGAGTTATTTTTATTGGTCGAGGTGCAGGCGTCTTCGCACCACGTGCAACCGCCGAAACCACACCAAAAAATGTACGCCTCACAAATATCTCAGATACAACCTTTACCGTTTCATTTATGACGGATATTGAAACAACCTCATTTGTGAAATATGGAACTGATGAAAACAAAGTTAATTTACAAGTTTCTGATGACAGAGTACAACTTTCCGCAACTTCAGGTGAATATAAACTACATCATATTACGGTTAAGGGTTTGCAGCCTGGTACACCATACTATTACTTCATTGGCACGGGAGATGGTGCGTTATTTGATAATAATGGCGCGCCATTCAAAATCGTCACAGCCAAGAAAGGCATCCCTACTTCTGCAAGAACCGTATTTGGAACAGTTACCACACCTACTGGCGCGCCAGCTGAAGGTGCAGTCGTCTACTTGAAAACAGATGGCGCAGGAGACATGTCCTCACTCGTTACGAATGCTGGAAACTGGGCAGTCGCCCTTTCTAATGCGCGTACTCCAGATGGGAATGGATTTGCCACGATCACTGATGATACGCAGCTCGCACTTGTCATCCAAGGTGTTGAACCCACACAAACTGCGCAAGCTACTATTTCTGTTGCAGATGCCAAACCTGGGGTACCTAACATTACATTTGGTAAAGGTATCGCACTACCAACTACTCCTGCTGCTGCTAGCCAAAGTGCAAAAATTACTACATCTACTCAAGACCTTGTACCACCAGATCAAGGAGCTTCAAGTAGTGCCACGACATCTACTAAAAGTGCTGATATGAGAACTGCTTTGGGTGGTTTAAACGGCGCACTTGATGCCTCTGCAAGCAGTTCAGCTAGTAGTAGCGCTGAGGTAGTTTCATTAAATTTGGCGAAGGACTTTAAGTCTGAAGAACCTCCTGTAGTTACTACACAACAGCCTGTCATTACTGGTCAGGCGGCGCCAAAAGTAAAAGTAAAAATAGAGATCCACTCTGACAACCATATTACTCAAGAAGTAACCGCTGACAGTAAGGGGCAATTTGAAGTGGACTTGGAGGAATTGAAGGCCAGTCTTGAACCTGGAGAACATACTGTTACCTACACCTATACTGACCCTGCAACAGGTAAAGAATTGACTAAAACAGAAACATTCGTCGTGCAGCCTCGTACTGAGAACTTGATTGCTCAAGCAAACACAAGTACAACTAGCAGTAGTAGTACAAACACTAGTACCACTGGAACAAGTACTACGGCCACTGCAAAAACTACTGCTACCCCGAAACCGTCTGCAACTCCATTTGGATCCAATAACCCTTATCCAATTAGCGGTGCGACCTCATCAGCACAAACAAGTACAAAGAGTGGGACAAAAACTGCATCAGGATCTGCAAGTGCTACGCGCAGTTCAAAAGTTTCAAGCGCTAGTGGACTACCTGTTTCTGGTGCTATCGGGACAACGCTAGCTTTGATTTTTGGAGGACTATTCTTCATCATTGCAGGTACTTGGAGCTACTGGGTTTCTGCCACAATGACAACCACTGAAGAGTAATGTGCTGTCTTTTGAGACAGAAATAATACTATTTTAGTGCGTAAAAATCTTGCGAAGTATCCACCAAAGTAATCTGAATGGTGCCAAAACCAGCTGTGTAGCAAATGGCTCTCGATCATCTTCACCACGCACCCAAACCGATACAATTAACCATGACTGCTCCTGCTTTTTCCACTGTGCTACCACATGGTAGTTGCGGTTATTAAGGGTACGAATAAATTTAACAGCACTGTGCCCATGCGGATTCCCTTTTGTTTTATCTGGATCACGGATAACCCAGTAGACACTATCATCACTAATGCTGCGTTCCTTCATTCGAGCATACGCATGAGTAGTAAAGATAAGATTTTTATATGTATGAGCTGACACTTTGTTCTATTGTACGGAATACTCGGACATTTAGGTAGACTACCTTAGTAGGTGTAGAAAAGAAAAATAAGGAGTTAATAGAAATTTCGTGTTGTTTTTTAATTTAAAATTCATTGAATAATAGGGAAA
>OMIS01000031.1 GCA_900299155.1 bacterium
ATATAAATCTTAATGAGCTACCTGTTATAGAAAATCCTGATAGCTTTTATACGATGAATGAATCAGAAATTAAACAAACCCACATTAGATTATCATTAAAAATCAAGCAGGCAGATGTAATCATAATTGAAACAACTACCCATAGTTTAACTATGGGTTATTATGTAAAGATGGCACTTGATCTTGATAAGCCTGTGATTATCTTGTATCAGAAGAATTCAAAACCATATTATTTCTCTGGTATTGAAAATGATAAACTTCAGTTAGTTGAGTATTCATTAGATAACTTAAAAGATGTCCTTTCATTTGCTCTCAACTACGCCAAAGAAAATTTAGACATACGCTTCAATTTATTTATTGCATCTGAATTAAACGAATACCTTAAATGGGCTGCTGGTAAACAACACATGGCACGCTCAAATTTCGTACGAAATTTGATTATTGAACATAAGAAAGAACATATAAAAGAGTATGAGGACGACTTGAAAAAGTAGCCTCCTTCCCCTTGCATCACCGACTCGAACTACTGTAGTATGTAAACATGTATTAGTAGTAGATTTTCATGCGCATGCAGAGCTGGCTCCGCCCTACACACTACAAAAATCGTCCCACCACTGCCCAACAGTCGGGTGGAGTTTATGGTCACCCAGGACAAATTGCCGTAGTCATCCTCTTAATCATGGCAGTCTTACTGGTCCTCGGTCTTTCCCTAGCATCTCGTACCTCACAAGAAATCCAACTCAGTGGCCAACAGCAAGACAGCACCCGAGTCTTCAATGCTGCTGAGACTGGTGTAGAAAAAGCACTTTCAGATACTACTTATTTCTCAGATGCTGAAAGCTATGGCAGCAAAACAGTGACCTTAGACGCGGCAGACCTCCCCACTGGCCTGACTGGAAACATTACAATCACCCCTCAATCAGGACTTAACACCTATGTCAATGAAGGTGCCTCCGCCACCATTCAATTACTCAATGCAGGCCAACCGACACTCCGTATCAACTGGTCCAAGCGCAGTACAGAAACAAGTTGTAACTCTCGTGCTGCTCTTATCATCGCTCTCTACTATAATGAAGGTGGTGAAGATAAAGTGCAGTACACCCCGATCAAACCTAGTTGTGGGTATGACTCCACTCGGGCGGTAGGATTTTCTGATGCAAGTGTTCAGTCCAATACTAGTGGTGACTACAACCACTCGTATGATTTCCCTGTTGTGGTTCCCAACCCTAAGCTAGTGCGTATCAAACCGCTTTACACTGGTACTGACCTAAACGTTAGTGGAATAAGTACTGCTCAAGCATTTGATATTCGTTCAGAAGCTTCGGAAGATCCCACTGGGCAAACCACCGTGGAAAAAAGTGCTATTCAAGTCACTAGAACAAAGCCAGCACCACCTACAGTGTTAGAGTATGCACTCTATAGTGGGGATACATTGATAAAATAAATAATATAAGGAAGTCTATGCCTGCCGTTGCGTTAGATATTGGTACTTATAGTATTAAAGCCATTCATGGCGTCTCAGGGAAAAAGCCAGCTATCAAGCGTGTGGCGGAGATCTTCAATCCACTTGGTATCTCACTTCCCACAGATGATGCAAGTCAAGAAAAGCTACTTAAAGTTATAGAAACGCTTATCAATGACTATGATCTGCCTCGCACAGACATTCGGTTGGCTGTACCTGAGACAGTTGTCTCTACTAAAGTTATTGCGATTCCCCCACTCTCAGATGCTGAGCTTGCCTCTGCCATTAATTGGCAGGCTGAACAGCACATACCGATCCCTCCAGAGGAACTAATGCTGGAGTATCAAGTTTTATATCGTCCTCAACGCAATGAGAAAAATCCTATGCGAGTATTACTCGTAGGTGTGCGTAAACAACTTATGGAGCGATTTGTGGGTATGTTTAATCAACTTGGTGTAGAACCTGAGATTGTAGAAACACACATGCTGTCTGTACTGCGTTCGCTGCAGTTTGAATATAGTGATCCTACTAGTTTAGTAGTGCACATTGGTGCATCAAGTATGAACATGTCTGTAGTTCATCAAGGTGAGCTGCGATTTGTACTTTCCCAACTGAATGGTGGGCAACTATTAACCAAAGCTTTAGAACAAGCACTAGGATTAGATGCCACTCAAGCAGAACAGTACAAGCGTACATATGGTATGGATGAATCACAGTTCCAAGGAAAAGTAAGAGATGCACTACTACCTGCAGCTCGAGTGCTCGTCACAGAAATGCGCAAAGCGATGCAGTTTTTCACCAGCCAGAACCCGCAAGAATCTGTTAAACGTGTCATATTATCTGGTGGTTCAGCAGTTATGCCTGGGCTAGTTCAGTTCGTTACTGATGAGCTGGGTGTAGAAGTATTGGTGGCTGCCCCATTTGCCAATGCTTCTGGTTCTATCCCACAAGATGTAAATCACGCGGCAATGTCCGTGTGCATGGGGCTGTTAGCAAGAGAAGAATAGTATGGTTAGATCAATTAATTTTGTCAGAGACAGGCAGCGCAATCTTTCTCGTCTTGAGGCTCAAGATAGGTTATTCTTCAAGTGGTCACTTGTGGCTACTGGGGTGGCTGTCGCTTTTGTTTTGGCAGCAGTGGGAGCGCGATTATTCTTCCTCTACCAGCTTCGCCAGATCACCGATGAACAGAAAAAGTTGCGTGAAGCTATTACTGCTAAAGAAGAAGTAGAGCGTTCATTTACTGTGTTCTCATACAAAATAAAAGCACTCACTGATCTCTTTGGTAAACGCAAAGAAAAGCAAGAAACTTTAGAGTATTTCAGTAATTTGTTTAACAAAGACGTAGTTATCAGTCAGTTATCATATACAGAAGATACTGAAGAGCTCGCATTTACTCTACGCGCCAAGAATATTTTTGTAATGGAACTGGTGATGAATACTCTCAATGGCGATGGAGTCAAGACAAAGTACCCCAAGATGCAGAAAAAATCTTTGGGGCGGTCTTCAGATGGTTCATATAGCATGAGTCTAGCAATACCATTGGCAGATAAATCACTTGAAGAATTAAAAGCAGAAGCAGCGCGAAAAGCTGGCGTAGTACCTCCAACTGAAGGAGATACTGCACCAACTGAAAGTGTAGCACCAGATCCTGGGGCAGTGGGAATTTAAAGGAAAAACATGCAGCTTGATAAAGTAAACATACGGATACTCCTTGTTACACGCAAATATCTTTTGTATACCGTGGGGTTGGGAGGGATAATTTTGATTTTAGCGACTGCCCTTTTTATCCCACAATCCAAGAATGCCTATGATACCTATACTAAAATTCAAAGTGAAAAGCCTAATACTACCAAATTAACTCAGAAGCGCAATGCTCTTGATAGTTTGCCTGCTACTGCTGAGTATGCACAAATTGATATCGTGGACAAAGCTCTGCCTTCACGCAAACCAGTCCTTGAGTTACTGACTAGTTTGAACACCGTCTCCCAAAATACTGGAGTTTCTCTTGATTCGTTTAATTTATCTCCAGGCATAGTGGCCAGTAGTACCGCGGCATTAGATAAAGTCAATAAAACCTCTGGAAAAGCATTTGATTCTCTGAAGGTAGAAGTGGAAATTTCTGGAACATTTAAGCAAGTTCAGGATTTTATCATTCAAGTTGAACGCGTGTCACCATTTACTACCGTCACAACAATGGATCTGTCAGGTGTTCTGGATGAAAGTAAAGGTGCAGATGCAGATCAAGTATTTAAAGCAAAACTTGATACACAGACGTATTACTTTACGCAGTCGATTGCGGTACGGGTGGATACTCCGCTTCCGGTGCTTGGTACTCCAGAGCAATCAGTACTTGGAGCATTAGCAGCATTTGCTCCAATCAATGTACCGCTGCAAACCCAAGTGACTGGTGGCGGTACGGATGATTTGTTCAAAGCAGTCAAAGAACCAAGCCAGCAGCAGTTACTTCAAGAACTCTTAAATCAGAGAAACGCTCCTCAGGCTTCAGGAAGTGGTGCGACAGCGCAGTAACCTAAAATTACTAGTAAAGCTACTCTCTGCCCTACTCATTGATAAAAATACTCAAACGTATTCAGCACTAGTTACTATAGTAGTGGCAAACCTTCTTGAATTACTAAGTTACCAACATTGCAAAGTATATGCACTACAAACAATCAGACGGTGTAGTACTTTTCCGCACAGCAAGCAAACCTTTGAAATAAGGAAAATATAGCGAAAATACAGCAGTGAATCAATTATTCTTGAACTGGAGCTGAGTCAGCAATCACTATCTTTGCGCGAATGCCTTCTTTGATAGCACGAATTCTGCTGATATTGCGGATGGAATGGATGACAGAGCCACCTTTTCCAATAATGCGGCCAATATCTTCAGGATGTACAGAGATAGTGAAAATACTACCTTGTGCATCTTGTGTTTCTTCAATTTTAACGTCTTCAGGATGCTCAACTAAGTGAATAATGATGAATTCTAGGAGATTTTTCATGGATTATTTACTTTCTGTGGTAGCTTCTGTAGCAGCTGCTTCTGCAGGAGCAGATTCAGCTGGAGTTTCTGGAGCTTGTGCAGCAGCCTTGGCTTCTTCTGCAGCTTTTGCGGCTTCAGCTTGCTTTGCTTTTGCTTTTTTAGAAAGTTTCTTGGTGCGTTCTGGGAATGGAGTGCCAGAGTTAAAACGCTCTACCAAACTTTTGACGGTTTCAGTAGGTTGTGCGCCTTTTTTAACCCATGCTGCGTAGGACTCTGCATTTACTTCGAGAATTTTAGGCATCTCGGTTGGTGCATAGTGACCTAAGTTTTCAACATATTGACCATCGCGTTTACTCTTGCCTTCAATGACAACGATACGATAGTGTGGTTGGTTGCTCTTTCCAAAGCGAGCAAGTTTGATTTTCAACATAAAGAATGTTTCTTTCTGTGTGCCTTACAATAAGGCTAAGACGTACGAATTATACTGGAGAATGTCTATATTCTCAAGTGGTGGGTTGAGGTTTTATGTGAACAGGTTTTGCACAGAAACTAGAGAACTAAGAATACTTCTTAAGTGCTTCTTGTGCAGCGGCTTGTTGCGCTTGTTGTTTACTCTTGCCACTCCCCTTGCCTGCTTCTGTTTCACCTACAAAAACTGACACGGTAAACTCTTTATTATGATCTGGGCCAGATTCACTCACTACTTCATAGCGAGGTGTTTCAAAGCCCTTTGCTTGGACTTTTTCCTGTAGTTCACTCTTGGGGTCTTTGTAGAGGCGTTGTTCTAAAATCGTATCTAAACTAGTGAAGAGATGTTCATGTAAAAACTTGACGCACGCCGTGTAGCCCTGATCTAAGTAGAGTGCCCCGATCACTGCTTCCAGCGTATCAGCCAGCAAACTAGGATTTGTCCGTCCGCCTGTAGCTTCCTCGCCTTTACTCATCTTGAGGCGTTCGCCCAGCCCCAGGTTTTCAGCTACCGTTGCTAAACTAGTGGTTTTGACCAGTGCACTGCGATACGCAGTCAAGGTCCCCTCTGGTTCTTTAGGAAACTTGGCAAATAAAAACTCAGTAGAAACTAGTTCGAGTACGGCATCTCCTAAGAACTCCAGGCGTTCATTGGATTCTGTGACGGTACTTCCTTTTTCGTTCAAAGCACTGCGGTGTGTTAATGCAGTTTCAAGTAATTGTGCTTTTGTAAATGTTGGTAGCATAGTACATTCCACTAAAAAACCTTACTTCATTGTATACAGATTATCGATAAATGTAGACAGGGTGGCAGGGTTGGGCTTGGTTGGTTAGCCGAGCTCAATTTCTTCAATAATATAGGTGAGCAGGTCATTAACGGTTTCAGCTGTGAGCACGAGCACCTTGGCATTGAGAGCCACGTCAAACTCGATATTGATCCGTTTCACGACTGGAGGCAGATCATGCTCAATAACCATTCCAAGATCTTCAATTAAATCTGAATCAGGAGTGATACTTGCAGGGTCATTGCCAGTTTCTTCAGCAATGATGTTGCGAAGCTGTTCAAATATCTCACTGTGCTCTGTCATAGTGTGTCCTCACCAATGTTCAAGTAACTACTTGATACTACTCGGACTGTGCTTCTTCGTCTAGCAGCAGCCGTGCCAACGCCCCGTTCACAAATTTTGATGAACCTTCACTGCCAAATTCTTTGGCAAGCTCTACTGCTTCATTAAGCAGTACTTTTTTTGGCGTCTTCTTATGCTTAGATTCAAACATAATAAGCCGCAAAATTGCAAGATCAATTTTGTTGACCTCAGCAAGTGGCCGTTCTGGGGCAACTTGTGCAATCGCTTCATCAAGTGTGGGCAGCTGGCGGAGCATCTCTACAAACTCTTCGTCTCCGACTTCAAGTAAACAACGTTCTAAATTACCCTGAGTAAATGTACAGGCAAATAGTTTTTGTAAAACCTTAATCCGACGTTCGTGCCGTGGATCTGACATTTAACCCTTGTGCTGAGTTCTTTTTACGGTTGCTTTTGGAGCAGATTGTTTTGCAGCTTTAGTAGCTTTTGCAACTGGAGCTGGTTTAGCAGCTGGAGTTGGGGTATGAGCTTCAGTTTTCTTTACTTCTGCTTTTTCTACTTCTGGTGCAGCAGCTTGTGTTACACCGATTTTTCTCAAAATACTAGCGACAAGCCCGCGTTTGTGCAATGGTACACTGGCTATCTTGTGATCTTTTTTAAGAGAAGGAGTATTACCTGCTCTGCGTTTACCGCGTTCTGCGCGGGTGATTTTATTCTTTGGATGGGCTCCCATAAAGTTCCTTACTTCTATAGTATAGATACGAATGTTTAGTAGGACAAGGCGTGATTGTATCGCGAAATCAGCTATTATTCAAGTTGCTTGTGTGTGTATAATGTGAGTATGGTTATTGGAATCATTGTGGGTTTTATTGCACTTTGTATTGGATTAGCCGTTCTGGCAGGGTTTGTATGGGCAATTATCTGGGCATATAAGCGTTTTATTCGCAAAGATACTACTTCAGCTCTTATTCCTACGACTCCCCTAGTTTTTCCGCACCAGTTTGGTTGGGCGCTGGCCACCGCGCTGCTCGGATTCCATGCAGGCTTATACAGTTATGTAACCTATTTTGGCCCAGAATTTAGAGTGCCCGCAGCTGGTTGGGCTGTTTTTGCTTTCGGTACTGCAGTTGCATGGCTGCTTTTACTCTGGAGAAATCGCAATTTCTTTGTTTTAAGTACGATTGCGGCACTCGTGGTGTTATCAAGTTTTGTGTTCCTTCGTGCCAACGGATTTACGCAAACCTGGAATATTCTTTTCTTTGTGGTCAGTCAGCTTTTACTTTTTGTATTCTATATATACAAACAGCTACCTATTTCTATTGGCGGTTGGTTGGGTTCGATTATTTTTACTGTTCCATTAACTCTGGTACAAGGCCTCAGAGTGGTCCGGTCAGTTTTTAAGCGTGAAGGAAGCAAGTCCACTTTTTTGGGCTGGGTAAAGACTGGTTTACTGGCATTTATCGTTTTAGCGATCTTTCTGGGTTTACTTTCACAAGCTGATCCAGTCTTTGCTGAGATCATGAAGGAAGTACGCAATCAGTTGATTGGCAGAACACTTTGGACGTTGGTGATAATTTTCCTCTGCTCTACTTGGTGGACAATTCAAAGTGACCGAGGTGAAGAAACTGAAAGTCAGGCTACTTGGCTTGTTCAGCGGGATGTGGTGGCTGTACTAGGCGTGGTCACGATTGTGGTAGGTATTTTCTTGGTGGTGCAGTTCCAGTATTTATTTGGTGGCTCAAAAGAGCTGCTAGAAACATTGAACTTAACCTTTAGCGAGTACGTCCGCAAAGGCTTTACAGAGTTACTGCTAGCTGTGTTTATTGGGGGGATCTTGGCGTATATCGCAGGTGCAAAGTTGCGTCACCAGACTGCAGAAAATAGTAACGTGATCTGGATTCTAAATACGTTGATGGTGGGAGAACTGGGATTGTTGCTGGCATCGGCATATAAACGAGATGTTTTGTATGTCGAAACCTACGGATTGACTCGAGTGCGTGTCATTGGTGAGGTGTTTTTGGTCTGGCTAGCCTTTTTTTTGGTTGTGCTACTGGCGTATGCCTGGAAAAAGATTCAAGAAAAGCGCGCTTTAGCAGCTTTATGGAGTGGTGTCGTGGTAGTGTTATTGGCAATCAGTGTCGTAAATGTAGACAGCCTGGTTGTGCAAGGTGCGCCTGGGCATCATCAATACACTGACTATTTTTATTTGATGCAACTTTCTGAAGATGCTGCGCCAGCTTGGCCAGAACTACTAACGAAGATTGAAGCAGATACTGCCCCACTTTTGGCTAAAGAATCATTGTCTCCTGAGGAAAAAGCACAGTTGGCTGGCTTAAAGTTAGCACTTGCAAGCTTTATGGAAAATCGGGATAGCTTGTATCTCAAGTATGCCCCAGACAGCTGGTTGCTAGAGAAATATAGAAAAATTGGCCTAGAACTACATGATAAAAATGAAACCGAGCAGTATGCACTACAAAATTATGAAGTAAACAGTTGGCAAAATCGCCAGGACCTAGTTGAACATGTTTCTCCTGCCAATGTCCAACCTGCCAGTTCTAGGGAAGCCAAAGTCATCCCCGAATCTTTGAAAAAATATCGTGGTTGGCAGTTTACCAATTATGCTGAACAACGTGCATTTACGCTCCTAACTCAAGATGAAGAACGGCTGTTTAGTATGCCAGAACAACTATTTGCGGATATTTTGCGCTATCAAGTCCGCACCCAAACCGAGTTAGCCCCCCAAGAAAATCGTTTGCTCAATGAACTGCAGTATCAATTTATTACGGTACATCTTACCCGATACTACCCGACGTACCTCTATAATTTCGATGTCAATAATTGGTCGTCAGCGCGCTCTGTAACACGCCAAGCATTTGCAGAGCTTGAAAGCAAAAGTGATACTTCCATACCTGAGTTGGCAAGCCTCAGTTGTGCAGCTCCACAGGTAGTACAGCCGCGCAGTTTTACGGTGTATGGAGTGGCGCATAAACTTGAAAAAGTTCCTGGTAATTCACTTGCTAGTGAGCAACAGGCATATTCTCTGAGAATTTTGGGCGATACTGCTGGCAATAGTCCTGATATTACTGTCCTAGTCCCCGTTCAGTCCAAAATGACTAGACTTGTGCCAGTGGATCCTGTTGAGCTGGATCAGACAAAATCAGTCTACCGTGCTGCAACACTTCCTCTGGAAACAGCAGATCCTATGTCTGGCAGTACCGGTGTTTTTGTAAAAGCAGAAGTTATTCCTGTAGCAGTGGAAACTGGTTCTGGGTGTAGTGTGTTGTATAGCAGCGGGCAGCTGCAAGCGTTGTACGCGTTCTAAAAATTGTAAATATCTGACGTATCAGAACAAATCATTTTTTCTTTTATATGTGAAGTAATTAGTTGGCTAATGGGGTGTCTGCTGGAGCATTTTGCAGTGGGAGAAGTGGCTTCCAATCAGCAGGTAGCAGTGGAAACAGCTGCTGCGCCTTACTGATAAGCTGGAGGTTGGTCCAGTTACCAAACTTAAGCTGGCTGAATCCATGCTGTGCAGTTCCAAATAAGTCCCCTGCTCCGCGATTTTCTAAATCTAGCTCTGCCAATTTTTGTCCGTTTAATGTTTGTGCAAAGAACTGAAGACGCTCTAGCGGCTTGCCAGTGCTGGTAAATAGTGCGCAGTACCCTTGTTGTCCTGCCCGTCCTACACGTCCGCGAAGCTGGTGCAGGCTCGCCATACCGTATCGTTCTGCTGATTCTATAATCATTGCGCTCGCTTGCGGTAAATCGATGCCTACTTCCACAATCGGGGTAGTTACTAAAATATCAAGCTCTCTCCCAAATAAAGCTGTAGTGACCGCAGTTTTTTCTGCTTGTGACTGCCTTCCGTGAAGCAACCCCACTTTGGCAATTCCCTTAAATTCTGCTTCAATAACGCTAAACATTTCCTTGGCACAGGCCACTTTTTCAAACTCAGGTGCTTCAGATGGATCAATGAACGGACAGACGATTAAAGCCTGGAAACTATGATTTGAACTGATGATCTGCTCTTTCAACCACTCATACAACCCTTCACGCTTCATCTCAGGCAGTACCCAAGTTTTGGTGGGTAGGCGGTTGGCTGGCAGCTCATCAATGACTGAGAGTGAAAGATGTGAAAAAAGAGTTAACAGCAGCGTCCGTGGGATCGGAGTTGCGGTCATCGTTAAAAGATGTGGGCGTGGGAGTAGCTCTTGAACTTGTGATCTTTGCACAACACCAAAGCGTTGTTGCTCGTCGTAGATGACAAGCCCAGGTTTGAGCTCAGGTAGTTTATTGATCAAGGCATGTGTTCCCACCCATAAAAAGGGCTTGTCTGGATTGGGAAAGCTTTTTTTACCGCTTACGACCAGTGAAACAGGCATCGAGGGAAACAGCTTGCTCAAGGTATGGAAGTGTTGTTCAGCTAAAATTTTAGTGGGAGCGATCAACGCCACATGCTGCCCAGCGCGCAGTGTTTGAAGTGCAGCTACGCCAGCCACAACCGTTTTTCCTGAGCCGACATCTCCTTGTAAGAGCCGATTCATCGGTACAGGCTTACGTATATCTGCACAGATTTCGGTAATAACACGATTTTGTGCTGCGGTGAGTGAAAACGGGATACTTTCAGGAATGAGCGGCTGAGATTCTGGGATGGCTACCCCTTTTCCTTCCTCTGCCCACTCATTTTTAATAGTTTGACTGTACTGTATCAACCCCAAGAGTTCTTCAAGCGCCAGCCGTTCTCGTGCCGCTACTACCTTTTCTTCAGTTTCAGGAAAGTGCAGCTGCTTGAATGTTGCAATTTGATCGGGAATATCAGGTGCGAGCTGTGAAATCAGATCAGCCCCATGAAAACTCATATCCAGGTTATCTACTATCTCTTTGAGAATTCTGCGAAGTGTGCCCTGCGCGATATCAATGGTACGTGTGTAGCTTGGTACTAACCGTCCAGTATGGATTGATTCACGAGCAGAAACTTTCTCAAACTGCGGCTGCACGAGCGTCTTGCGGTCACTAATTGCCCCACTAAAAAGATAGGTTTCACCCACTTTTAAGGTCTGTGCAATAAATTTATTATTAAACCAATACAGGGTAGTTTTACCAGATTGATCCGCCACAACTACGGTGGTCATCGGTCTGCGACTTTTGAAGATACGATTTATTTTAATCACTTCTGCTTGAATCGTTACTGTTTGACCTGGAGTCAGTGA
>OMIS01000032.1 GCA_900299155.1 bacterium
ACTGGGTATCATGAGTCCACTGACATAATTGCAGTTATAGTTACAATCATAATATTTGAAGTTCTAGTATTGGTATGCTCCCGCATAATTTTTTTGTTATTTGCAAGCAATAAAATAAGTACGAGTAATGGTGGTGCAACGATGCCATTAATAATGGCGGTATAGTAGAGCATTTGAAATGGACTAATTGAAGTGAAGTTTACTATGAGCCCGACGAGCGTGGCTATTGTAATTACACCGTAAAAACCGTGTGCCTTTTTGAACTGCAACCCAAGCCCTGCTTTCCATTTAAATAATTCCGCTACTGCATATGCTGCAGAGCCAGCTAAAATGGGAACTGCAAGTAATCCTGTCCCAATCACTCCGACCGCGAAAAGTAATGCTGCAAAGTCTCCTGCCAGTGGCCGAAGTGCTTCTGCTGCTTGGTCTGCAGTTTGTATGGAATAGATACCATGCGTGTGCAACGTACCAGCCGTTGCAATAATAATGAAAAACATCACAACATTAGAAAAGAACATACCCACAGTTGTATCCAGCCTCATCTCAAAAATATCCTTAGTATAAATTTTAGGAATACCTTTGCCCATTGCTCTCAACTTGTTATGTGCAATTTCTTCTTCTATTTCTTCATCAGCTTGCCAGAAAAAAAGATATGGGGAGATAGTAGTGCCTAGTATTGCCACAATATTAAAAATATATGCACTGGAAAACGTAATATGGGGAATGAATGTAAAGTACAATGTATCCAGCCAATTTTGTTTAACAAAAAAAGCAGTAACGATGTATGCAAACAATGCGAAGGTTAAGTATTTAAGAAACTTGGCATATGTAGGGTAGGGTACAAAAACTTCAAGTATTAGCGTGATAGTAGTAAAAAGTAGAAGCAAAATAGCAAATGGAATATCAATAAATAACTTTGTAGAAGCAGCCATCGCTCCCAAATCTGCACCGATATTTATAGTATTGGCAATAACCAGAAGTAGCACTGCGACGGTGGCCACTGTTTTACTATAATTTTCTCGCAGCAGCACCGTTAAACCTTTGCCTGTCACCATCCCAACTCTGCCACACATTTCTTGGACAAACGTCATGAATGGAAATGAAAAGAGTGCAGTCCATGCTTGGGTATACCCAAACTGTGCCCCAGTTTGTGAATAAGTCGCAATCCCTGACGGATCATCATCAGAAGCTCCTGTAATGAATCCTGGGCCGATGGTTCGTAGTAATTTCTTTATTTTATTCACTAAAAAAAGTATACACTAAAGAACGAATACATAGGTGCCCAAAGCTAACGTATCAAAAGTTATTCTATAGCGCGCCACAGGTAAATGTGCTATCGAATATTTTATTTGAGATACAACTTAGATCTCCAGCATCTACTTTTGTGTCACGATTGGCGTCACAGAACCGAGTAAAATTGTAGGTTCCTCCAAATGTGTTTAACCAGCTGTCACCATCGCCGTCAAATATCTCAAGGTTGACTGCAGTTAAGTCTCCAGCATTAACGGCTCCATCCCCGTTACAGTCACCATATAAATCATTAGTTGTACCAATATAGTCAGTTGCACCATAGGTATAGTCAGGTGTAATGAAACTTACCCTGGAAAATGAGTTGTTGTTGGCACTATTAACTAATTTATATACTTTACCAATAATTAGACTCACAGACGAACTGCTTGTCTGTTTGCAGTTGGTGACATCTGTTTGTGACAACATCTTAATAGAAGTTGTGCCACCGATTGCTACTGGAGTTAAAGGTGTCCAGCTTCTCGGAGTGGTAGTCGTGTTATCTTGTGCCAAATCCAGTGTTTTATTTTTGACACAAACATCACCAATATCAATTGAATTACTATTATTGTTATCTTGATACACATAGAACTTAACCGGACTCTGATAAGTAGTCTCAGTTAATAGCGGTTGTGTCACTGCTGCTTGTGCGTCGAGCACTTTATCACCATATATTGTTAATGAAGAGTGCCTTCCGTATTGCATCAATGTTTTCCGAACATAATCTGCGCGATTAGTTGTAGGCAAGTCTGTTCGTGAGTACATTAATGCTGCGGTACCACTAACAAATGGAGCTGCTACTGATGTCCCATTCATATTTATATAACCATTCACAGTAGAATGCTGAGCAACTTTTATACTTTGCCCATATGCCATCAAATCCACCCAAGGACCGTAGTTTGAGTAGTAGGTACGAGTGCCGTCATCATTTAAAGCTCCCACAGCAATAATTTGTGGTAAAGCTGCTGGGTAGTACTTCTGTTCAAAACCATTATTACCTGATGCAGCCACTATTGTAATATTGTTGTTGCCAGAACGAATATACTCAATTGCATCATATACTTGCATTGAAAAAGTAGGGAACCCAAGACTAAGATTAATGACATTTGCACCCATGTCTTTTGCCCAATACAAACCTTCAATTACATCTGAAATAGCACCGGTTTTGTTTGCTCCGAGAACTTTTGCGTTTAATAAGACACAGTTTGGACAGACCCCAGCAATTCCTGTAGTTGCAGTAGTAAAGTTTGTATTAGCAGCAATAATTGAAGCAACTGCTGTGCCATGACCATTATCATCAGTTGCAGAGGCATTTGGATCAATAAAGTTAGCACTAGAAGCAACTTTGCCTATTAACTCCTGATGATTTTGGTTTATGCCAGTATCAAGAACTGCAACTTTTGTGGTAGTACTACCCTTTGTTGTATCCCATGCGTGATCAACTCGCATGTCATCTTGAACGTTTGCACCAATCAAGGCTTCATATCGAGTGACACCATTCCACAATACCTTTTGGTTAGTTGCGTACAAGGAATCTAGTGGTGTGGCGTCTGCAGTTACAACATAGTTTGGTTCAGCATAGTCAATATTGGGATCAGCTTGACTTGCAGTAGCTTTAATATTCTTCACTTGACTGTCGGCTACGGAGAAAACAATGAGTTTGGATCTGACTAATACTTTTTTTACTTGTGCATTTTTTTGAGAAGCAAAAATTGTTGTATCTTTATTATTCCAATCTTTGTACTTTACAACTATCTCCCCAGTTACATACTGTTGGCCAGTTTCTGCATCCGTAGTTGTTGTTAAAGCTTTGACTTTAGTTATTGATGTTTGGAATAAACCAGCAATCATTAGGATCAGTACAAAATAGCGAAATAGAGTGAGCATTTTTGTCATGCTTTAATAATACAGATCTTTGTAAGAGCAATCAATGTGAGCATTGTGTATCAAATTGTGAGAAGATGAATTATAGATATTTGGTAATAATTCTTATGAAGGTAAAGAAAAAAAATCTGTTTAGTAAGACACTTTTCAGTCTGATCGGGAAAGTAGCAGCTATATATATCTTGCTTGCAATCCCATTGTTACAGCTCATAATTTCTCAAAAAATTCTTTCAAGTGAGCAGTTTAATAAG
>OMIS01000033.1 GCA_900299155.1 bacterium
AAATGTCACCCATCCAGTTCAAACAGCAATTCCAAAGTCGTTTAAAATCTGTCTAAAGAAAGGGGTGCTTGACACCCCAAGCGAAAAAACTAAACTTATTGCAAATAATCCAGTAATAAGAGATCTTGTTGGATGATTCAATATTTCTTTAATTTTCATCCTGATATTGTATCCCACATATTTAATATGTAAATAACATACGTTGATTATTACATTTATTGGGACAAATTACATAACTTTAAAATGATACAATAAGGCTTCGTTATTGCACTGAAAATTATTTATGGCTCGCTTTGCCCAGAAAAACACCACCCGTTTTGAGTCCCACGGCGATGAGTACGAACACGGCTACTCATTTCCCACAGACCACTATTCTTTTATCAGTCGTCCTGGTCTCAATGAACGTGTGATTCAAGAACTTTCTCACATCAAAGGTGAACCAGATTGGATGCTCAAGCTGCGGCTGACGGCATATCAGCAATTTCTAGCAAAATCCATGCCACAGTGGGGCGCAGATCTCTCTGCTATAGATTTTGAAAAAATTCACTACTACCTCAAGCCCACTGACAAACAAGCCAAGTCCTGGGATGATGTGCCGCAAGACGTCAAGGAAACGTTTGACCGACTGGGAATCCCCGAAGCAGAACGGGCAGTCTTGGCTGGTGTAAAGGCGCAATATGATTGTCTTACTGCAGATGCAAAAGTCTTCACCAAGTACGGAGTAAAAAATATTATTGATATAAAGTCTGGTGATGAAGTCTATTCACTCAATGAAGAAACGAAATGCCTTGAATTGCAAAAGGTATTGGGTTTAGCAGCTAAAGGAAAAAGAGAAGTTTATAGAGTTACTACGCAAGGTGGAAGAGAAATTAAAGTTACTGCTAACCACCCTTTTTGGCATCTAAAGTACAATAAGGAGCCTGGTAAACAGCGAGGAAAATATAGTAGAGAGTGGAAGTATCTTTCAGATCTAAAAGTTGGTGATTTGGTTGCAATCACTACCCAAATTCCTCAAGAAGGCAATAGTTATACATTAATACAACCCAATCTCAGAAGGACGGTTGTTCAAAGCAGAAATCAATTCACAGAATATACTTTAGATCTGACTAACCGCTACGCAGATGTGACTTTGCCTAACGTTACATCAGAAGACCTGATGTGGTTGTTTGGATTTTTTCTGGGCGATGGGTTTTTTGGTGGAA
This sequence comes from bacterium, assembly GCA_900299155.1. Lineage (GTDB taxonomy): Bacteria > Patescibacteriota > Microgenomatia > UBA1400 > PJMF01 > OMIS01. Next base: position 1,203 of record OMIS01000033.1, read on the forward strand.
AATTACAGAATGGCGAATACTCACGAGTTGAATTAGCAATACCTGATAAAGAAAAACAGCTGCGAGAAACTACTACTGAGCTTATACAGAAACTGTTTGGATATGATTTACTCACAACACAAAAGGATAGAGTCATTCTTAATTCACAACTTTTTGTAGATTACTTTATCAAAAATGGGTTCTCGGGTACTGCATTTACTAAGCGTGTTCCCGAATGGGTATTTTCATTACCAAAAGCACAAAAGCTTGCATTTATAGGTGGTTACTTTGATGCTGATGGTGGCATTAGAAAAGCTGAAACACACCGAGGACTAGTTTTAACAAGTGTTTCACAAGATCTGCTGCATGATTTCAAAATGCTAGCTATTTCTTGTGGACTAAATGTTTCACAGATTTGGCAGTTCTCGTCTAAGTACGTCTATAAAGGTGAGGAAAGTAAAAATAGTGGCTTCAGATTGATGCTTTCAGGCAATACTCATGAAGTTCGAAGCAAGTTGCTGCGAAAAAAAGAACTTATGACTGCTCGCAAGTTCACTCAAAAATTTTCTAGTGCCAATGGCACCGTATTTAGAACACATTGCAGTGAGCATATCGGTTTTGCTCGGATCAAGACAATTGAAAAGTTGGATGAAGAAGAAGTTTTTGATATTGAAGTAAGCGGCTATCACAACTTTGTGGCAAACGGAATTGTGGTACATAATTCAGAAGTGGTCTATGGCTCTCTCAAAGATGTCTTTGCCAAAGATGGTGTCGTTTTTCTGTCCATGGATGATGGCCTCAAACAATATCCAGACCTAGTCAAAGAATATTTCGGCAAAGTCATCCCCAGTGGTGATAACAAGTTTTCTGCTTTAAATACCGCAGTTTGGTCTGGTGGCTCATTTGTCTATATTCCCAAAGGTGTGGAAGTCAAAATGCCGCTCCAGACGTATTTTAGAATTAACTCAGAAAATGCTGGCCAGTTTGAACGGACACTGATTATTGTGGATGAAGGGGCAAAAGTTCACTACATTGAAGGCTGCACGGCACCTCAATTTTCCTCTGGTTCTCTTCATTCTGCAGTTGTAGAAATTTTTGTCAAAAAAGGCGCTCAGTGCCAGTACACCACCATCCAAAACTGGTATAAAAATGTCTATAACTTGGTGACTAAGCGGGCATATGTGGAAGAAGAAGCCACGATGATCTGGACGGACTTCAATATGGGTTCCAAAGTGACGATGAAGTATCCAGGCTTTATCCTGGCAGGTCGGGGCGCAGTAGGCGAGACCCTCAGTATGGCGCTGGCTGGTGCAGGACAGCATCAAGATACTGGCTCCAAAGCAATTCACTTAGCGCCACATACCAGTTCTACAATCATTTCAAAATCTATTTCAAAAGATGGCGGTCGCACCAGTTATCGTGGCATGGTCAATGTTGGCCCACACGCAAAAGAAAGTCAAAACACTGTTATTTGTGATGCACTCCTCCTTGATGATTACTCTCGCTCAGACACATACCCAGTAGATAGAATTTTCAACTCCCGTGTGGCTATCCAACATGAAGCTACGGTTTCCAAGATTGGAGACGATCAGTTGTTTTACCTGATGAGTCGTGGCGTAGGTGAAGAAGATGCCCGCAAGATGGTGGTGCATGGCTTTATAGATAACCTGGTGAAAAAGCTGCCACTCGAGTATGCGGTGGAGATGAACCGGCTGATTGATCACGAGATGGAGGGCAGTATTGGGTAAAGGAATTTGGTTTTGGTATGTATATATACTTTCATCAGGTCGGCAGCAATTCTGCCTTGATGAACTCACTAAACAAAAATTGTAGTACATTTCAGCTACAATGACGTGAGTTCAACATCCTGAGAAACTATATATACATACACAAAGTAGAATCTAAGTTTTATTGCCAAAAAAATCCATTTGCCCAATTTAGAAAATATATGAACGATACAAAAATCTACACACTAGCTCGAGATGAACAGCGCACAATCACCATTGATGCGCCAGGTATTTATGAAATTCAACTGAATGGAGAAGGCGCAGAAGCCACAATCACGGGCATTTTTGAAGCGAATGGAAAAGAACAAAAAAACATCACCGTCATCATTAACCACCAGGCTGCCCACACGCGTTCCAATACACTCCTGAAAGGTGTCGCTCGTGATACCGCCCAGGTTAGTTTCACCGGCAGAATTATTGTGGCGGAGAATTGCCCTGATACCAACGCATTTTTAACTGAACGGATCCTGCTTCTCTCAGATACTGCCAAAGCAGAGGCGATCCCAGAACTGGAAATTCTAACTGATGATGTCAAATGTTCGCATGCAGCCAGTATTAGTCATATTCCTGAAGAACAGCTATTTTATTTGAAAAGTCGTGGTGTGCCACACAAAGAAGCAGAGGCTTTAATTATGGAAGGTTTTTTGCAGAGTAGTGAATAGTTTCCCTCGAGACTAGTATTTGTATCCAGACAGATCTATAATAGGAAGTTTTCAATTTTCTAGAAAGGAGGCAGCATGTCTGCTTCACAAGAAACTGGTACAAATTTTTCTCAATTCGAGTTGCCGAGAGATCCTATCGCATTAAATAGGAAGAAAGAAGCAATACTAGTAGAGATACAGCAAAAATTTCCGCAGTTAGAAGAAACTGATATCCTCAGAACATACAGTACTGCGAAAGCAGAAAATGACAAGCGAATAATAACTTCTCTGGTCGTACAGCTGAAGCAAGGTATTGAGGTAACGCTCGCAAATGGAAAAGCAGTTACCGTTTATAATTTGCGTTGGCACTATAAAGAAGGTGTTGGGATTGGTGATGATGAAATAATAAACAATGTATTCTCGCCATATAGTGGTGTATATGCACCATCAACAGCATATGATTTGGCTACTGATAGATCTGTAGCAGTGAATCAAGGTGGGCTTCTGAGGCCAAATGAAAAATTTAGTCTAGTACAACAATTTTTGTCTATGCTCAGTCAAGATAATCCTGCATGGGCTGGTTATTGTAATAACTTTTGGCAGCTGCTAAAGGCAGTATAAACTAGTTCCAATCAACACTTTCTTCCCCTGGTGCGGTACAATACAGGGATATGTTTGATGTAGCAAAAATCAAAGCTGACTTTCCCATCCTCTCACAGACTGTGCAGGGGAAACGGTTGGTGTATCTTGATAATGCTGCAACCAGCCAAAAACCCAGAGCGGTAATAGAAGCCATTACGCACTATTACGAAACAAGTAATGCCAACGTCCACAGGGGCGTACATTCACTTTCAGATGCTAGTACGCATGCTTGGGAAGAAAGTCGCGCTCAGATCGCACAATTTTTTTGTGCAGATCCAGCAGAACTGATTTTGGTGCGTAACTCCACTGAAGCACTCAACGGTATTGCGTACGGCTGGGCAGACCACAATTTGACCGCTGGAGATATCATTATTACTTCTGTAATGGAACATCATGCCGATATTGTCCCGTGGCAGCAAGTGGTGGAGCGAACTGGTGCACAGCTTGCGTTTGTGGGTGTTGATGCAGCTGGACGGCTTCAAACCACTGAGTTATACAACCTGTTAGAGAAACATGGGGAAAAAGTTAAGTTAATTGCGTTGACATATATTTCCAATGCACTTGGCACGCAAATCCCGCTTACAGAAATTGTGACAAAACTGCATGCGTTGTATCCTGCTGCAACTACCCGCCCTAGAATTGCGATAGATGGCGCGCAGGCTGCACCACATATTCCGCTAGATTTCCATAAACTAGATATAGATTTTTTTGCGTTTAGTGGACATAAAATGCTCGGGCCGATGGGTGTGGGTGGTCTGATTGTGCGCAAAAAATTATTAGAAACAAATGAGATGCAGCCATGGTTATTTGGTGGTGGCATGATTGCAGAAGTGCACACAGCAGGCACAAAATTTAATGAGGACATAGCAGAGCGCTTTACTCCAGGTACCCCCGATGTGGCCAGTGCTGTGGGTTTGGCGGCGGCTTGCCGTTACTTACAAAATCTTGGAATGCAAAATGTATTAGAACATGATCAGCAGTTGGTTCAGTATACGATTGCACAACTTTCCCAGATCCCACAAGTGAAGGTAATCGGTCCAATCTCGCCGATATCTGCCCAAGTAGCTAGACAACAACAGGAAGATGAAAGCGGTGAAACGCCACAGCAGCTGCCAGTATCTGATCGTGTTGGGTCTGTCTCATTCATCTATGATGGCGTACATGCCCACGACGTTGCCCAAGTTTTGGACAGCGAAGGCGTGGCGGTGCGCAGTGGTCATCACTGTACGATGCCACTACATGAAACATTTGGATGGCAGGCCAGTGTGCGCGTGAGCTTTCAAGTCTACAATACGACGGAGGATGTTGATCAACTGATTCTGGCGCTCAAAAAAGTGGCGCAGGTATTTGGAAAGTAAAAAGTTACTACCCTTGTCCCAAAAGTAGATAGTACTTACTCAAGCATCAAAAATAGCAAGTATAAGAGTTAGAAATATGTCTCAAGATTTATACCAAGCAGTGATTTTAGAAGAGCTGCAACATCCACAAAATAAGCGCGAGCTGAGTGATGCGGCGGTTTCTGTGCATGAAACCAACAGTTCTTGTGGTGACGATGTGACAGTGTTTTTGAAGTTTGATGCCACTGGAGAGCGAGTGAGCGAGGTGGGTTGGCAGGGAAGTGGTTGTGCTATCAGTCAAGCAGCTATGAGTTTATTATCTGAAAAAATAACGGGGATGCTGGTATCAGAAATTGGGTCGTTAGGTCAAGCAGATTTAGAATCTATGCTGGGGTTACAACAACCGATTGCCTATGGCAGAGTCAAATGTTTGCTGATTGGGCTGCAGGCAGTAAAAAAGGCACTAAATATAAATTTGATATAAGATATTTTTCATTCAACAGTTTTGATGCAGAACAAACACAATTACGCTTTTAACAACTTAAGTTTTGATGCGGCATCCTACACGTCCAAGCTTTTAACAACTTAAGTTTTGATGATCCAATAGCTTGTATGTTGCTTTTAACAACTTAAGTTTTGATGCTAAAAAAAATAAAGTAGGCTTTTAACAACTTAAGTTTTGATG
>OMIS01000034.1 GCA_900299155.1 bacterium
AGCGCAGAGCCACTGGAGTGTTATTGAAACGGAGTCAGTACTTCTTTGGAATTCAATAACTCCAGAATCATGCAGATAAAATATTTTTACTTGCTGCAAGGTGGAAAGTACAAGAGCAGCTAATCTATTTTGTAGCAACTGCAACTCATTTTCGTGTGTGTGCCATCTTGCTTGCTGCTCACCACGATACGTGTTTGCAGTTAGATCATTGAGTGATTCTGAGAATCTCATAATGCCTTTACTATATGCTGTCGCATATTGGATGATTGGATCATATACCTCAACTGCAGTAAATTATATAAATATAAGATATGTAATTTACACAAGTATGGTGCACTAATATCGTTTGTAACTCTTAAAGATAACCTATTTTTTCATATTACAGCACATTTTATATGCATTGTTTTTGCATTTCTCACACATGTATAGTAGTAGTATGGTAAAAGTTTCATCCACAGTTCGGTTGTTTTTAATACTAACTATTTTAACTGCATCCTTACTTACTAGACCGAACCTCGCATTTGCCCAAATTAACTCGACTCTGAATTATTACGGCAACCAAGTCTCCATGAAGTACTATGGACAGCCAGCATTGACTGAAACAAGTAACGGCGCTGTCGATAGCAAGCATATCTTGCATGCAGCCGGCGTAGTGGTTGATAAATCAAGCACACCCAACAAAATGTATGTTGTGGACACTGGAAACAATAGAATCTTAGGTTTCAACGGTATTGGCTACTGTGGAGGCAATACTTCACTGTCATGCACAGTCAACAGTGACTGCAACCCTGGAGTTTCATGCGTGATAGATGGGTCTAAACCAGCAGATATTGTCATAGGCCAACCCAACATGAATGTTGGTGCATGTAATGGTGATTCTTTGAAAGGCATGACCGCGCCTCCAACTGCATCATCTCTCTGCTTGACTGCTTATCCGTATGGAACTAATGCAGCAGAACAATGGGCTCGCGTGAATATTGACGTTGACTCCACTGGAAACTTATATGTTCCTGATATCTATAACAACCGTGTGCTTAAGTACAATACGCCATTTAGCACAGACACTGTAGCTGATTATGTGTGGGGACAGTCTGATTTTATCTCAAATAACCCCAATATGTCAGCATATCGCACTATAGTAGGTACTCCAACCGCTTCCTCTTTGTGGCTCAGCGGCTACCCAACTAGCCAAATAGGAATGTCGATGCCTGCAGGTTGGGGTGTATCAGTCGATTCCTCAAATACAGTCTGGGTTGCCGATACGTACAATGGACGAGTACTGTCTTTTATTCAAAATCAAAAAGCAGCAACCAATGTAGTCGGAAAGGCTAACTTTACAACTCGGAGTTGTGATAGTGGATCAAATAAGTTATGTACGCCAATACTTGCCAAGAAAGATCCTGCTACGGGTGAGTTGTATGTGTTGGAAGCAATTGTTGGTCTTCCATTTCAGACCCAGTTTAAAGTTTTCCCAGCAACTATTACCAATGGTGTAACTGCTACTCGTACCTTTGCACCAGTCCAACCTGGAGATTGGGAGAACTGGGATGGGTATGGTAATAACAATCATTACTTTTTCCAAGGTACAGGTTTTGTGTTTAATCCAGTAACCACGGGAGCATATAGCAGTGGCAAGCTTTGGATAAATGAACATGCTGCAAATAGAACAATCTTAACCAGCTCAACAGGCACTATGATTACTGCGCTAGGCGCTAAAAGCCTGACGCTCCGTGGTGGCGATTCTCAATACGGTGGTGCTTGTGGTTCATTGTATGACGGATTCAGAATGGGGTGGCCAGGTGGTTCAATTGGATTTGATAGTGATAATAATATTTATCTGGCTGATGAGTGGCGCTTCCAAGTGTCTCGTTATGCATTACCATACACTCTAGATGGTAACGGTTGTTTACCTGATCCTAATGGAGGTGCTCTGCAAGGTAGAAATCTCATTTCAGCTGCTCAAATAGGGGAAACAACTGGCTTTGCTATATTTGGTAACGATCTTATTGTAAAAGATAGAGACGGCTGGTTCAAAGTCTGGCAAAACTATAAGACCAATACTTCGGGCTCTGCATCTAATTTTACTGTCAATGGTGCTGGCACAAGACGCACAGATAGAGCGCTCATGTCGCAAGCAATTGATGGTCAAAATAGGTTGTGGTCTATTGGTGAACATGGCACGATCGATGCCTTCCAACTACCATTGTCAGCAAACAGTACTCCAATATATAGTGATATTAAACTCTACTGGGCTGATAACAATACTGCGGTTACTCACTTAGACCGTGTCCATAACATCACGTATTCTCCTGTTGAGCAAGCGCTGTACTTTGTTGATCAGGGTGGATCACGCATACTCCGCGTAAAGAACTTAAGCACGCTTGGTACTGGAAAACTCTATGTTGATTTAGCTATTGGTGTATCCAACAAAACAGATGGCCCATGTGCAACTGAACCAGATGCATTAGCTTCAACTACAAGACAGCTATGTCGAGTGGCTGGTATGAAGGTTGATAAGTTTGGCAACCTCTATGCAATTGATAATAATTACGAATGCCACGGCAATAAGCGGATACTTGTATATGATATAGCATCACTAAATGCCGCTTCAAGCTTATTTAGTACTATTAGTGTCAAGAATATTATCAATGCTGCAGATATCAATCATGCTGGTAGATGTGCTTATGGTGAAACAGATTTCCCAGGTTCCCCAGTTAGCGTTGCATTTGATAGTCAAAACCACATGGTGGTGGGTAATGATGGATATTATGGAGATTGGCAGAGCCGCTCAAGACGTCAGTTATTTTATTACAATGATCCTTTAACACAAAAATTACCTACTAAGGCAATTGATCTGATCATGGGTGCGCCTGGTGAGGTGGCGTTTGACTCACAAGATAACTTGTTGGTCCAAGATCATACCTGGCCTAAAATCTATGCCATAAACTTAACCACCAATCCAAGTTGGTTAGTGAACCCTGACCAATCCGCAGTTGGTGATGATTATCAACTTGTGTTTAAGAATACTTGGGGTGTCTATCCGAACTGGACTGTACCACCACAATTCCTATACTTTCCTAAGTATAATTTCAATGTATTGTTAAATGATCCTGTCGGGTTTACATATGATGTACAAAATATTGTCATCCAGGATCCTGCAAAACATGGTCAAGTTTTGCCAAACTACAACACAGCAAATAATACTTTGATGTTCCAGTATGTTCCTGACTATAACTACCAAGGATACGATGACTTTACGTACAAAATTACCTCCGCAACGGGCCAAGTATTTATGGCTAAAGTCAACATTGCAGTGATGGAGTTTTATAGTGACTACTTAATAAATTACTACAACGGTGGTCTGTATAATGGTCCTGTCCCTGCATATCTCCAAGGTGGATTCTTATCACCTGGCGCACCGATCGCACAAAAGATTGTGGCACCTTCTGCATCTGCCAGCTATGATCCTGCTGGAGAAGGTCTCCTTTCATACTGGAAGTTTGATGAGACGAGCGGCACCACGGCTTACGATACATCAGTGAACCATTTAGATAAAACTGTCACTGGTGCTGTATGGCAAGCAGGACGAACAAATAATGGATTGTATTTTGATGGTGTTGATGACCACGTCAGCCTTGGAAATTATGACCTGACTAGTAACCAAGTTACTTTTTCACTTTGGATTAATTCATCGGACCTCGCAAATTGCACTGGTCTAGATTGCAGAATCTTGACTAAGGCGAGCGACAGTAGTGAGAGTACACATTACTGGATGTTTGCAGAAAATAATACAAATGGCTCTCCAACGATCAGATTTAGACTAAAGGTAAATGGTACTGTTCAGAACATTGTATCGACCAACTTTACGCTACAAAATAATACTTGGTATCATCTCGCAGCAACCTATGATGGAAGCAAGATTTACTTATACATCAATGGGACTGAAGTAGGTAATAAGACTGTTTCTGGATCAATTGATAAGAGCAGTACGGTACCTGCTGTAATTGGTGCTGCTCCAGGTGCAATGAACAAACGCTTTAAGGGGAAGATTGATCAAGTCCGTATATACTCTCGAGCTTTGAGCGCAACTGAGATAACTAATCTGTACAACCAAGGTCTATAGAGTATATTGGTACTAATTCTAGCTGTAATTTATTTCTTCAAAAAACCTACTATAGTAACTAAAATAGTACGACAATATGCAATCACATGCCCCACATACTTATATTTGTCCCATATGTCTTGGTAATTCCGGAGTTGAAAATGAACATACTCTACTCAAACAGGCAGATCTTGTGTTCCGCGATGAACTGGTGAGTGTGTGGATTAATTCGTTTTGGATTACGGGCAACGAAGGGCATCTGATTGTAGTCCCAAATCACCATTACGAAACTATATATGATCTACCAGAAACGGTAGGACATCGTGTGTTTGACGTTGCTAAACGAATGAGTGCAGCTATGAAGCAAGCATATGGTTGTGATGGAATTACGTTGCGGCAGAATAACGAGCCAGCAGGAGATCAACACGCCTTTCATTATCATCTCCATATTTTTCCACGGTATGAAGGAGATAATTTTAATGTAGAACTAACAAAGAAAAGTTTTTTGTCTGATGAGCGAGAGCGAGTGAAGTTTGCAGAAAAAATACAAGAAAAATTGCAGAACTATTAAGACCCTGAAGCTCAATTGTAACTAGCTTTGAGTAGTATCGTGTCGCAATATTTCCAATACAATTGTTTCTATTTGATCTCTAATTTTTCTCACACCATCAATAGTACTTTCAAATGGGTCTGGAACTTCTCTAAATTGTATACTGATGCCACTTTCCTTTACATAATTTGGTATCAGACGTGCATCGCATAAAACTACAATAGTATCTACATCATTAAGCATGTCTCTATTTATTTGTTTAATTCTGTGATGTGAGATATCAATACCTTTTTCCTGCATGACTGAAATAATGTCAGCTCGCGGAACGTAGTTATATTTTTCGCCAACAGCATCTATGCCGGCACTGATAGCCAATTTGCCTTCTTGTCGCTGATTATAAAATCCTTCAGCCATTTGACTGCGTCCCACATTCCCTTGGCAAATAAAGAGTACTTTTTTCATTGAGTCACTAGAATATCATTTACTACATGCTTATGGCAATGAAACTTGTTAAAAAGTTATGACTTGAGTGCTGCAATTACTGCACTCATTGATTCCTTTAATGTAGGTTCATTTTCAAGTCTTTCTGGAGAGCTCAAAAACTGGTTGTATATTTCAGTAAGTTCTGCTTCAGAAAGTTCTGGACGAGTTAGTTGTGAAATTTTTCTTCCTTTTTGTATAAACTCTTGTGCAGTAAGAATGTACCCGCGTTCCCACAATAGCTTATCCAGAATATAGTTGGGATTTACCGTTTTTTCTAAAAATTGAATAGATTCTGTAATGACAGGTGCTACTCCTGCTGCCACGCCCTCTATCTTATTTTTGTCATCACGTATAAATGGATAGTCTGCAGCTGTATATAAGGTTCTCAGGATGAAGTGGCGTGGTAGGGTAATTCTACCTTCATGCCTATCTTGAGATTTTACAGGGGTGGAGGGTTGTGGCAATAGTAAATTTCTTAGTTTCTGTGCTATCCCTGTCTTAGGATGGTAGTAGCTATTTATAAATTCGGTAGTGGGATACATACGTCTAAATGAAAATGGTATATTTTGTAAATAATCTGGTGAACCGTGGCCAATTATAAGAGGAGTGTTTTCAGAATTTGCTTGATAACCAGAAAGTTCACGGGTAAGGGCACTCAGAGAATGCTTTAATTTTTCTACAGTCGCTAATTCTGGTCTATTTGAGTGAATTATTTTTGCTTGCGTCATCGAAAAGCCAATCACATTTTTGGGCAGACTAAACATAGTCATGAAAGTACTAGGTTTGTATTTTTTTTCATAGTAATCAAAGAGTGCTACTTCAACAGTTTTTCTATTACTTTGTGAGATAGGTCTATCATATGAAATGAGGAGTTGGGGAAAATACTCTTTGAGAAACTGTGCTATAAACTCAGCTTGGATACGCTCCCCAGAACCAGCTTTGTTCATATTACCAAAAACAACTTCTGCACCTGCACCCTGTTCAATAGTTTGAGAGAATTCTTCTAGTTCTCGAATATTGGTAAAGGGATTAAGAATATTGCGGGCAAAGGGTGTTAATGTATCAAGCTGCTCCTTAAGTTCATCAATAGCATGCGCAAACTCAATCTGGGGAGATTCAGGTGAATTAAGGTATTCACTACTTTGTATCATAGGGATGTTTTTTAATTCTACAGTGGAGGATACATATAAGCTAAAACTGCTAAGCTAATTACCC